>JBDRIY010000058.1:0-117748 GCA_043815445.1 Candidatus Omnitrophota bacterium
GTTTTTTCCTCTCTTCTTTTTCCGCTTCAGCGATAAACCAATTCATAAATGGCATACTAATCGGCGGCATACTTAGATTAAGTTTCATATCGCGGCCGAATTCTTTGAGGTATTTATCCTGTAAATTAATAAAACGCGATACTGACTCCGGGTCACAGGCCGCGTCTCCGCAGACCTCCAACTCTTTTAGATACTTAGCGCAAATCTTAAACGCTTTATCAAACATACCCACAATTTCATTATGATTAAGGCTTTCTTTTGTCTCCCGCTGTAAATCATTAGAGCCGATACTAAGAAAATCTACTTCTTTAGCGATATTTTCAATATCATCAAAAGCGCTTTTTACCTCTATCATAGAACCAATGTTAATTCCCGAATCAAAAAATTCAGGAATAATCTCTTTTATCCTTTGCTTTACAGCTTTTATATCTTCCGCGTTTTTAACCATAGCCGGCATAAACCTTATATTAGGGCATACCTTATAAGCTTCAAATATAGCCCAAATTTGATCAGCGAATAACTTTTGGCCAATAGGGTCATTCGCTAAAATATCCACAAAAGACAGCCAAGTATCCTTAAATTCATCATTTTGGCTGTTTATTTCCTTCTTTTTACGCTCAACTATCGCGGTAAATTTCTTAACTTCTTTCACGGGATCTTTTACTTTTTGCTTATCTACGCCCCGTTCAGTAATTTCGCGGTAGTAATTTTCTAATTCTATATCGCGCTTTTTCCGCGGCCAAAGAACCAGCGGAACAGCAGGCTCAACTCCTGAGATTTTGTTATAATCTCCGCGGTCTCTAAGCTCTATCCATTTATTAGAAATTTCGTCTGCCCCTGCCGGCAGAAACGTTGCCCGCGCCGGAGAAGATGAAACAAGTTTTATCGGGCTGGATATTTTTTTAGGAAACTTTCCTTCACATAAATCAGCAATGCTCCCGGTTATAGTTTTATCTGAATTTCTAACCTCAAAGCAAAAACAAATATCTTTCTTATTTTGACTATCCTTTTTAATCTGAATATCACAAATATTACATTTATTCAGCCATTTGCCAAAACGTTCGATAACCTTTATTTTACATTCTTTATCCTTATCTTTTTTCCGCGTCAATTCAATTTCAAGGTATTTTTCCGCGGCTGTTAAAATTGAAAAATAATGCATAAAACGCGCTGATACCGCGTCTTTCTCCGCTTGCTGAAGCGTTATCTCTAAATCTTTTGTAAGCTTTTTCCCTTTATTTACGCAATTTCTTATAATATTTACTGTCCGGCCGATATATATTTCTTTAAACTCCTTTAACTCAAGGATTCGTTCAAGTTCTTTTTGAGCTTTATTCTTAAAATTTAATTTTATGTAATCCTCCGCCGCTCTTAATATAGCTTTAAACATTAAGATCCCCCCCCAATCCGCTTCCGGAGCGTCATTGTAAGAATCAATAGCTAAACGCCTGAGCTCTACAGCGGTAATACCGAATTTAAGCCCTATAAACGCGTCAGCCATCTTGTCAAAACTTTGCCCTAATTCAAGAATTAAAGCCTGATTATCCGGGTCTAGTCCGCTTATTCTCTTTTGAATTAAAATTTTGTGTTCTTTTAATAAAATTAATCCCTGTCCATCCCTACTACCTTTTCTAGGCGGGTATTTCTCATAAACTTCTAACTGGCGTTCAATAAATTTAAGGTATTCTGTATCTTTTAATTGATCCTTTTCTGTCCGGCCGCATAAAAAATTTCTTCCGGATTTATAGCGTATTCTTGTATCCGGATCAACGTTTAAATAAAAAAAGCCGATTTTCTTAAAAAGGCTGGCGGGATTAAAAATCTTACTATGGAATAAAGTGAGCGCTTGATAAAAAATATCCATAGCCTCCATAATCGCGCCTTCCGGCTTAGTTAGCAAGACAAGAATTCCTTCAAGAAAAGTTTTTATATGAGTATAATTATCAAGACAAATTGCTCTATGAACCTCAGTTATTCCTTTATTACCATTCATCGCGGACATACCTTTATCTAAATATTCTTTACTTTTTTCAATCCTGCCGAATTCATAACAAGTTTCAGACCTCCTATAAAAACGCAATGATTTATGCGACGGGTCTTCAGGATCCGGTTTACTCTGCAATTGATGGTTTTTTGTTTCATAGCCAATTGTGGAAATCATTTTTTGGCCGTTCTTACGAATAACCGCGACATCAACAACTTCATGCTCTTTTCTATTCTTTCGCAGGCCCTTAAACATCGGAATAATGCTATCATTAACCGCGGCCGCGAGTATAGCGATATCTTGATTACCTTGAAAATCTTTATTGGTATAATCATCCAGCCAGCATCTACCGCTTTCTTGGCCAGGCCCGGTAATACCCACCCTTTCCAGCATTGCTTCTACTAACTCGTCAAACTCTGTTTTTCCATTTTCATTGCAAAGCCGCATTTTTACTTTAAATTCACAGCAATCTCCTAAAAGCCCTAAAGCAATTCCTTCGGTCGCCCGTCCAACTCCAAACATCATATGAGTGCGAACCTGCTGAAAACGTGTATTAATGCGCCGGCCAAAAGCCATTCCTAAACCCGCGGAGAAATCGCCGTGTCTTCTAATTATTAAATTTTCGTTAAATATTACGCCTTTGGAGCTCTTTTTAAGCATTTCATCCATTTTTTGGATATTATTGACTCTTACGTTTAATCCCTCGCTAAGAAGCCCTTCTATATCATCAAAATGCCTTGGCCGCCATAAAACATCTAATCCTATTCCTTCCATACCCACGCCTAACACGCCCGCGGCCTCTTTAGTTGTTCCAACAATATCGTCTAAATCCGGCTCAACGCTCCCAGCTTCAGAACAAAGAATAGCTTTCTTAATATAAGCGGAATCCGAAACCTGGGGAAAATGGTTCCCTTTAACAACTATTAAAACAACCTCTCCCCCTAAAGCAGTAGGACAAGCTATAACCCAGGATTGCTCAACAGGGTCAAAGTAAATCTTCAATTCTTCCCGTCCGCTCTCAAGCTTATCGCCTGCCGCCAAGCCCCCCGAAAGCATTCTTCGCTCATCTTCTGTATTCTGGTTAATCAAAGATAACTTATTTCTCTTGGCAAATTTCTTTAACCCGTCAATCTCCTGCCAAACCATCTCTTTATTTCCTTCTGAAATAAGAAAAGGATTATCCACACAATTTCTCGCCAACCATTTCTTCAAGTGAAGCGCCCGGGCAACAATATGTATCAGATCAGGTATATATCTCTCCAAAGCCGGCTCTCCCTTAACAGCTCTGCCCGGCTGAAATAACTTTGTCCGAACATAAGCAGCCCTTGTCAGCCAAGGCTCAGTCTGAACAAACTCATTCTTAATTCTAAGATTGATATCGCACTTTAACTGCTTCAAATCTACAACCGGGCTGGAGGTTTTTTTGCCTCTGATGACTTGGAATATAACGCGCTTTTTAGGCTTAGATTTTTTATCCTGAATTTCGATAGTAATCGCGTGTTTCAAATTCAGTATTTGCTTATTCGGGCCGTACCAAAGGGCATTATCCAGCCTCCAATCTTTTCGTTTTTTGCAGAAGGGTTTTATATATTTAAAAAGCTTTAACGCCTGGCTTAATTTCTTAATAGCGTTCTTTATATTATCTTGCTTTAACCATACCCAGCCCTCATCAACGCATTGTTTTATTAAATCAAAAGTGTAATAGATATATTGATACTCAAAGGCATCGGTAATTTCATAAGATAATTTTCCTGATAAATTAAATAACTGGTTAGTTTCTCTAAATTCTTGATAGGTTTCAATAATTTCCTGAGGAATTGATATTTCAGGCGGGGTATCCGCAAGATGAACAATAAAAATACGGTCACAATCAGCCTTAATAATACTATCTATATCCTTGCCTTCTTCTAACACCAAAATTTTAAAGATAATTTTAGCAATAACAGTCAAACGCCGGTTAGAAGTTACTGTTATCCTTTCTGTCCCCTCATAAAATGTTTCGTCAGCGGTTTTTATGGGGGAGGAAATTATTAATACTGGATACTGGATACTGGAAGATAGTTTAAGGTCAGTCGGAATAATCTTGACACCGCCTCCTAAAAATGGTATGTTTATAATGGAAAAAGGGAATTTAAAGGGAAAAATTATGAGCAATAAAAAGAATGGATTAATAGTTAAAGAACTTAAAGGCGCTAAATTAGTAGCCTGGACTAAATCTATCGCTTCAAAGCTAAAACTTAATAAAAATTCCAAAGCGGGAATAGTTGTTGATAAAAGCGGGATTCCACAACTTTTTATTTTTGATACACCCGCCTTTTTAGATGTTCTATCTGTTATTGATGAAGCGTTGGTAGATCGGCTTTCTGATAAAGAATACGCTTCAAAAACTTCAAATCCCGCGGGATGGCTTATTGATGAAATTGAAGCAAAACTTCCCCTTAATCCCAAATACATCCAATCATTAAAAGACTCTATTGAAGAAGCTGAAGAAAAAGGGTGGATACCGTTTGCTAAAGTCCAGAAAGATCTTGGCCTTAAATAATCTATATCTGCTATATGTTCAATATAAAATTCACCCCCAAAGGTGAACAAGACTTCAAAAAACTCGCCGCTGTTAACCAGAAAAGAATCAGCAAAAAACTCACTGGCAACGCTTCTCTGCCTAACCCTTTGGTTCGCGCCAAACCCCTTGTCAACCTGCCCCCGGCTACTCACAGATTCCGTATCGGTAAAATTAGAGTTTCCTTCTTTATAGAACATCACACTATCTTCATAGAAAGAATCGAGCCCCGCGGCCAAGCCTACCGCAGAAAATAACTTATCTTTCAAAAACTTAATATCTTCAATTGGGCTGGAATAATAAAATTCTTTATCTATATGAAGGGCGGAAATGTGTTGATTTGCTATTTGCCATTTGCCATACGCCATTTGCCATCTATCCGGAGGGCTGGTTATTTTTACCGGCGAGCTGAGGCGGTTAAGGCAAGGCGCGGGCTCAAAACTGCTGCCTTTAGAAACTTCTGAGTTTGAATTACTTATCTTTTCAGCTTTATAGACAACTCCTGCTCTTTTCTCCTCTAAATTTAAAGAAGACATACTAAAATTATCTATATCTATTTGAGGCTGCAGCCTGAAGCCAACGCCGGATTCTTCGCCAAAGTCGCATAGAACCTCATCTAAATACTGAAAAAATCTCCGGTCGAAAGTATAAACCGGACTTTTTTTGCACTCTTCAGCAGAAGGAAAACTTCCAACGGTATTTATAAAAATACACCCCGCGTTAAGATTCAGACGCCTTATAATAGGTTTAAGATGATTTTGCAACTTAACTCTCTGGTATGCTTTTATTTCATCTACACTATTTGAATTTGCAGTAAGAGGGCTCATAAAAGCAAAAGAAAATGAAATAGCATCTAACTCTTCGCTCTCCCGTAAAACACCCAAAAGCATTATGTAATCAAATTTTTTGCCTTTCAGCTCGCTGTAAGAAACATAATAATTAATTGTTTCTTCTGGTTCTAAATAGAATAAATCATATAAAGATTTTAATCTTCCAACCTCATACTCATCTATATCAATAACGCTTATTTTGAGGCCTGACTTAGCGAGCAAAATTGGTAAGTAATCTCCACTGCCCGGGCCTGCTACAAGGCAAGTTTTGTCTTTTTCTAAACCCATATTAAAAATTTTCTCAACAACTTTATTTTTTATATCTCCCGTAAAAACATCTCTCCCCAAAGTTCTATTTATATAATCAATTACCCCTTCTATTTCTTTTCGGGTTATACCGGCAAAAGGTTTTGCTAAGTCTTTTACCGGAGAAGAAGTATCTTTACTATCAATCTCTTCAAGAATCTGAAAAACCCTTTCTAAGCCGGGATGTCTTTTCCATTTTAATGGGTCTATTTTCCAATATACAGCAATAATCTCATCTGGGGATATTTCAAATCTATCTCCGGCGTTGCCGTCGCTATGAATTACTATTGGGGTCTTTATACCTAATTTGCGCGCTTCTACAGCAAAATCATCCCCGGTCATATGGCCTCTTCCCAAATAATAATCACTAAGAATAACTGAAAAAGAATTTTTATCTTCTATTTCACACTTCAAAAGGGCTAACGCCTCTTCTACATTACACATAGCAGTAACGTCGCCCTTGTCTTCTAACACTTTTTTATAGCTCTCCCTCTGCAAATAAGTATCTTCAATTAACAATATGTTGTGTTTTATTGGCGAAGAAAAACCGCGGCCTTTAACAACTAAAATAAAAATACCCTTTCTTACTTTAAGGTTAAAGAGAATAATATTGACATCACCGCCTAAAAATGGTATGTTTATGGTATTTAAGGAGGATAAAAAATGACTACTCTTAAAGAAGCAATTGAAGCAATTAGCGCTATCCAGATTATTTCCCCAAGAAAAACCGGGGTTGCTAATGAACTTTTGGGAAAGTATAAAGGTATTATTCCTAAAGATAAAACTTCTACTGGTTTTATCAGGAAATTGAGAGACACTTTCTATGGAAAAATTCAATAAACCCGCATTTATCCTCTCCGTACCTTTAAAAAATTCGTTAGCCTTTATTGCCGAAGAACTATTTCTACCTTTTTCATCTTCAATTATATCCAGAACTTTTCTCAAAAAATAAGCGCTTTCAAAGTTTTCCCGTGCCTTTTCTTCAACCACCTTTGTATCTGCTTTACTTTTTCCTTCTAAACAATCTACTAAATTTCCAAACCATATTTCCGCGAAATGCCTTATCATCGTAAGCAACTGTATGGGCCCATAATCCGACGTGTATGCATCTTTACGTCCTTGCAGTTCTTCCTGCGCTAAGAATTGTTTCCAGTCATGATAAATAATAATCTTCTGATTTTCATATTTCCAATTAAACGGATCCAATACTTTTTCCTTTGCCATTTGCTTTACCTTATCATTATCTGTTTCGTCTATTATTTTAATAAGCTTCGCCATAGACGAATAAACTTCACTATTTGTTTGTATAAGGTTAGTCAACGCATCTATTTGCTTTTTAAAATCTTCCTTAGTATCCTTTACCTTTGCTTTAACATTTATATTCTGCCCTAACCCCTGTATCGGGCTTGAGAAAGTACTATCCAGCGCCGGAAGAATAACAGTAAACCTGACTCTTTTGGGCTCTCCATTGAGCATAGGATTTTCGGCCGTAATAGACCCCAGATTTTTGTTCGCAAGATTATAGGCAACGCTCAAGCCTAAACCTGTTCCTAATTCCTTAGTAGTAAACCCCGACTCAAATACCTTTCTTTCCTGGCCTGCCGGCACAGGCAAAGGCGGCCCTGTATTTTCAAACTCTATCAATATCTTCTTGCCTTCCTTTACAGCCTTAATTATTAACCTTTTTTCTTCTTCCGGCATTCCTTCCATAGCCTGGGCCGCGTTTGAACAGATAATCATAAACACGCTTTTTAACTCTTTTTTACTGCCGTTTATATATAAAGGCTCCTGAATATCCATTACTACCTTAATCTTTCCCGCATCAAAAATATCGTTCATATCTTTTATCGCCGCCTTAATAGATTCTCTTACATCAAAATTTACGTCTTCAGTCTCTCTGGCTATTCTAAATGATTCTGATTTTTCTTTTACAGCCTTAATGAAATTTTCCAGGCCTGTTTGGCTCCGCTCGACAGCACGGTTAATTTTTAATAAAATATCCCCTTCAAGCTTCTCTCCTCTATGGTTATCGGGATAATCACTAAGAAAACTCAGCGAGATGTTTACTGGCGGCAACAATTGGCATATTATATGTAATATGTTTTCCGCGAATACACTGAGTTCAGCTTTCTGCTCTTGCGCCAGCGCCTTTGCCTGAATTTCTTTTCTTCTGCCTTCCTCCTCTTCCATTTGCTTTTGAGCCTGAAGCCAAATACCTATGACTGTTTTAACAAAAGGGAAATCTCCTTCCGCGTTATCCCGGTAAAGAAGAAGGGGGGTCTTTAGCTTTTTATTCATCTTCCAATTATGGAGTAAAAGCATAGTTGTTTCTCCATCCTTGGTATCCACTAACAGAAAAAGCAAATCATTAACCTTGCGAAGGTTATTCTTTCCTTTGTTGCCGTAACATCGCATATCATTTTTTAATCCCTGGTTATACCAGCCTTCGGGAAAATTAACTTTATCTTCCCTAATATACTCAAACCCTTTTAAATAAGGCAGGACTTTAGAAAGAAACTGCTCGCAGTTGGCGATACGCAGGGCTATAAGCCTTCCCTTGCGGACTATCCAATAGGCGCACCCAGGAACACCGTGAGCCTCAGCTGTTTCTTTTAGCTCGCTAACAGCTTCTTTAACTGTCATTAACCCCGCGTCTACCCATGATTTTCGGGAAAATAAATACTGTTTCCCATCGCCGCGATGAACGGCTTTAGCCTTAAAATAGGCTGTCGGCACATCAGTTTTCTCATCAGCGACACATTCCAATACTCTGTTTCCATAATGATAAAGCGCCCAAACAGCTAAAAGAACTCTTTTCTTAGCATTATCCATTTGCGCTTTTTCTATTAAAAGTTTAGCTTTAGGGTTCTCAATAAACTCTTGCCAAGATTTATCCTTAAGGCCAAAAACTTCCTTAATGGTTGTTAGCGGCTTATCCTTATCAAAAAACCTATAGGCTAATACGCCTGTGCCCAAACGGCTGATGTAGTGCGCCGCTATTTTAATGATTGTCTCAGGGCTTAATTTTCTCACCCAGGCAAAATTATTAGCCATCTCCAGAGGGTATAAGCTTTTAAACCTCATTTTATAGCGGTTATAACTCTTAATGGTTGTTATCAGCGGGCCTTTATGCTTTAAATGCTTCTCAAGGCAAAGCTGCTGCTGTTCATTGCCCTCAGGTCCAAAGCCGAACTCTTTTAATATTGAAATTGTCCATCTATCTTGAGATATGTTACAGAAATGTATATTCGAAAGCCTTATGCCGCGGTTTATTACTAAATATCTTAAGGCAAACAATATCACTATCGGCTCCAATACCCGGGCTGAGTTTTTAAGTTCAATTTTAGTAAAATTAACAACTTTATCCGGCTGTATATTAAATACTACTTCGCCATGTTCAGCCGCGCAGATTCTATTGCTTCCTTCTTTATGAAATTCAAAACGCAGGTTATGATAATCGTCTCTAACCTCAATTAACTGCTCAACTCCTGTTTTAACCTTTATGGGGGCAACCGGCGTAAAGTAATAATGCCCTAAATTAACCGCGTTTATCTCTTTATCAACTAAGCCTAAAGTAAAATTATTGCCTAAAGTATAGGTAACCAAAGCCCTGGAAAGAGCCCGTAAATACCCTAATGAATAATCTGACAATCCATCCCAGTCGCAGTATTCTGCTTCCCGTAATTCTTCTAATTTCTTTTCAAATTTTTTCTTAAACTCAAAACGCTTTTCCCCGGGCAGTGCCCCTAATAATCTCTCAATAGCTTCTACCAATATAACCTTTTTTTCGCGCCCTGAACTTAGAACTGAATCCGATTCCTCACGAGAAGAAATAGCCACTGTCCATAACTTTGTTTTATCTTCTTTTACCGGGCTGGAAAAAGAATTAGGGTTTGTTTGGCAAGAAGAACGGTTAAAAATTGTTATTTTATCCTTAGATAAAGATAATAACGCTTGTTCGAAAACTTCTTTTATGTGTTTAATAACAAGCTCGCCTTCGCCATCATAGAACCCCTCCGGCAAATTTGTTCCGTATAAAGGCCGCGCGGCTGGAAGCAATTCATTAAGCAGTAATATCTTTTTATGCCCGGGGGGTATTTTTTCTAAAATAAGCTTATCTTTTGTTGAAGGAGTAATAATTAAATCCGGATAAGGAGCAGAACTTTGAGTCCCCGGGCCGATAATTCCTTTATACAATTCTTTTGATAAAACATCTTTAATATCCTTTTTAAGCAAACCAGCGGTTATCTCAATATCTTGATAAAAATCCATGCCAACGTCCTTAGGGCCTTCTGAATCATAAACAACAGCGCAATACGGCGTTACCCCAACTCCTATTTGCCGCGGAAAACTATTCTCTTCCTTTATTAAATCCCTAATAATGCTACACATAGAAACTACCTGATAAGCCTTGGAAACACTGCCGGCAAAAAGAATTAAAACCGTCTCCTCAAAAACTTCATCAATCATAACGAGATAATCCTTTTTATATTCTTCCAACAGCCCGCCTGAGCCGTTTAACACTTCTTCAACTAAAACATTCAGCCATTCCTTAATATTAATCTTAAGGAATCCTTCTCCCGGAATCTGGCCGAGACATATATCTCTAACCTGAAAAAACAAACCTTTTGGCCAACCTAAAAGCCGATTTCTTGCCATCTCTAAATACGCCGGAAGTAATATTTCATTATTCCAAAGCCTTCTGTTACACCAGCGTTCATACCCGAGCAAAAATAAACTGCAAAAAGCGTCTCTTTTATCAATCGATAACCCGCGAATATTATTTAATATCTTTTCTCCCTGTTCTAATAAATTAAGAACCCCTCCTTGGCGCGATTTCTCTGTAAATATCTCTTTTACCGTTTCTAAACCATTAACTGGAGAGGAAAGAAATTTTTCCCCGCGCTCAAATATCTCATACCCTTGTTTTACCGGATTTATTACTATGCCGGGTAAATTATAATTGGGTTGTTTCATTTTTATATACCAATCAAAACTTGGACAAACCTGGCGCATAAGAAAAGATGCAACCTCTTGAGACCACATAGGATATCTATTTCTCTCTTCAATATTTTTTACTGCCTGAGTTAATGTAGGATTAAGAAACCAACTCTGATTAAAAAATCTATGCTCTGGAGGGGTTAAATTTGAGTAAGCCCCATACACAATAATATCGGTTTCACCGTTTATTCTAAATTTTAACGGATTTTCTAAATATTTGCCCTGAGTATGGGAATAAGCTTTTTTTAAAGTAAACGTTTCTTTGGCGTCTTTCTGAATATTTGCTATATTGCTTAATGCTTTCTTATAATACTTCCGCCTAAAAAATGTCTCTGCTTCTTTATCCATTAACCCAAAAGGATAATCCGAGCTATGAAGAACAATTTTCATTCTATCCATTAGTGGTTTCAAAACCCAGTCAAAATCAAACAACAATACATCTAAATTACCGTGGGTAGGCTCATAATTATCTTCTGGGCTAAGAGAGTTATAAAGAAAATGCCCTTTAATTTTCTTAGCCCTTTGTTTTAAGTATTCAAGGATAAACTTTTTTCTGTTACTGCCGTCCGGGCCATCTATATTTATTCTTAAATGTTTTTTACTGCTGTTTGCTCTGCCCGATAAGTATTTTACCAAGCCTGATAAATTTGGCGCTTTTTTTACCTTGGTATATCCGTTTTCGGATAAAAACTTATTATCCAGAACCCGCTTATGTTCTATATCAAGCTGGCCTTTAGGAATAGTTATTGTAAAAGTTGTGCCTTTTTCTAACTTACTGGCGGCTTCTATCTTGCCTTTATGCGCTTCAACTATTTGTTTGGCTGTATGCAGCGCGAATCCTGTTCCTTCTCTATCTGGACGTTCAGTAAATCCCCAGACAAAAATATTCTTCAAAACATCAGGCTTTATCCCTCTGCCGGTATCACTAACTTTAATAACTACTTCATCCCCCTTAGCTTTTGCCGATATAACTACTTTTTTCTTTAATAGCCTCCAGATACGGGTTAAACCGAATAATTTTATGAAAAATCCCGGTTTAGCTGATTTTTCTTTTATACTTAATACCGCGTTTTCTAAAAGGCTCTGTAAAACGTAAATAAAAGCGTGAAAATCAATAACAGCTTTCAGCCCGGCGTTTCCTTTAATTGTAAAATCAATATCTTTATTTTTATTTTTAAACTCCATTACTACGCCCTCTATCAGCCTCTTGATCTTAATAGGCAAAGCAAACATATGCTCTTTGTAAGCTTTGCCTTCTAACTGAATATTGGTTGAACGCGCCAGCCAAAGCAAGCTATCTACCGTAGAGTATATACTGCCTAAATTCCGCTCATCTTCTTCCTGTAATTTAATATTCTCGTCTGATAAAGCCTGCCTTAGCGCTATATAATATGAAAATAACCGGCTGACTTTAACTATAAGATCTTTCAATGTTATGTTAAATATATCTTTAATTGAAGGCCTTGTTTCTGTTTTAAACCTGATTTCTTTCGCGTATTCATCAACCTCCCCGCATAACTTTTCCATCTTTTCTAAACAATATCTAATGTTGTTATTTTTAATATTGTATTTTTTGCTGTCAATAAGCTCTTCTTTTAATAATTTTAGCTTATATTCACAGCCATTTAAGATACCAATTACCATATCGCTAAAATTCCTAAATAAAACATAGCGGCTCAAACTCTTAAACAATATACAGCGCGGCGCGGACTTTAATACTGATAACGCTTCAATAACATACATTACAACTTTAGTTTCTTCAGGATTAATTATATCCAGCATAACTTTCTCTAATAATTCCTCTCCCTTACATTCGCCTGAAAGACAACTAAAAAAGCACCTTAACCCTGCTTTAAGAAAAATCTTTTGATACTCTTTCTTTTTGATTGCTTCAACTACTTTTCGGTTAAATATTAATCTTTGTTCTTCAGGAATATATTTAAACCCTGCCGCGCCTTTTTCTAAATTGTTTTTCGCCGTATTTAAAAGCGTATTGGGCCCTTCTTTAGCTTCATCTTCTAAACTAATACATCTCAACCCTTTAATCTGGTTTTTCCCTAAATCAACTTTTGAATTTTTAACTAAGCCTTCACTTATTCTATCTAATAAATCATCACTTTCTTTTACCTCTATAATCCAATTTCTTATCTTTTCTTTCCATTCCTCGTTATCCTTTTTGTTACTTATCGTCCAAAGAATTTCTGCTAATTTACGCGGGCTATAAGCCATAAGGTGATTATCAAGATCCCCGGCAAAATAAATACAGCCCTGAGGATTGCGATAATAAAAGCAATCATCAACAATAAAAAACTTCTCTTTTAAATCTGCTGACTGCCCATTTCTAAAAACTAAAACATACCCTGTGTTTCTAAGTTTTTGGATTAATTGCTCAGAAAGAATTCCGTAATAGAACCTCCCCCCATTACCGCCATCCCCAAACACCTTCCTCACCCTGCGGGAGTTAATAACCTCCTGCAAATCAGAAACCGGGCTGGAAAAGGAAGGTTCTTTCGTAAGCGCTTTCAAATTGGGGGAAAAATATATAGAAAGTGTCTGGCGGGAGAATACCGGACTGCTTCCCTTAAGTTTACAAAACAGTTTCAATACCCATTCGGGCACAAGACTGTTTTGTAAACTTAAAGGGGAAGATATTACAATAATTGCCGAGGGCGGGGCGTTGGAGCGATAATGCTTTATAGACTGTTTTAATGCGGCTTTATCGCGCTTAGTTTTAATATAATTTCCTAACCGCTCCTTTAACAAGCCTGTGCTGTTATGCTCAAGCGCGGCTGGATTATATTTACTATTCTTAAATCCGAATTTAGTAAAAAATCTTTCTGTCCCTTCGCATTTTCTAACCTTTATTGTTTCAGTTGGCTTAGCCTGACTATTTAAATATTCAATAAATTGCTTTAGCATAACCGCGCCAAAACCACGGTTTTGACGGCCGGATTTAATACCAAAACATTCTATAAATATGTTTTCAGGGCAATATATTATGCCGCCTGCAGGCTCTTTATCAATAAAAGCTATTAACCCTTTATTTTGCTTATTAGCCCAGACAAAATAAAGAAAAAGAAATTCATACCCCGCGTTTTCTAAAACTCTGCCTAAAATAGAACAGTCTTTCCTGCAATTGGCTTCTTTTAAAGATAAATTCACCGGACTGCTGCCGCTTTCTTTCACGATTTCCTCAACAGTCCGCTGGAAAACATCTATCGGGGAGGAAAACAACGTCCTTCGTGAAGGCAATGTCCCTTTAGCCTCAAAAACGATGATCTTTAAAACTATAGCATCAGCTAACTTTGCTATTTCTTTCAGCAGAACATTATAATCTCTACGCAAACCAACTACGGTGTTATTCCCTACTGAAAAATTATGGTCAGTAAATACTTCTTGGTTATAAAGACAGCAAATCTTACAAATCAATACTAACAGCTCTTTTTGTATTTTAATATTCCCGGCTTTTCCCGGCGCTTTTACCGGGCCGCACTGAAGAGCTTCGCTTATTTTTATCACAATTGGCGCGGGGTCATCGCGCAAATCAGCAAGCATAGCCAAATAATCGATGTTATCCGTAAAAAAGGCGTTGGTTAAAACATTACTGCCGGAAAACTCAGAAAATACTAAAAAAGCGAATTCTAAAGTTAACGCTAAAAAGTTATTTCTCAGGCCAAAAAAATCTTGGAATAAATCCGCTGTATATTCTTGTGTAATTAACGGTAATACACATTCTTTTCTTAAAATAGCCTTGTAGCGGAAAAATGTATATTCTATAAAAATATCCCGCCATTTAAGCAGTTCCATATATCCGCATAAAATAATTTTCTGTGACATCAATTTTTCTTCAATATCTTCTAATTCTTTTGCTTCTAACTCACGATTCGCGCAATTAAACGCTAATTTTTCTAAAATTTCAATATTCCAAGCTTGAGATAAGTTCTTTGCCGCGGCGCGGATAATTTTCTTAACCAGCCTGTAATCGCCCTGTTTTAATGCTGAATACAAAACGCTGAGATTATCACTATAATATTTTTTCGTAAGAATAATATTGTTATTTAAAAAATATATGGCTCGCGTTACGCTGATATCGTCCTCAGGCAAAGAGCCTATCGCGCTGACCGCGTCTATAAAAATACCCATAAATTTATCAAAAATAACGCTAACCGCTTCTGGAAGATACACGCCTGACGCCGGGGCAGCCTTGCAATTAAGAAAACTCTTTGAACAATCTCCGCCGCCTTCCATAATAGGAGAAGAATGGCCGTTATCTTTATTTGAAAAAATGATATCCTTTCTATAATTATTCACGCCTGCCTTAGAAGCCATTGAAACAGCTTCTCCGTCAAGAGCGGAAATAAACTCCGTTTTTATTGAATTGCCTACGTAAACAAAAAGCGGAAAGCCGGCTTCTAACCAAAACTTTATTCTGCCTTTACCTATTTCTACTGTGATTTCGCCGGATGGATAGACACTTCTAACTCCCGCCGCGGGAAATAAAAGGCCGTCTGAATAAGCTTTTTTGATATTTATATATTTCTCGCTTCGAGGGTAAACATAACAGAAATTATAATATCCCTGCTTCTCACAAGACTTTTTAACATATATTATCTTACTGCCAATATACCGCGGCTCTGCCATAAATAAGGTAAATCCGTTATAAATGCCGGCTCTTTCTTTAAGAAAATTATACAGCCTGGCTGAAGACATCTCTTTCTTGTTCGTTGGGCAATAAATCCGTACTGCCGCTAATAATTCTTTTTGGCTGGGCCGGACGGTTATAAACGGCGGTAATCCCCGCATATGCCGGGTATGCTTGGCGCAAATATTATTGTTTATCGGACTGCTGGGGGCAATAATATTCTTTGAATCAAAAACTTTAGCAAGCTCATAGTTGGGCTGTTTTGCTAAGGGAACAGCTATCATAAAGTATTCAGGGGAGGATTCCGTAGGCATACGCTTGATTACAGCCAAATTACACTTTGCTGACAAACCATAAATTCTAATTTGAGAATTAGGTGTGTATCCCCGGAATTTTCCCCGGAATTTGCTAAAATCTATTGGGCTGCTGCCTATGATTCCGGACTCAGAAAAAATATAAGGGCTCTCACCCCAAGAATCCGTTATTATAACAACATCCGGCTTAATCATATTTTTTCCAACATAAGCTAAAAATGAAGGCGTGTTTATTCTCCAGAATATTTTTTTCTATTCTGCCTTTATCTTTATATGAATCTCTCGGCAGACGCCTTTTGATGCCAATTGAGGGCTTGGCCATCATAAGTATTTTGAAATCAAAATACTTATCCCATTCTTTTATTAATAGGTAATTGCCTTCTATACTAACTATAGTTTTACGGTCAATCTCAACTGTCTCCCTACGTGCCAACTTACCGCTTTTTTGATCATAAAGCTCTGTTAATTTTAAAACTATCTTTTTTCCACCATTAGTTTTAAAGCGATTTATTTTCTGTAAGACTTCGCTTACAAACTTGCCACGCCTTAAAGATATTTTATTATCCTGCAAACTGATATCTTTTCTGGTTAACTCCTTATCCTGCCTTTGGTATCTATCTATTCTGCTGTCAATAAACCAATCGCGGCTGATAACCTCTGCTTTGCCTTTGGCGCGCCTGATTAAATTAACAAAATATTTAGCAGTTGTAGTCTTAAAAGCGCCTGAATTGCCGTCGATAGCGGCAACAAAAATATTATTTTTTCTTTTTATTTTTTCGCGGCTTATCATATTCAATACCCTTATCAAACCAGAACTGTCAGTAATCATAAGTATACCTGCGTTCTTCAAACGCGCGATAGAAGTGTCATACATTTTATCGAAACGGGCAAGATAAGGGTTACAACCTGCTTTTACCGGGCTGGAAAAAGAATTGTAGTTAGTAATTTGCCTGCTCCGTTGGCGCGAAGCGACTCTTCGGGGTTGTTGGTTGTTGGTTTGGGAAGCAGGGTTGGAAGAAAAATGTGCATATTTGAGGCGGAAGAATACCGGGGTGCCGGGCGGAGGGGCCTGCTGGCGGCAGGATTCTATTTTGGCAAGCTGATAGCTGATACGGAAAAATTGTTCTAAACAAAAGATTACTTTTTGCGGCTCAAAGTTAACTTTTATGATTTCTAACAGACTATAGCCTATTTTTACATAAAATAAGCCTGCTGAGTTTTTCTCGTCTACATCAAGAACTATACTATGAATATTCCTGCCGGAGGAGAATTCAATTACTTTCTTAAATAATTGGGTACCGATATCCCTTTTCCAAAGGCATGGTTTAACCACTATATAGCTTATATAAATTGGGTATTTTCTAAACGGCCCAAATACTAAATATCCGGCAATTTCATTATTTATATATTTGATTACCGTATGGTTTCGTGGATTTTTTACCGCGCTAATAATATCCATACTATTGCTTTCTACCGGAGCCTGGGGCAGGTTACCTACTGAATAGTTAAACAGTCCTATTGCCCTTTCTATGCTATCGGTAATACTATTTCCTTTAAAAATACATAGACCTTTATTATCAACTGCCGGGCTGGAAAAGATAAAATCTTTTGAATACGCTTTCAATCTAAAAATAGGAGTAGCGGCCATTTTATTTAAATCGCCCGCGAAAACCTTAATGTTTACAGGCTTTTTAAAAAATAGAAGCGTCCCCATTTTTACGGCAATAGGAATAGTTTTATTGGCTTGACTAATCAAAGAAAATAAGGTATATATATTAGTGATGAAGACTAAAAGAATATCAAAGAAAAGGTTTAATGCTGATGCTTGGCTGGGCAAAAATCTTGAATATCTTGTTAAGAATTTTGCTGGAGGATACGTTATTATTGTAGATAACGTAGGCCTTGTATTTACAGATGCTGACGGAACACCGAGCGAAATTGTTAAAAAAGCAAAAGCTAAATATCCGGGGAGCATACCGCTATTTTTCCGTGTTCCCCGCCCGCAAGATTTTGTATGCGCTCTAATTCTATAAAATTCCCTTATAAAATCCACAAAGGAATTGCCTGCCCTATTATTCCTATAGAAATAAAAGGCCTCATAATAGATACTTACGTAGATTCCGGAGCTTTTTATTCTATTTTTTCCACTAAAGAAGCTGAAGCCTTGGGGATAGAATACCAAAAAGGTAAACCTGCCCCAGCGATTGTAGGAGATGGCGCCCAAATACCTGTTTTTTATCACAAACTCGCTATTAAAATTGGTAATACCTCCCTTATCGCAACTATAGGATTTTCTCCACGCCTGGGAGTCGGTTTCAACCTCTTGGGAAGAAAAGATATATTCAACCGTTTTAAAGTCCTTTTCGACGACAAGCGCCAAGCCATAACTTTTATTCCTTACAAATAAAAATACCGGCGAGCTGGAATATTCCTTTATTGTCTTAGCAATTTTTACCTCCCTAACCATCCCTATATTATTCTTCAAAACATTCTCTTTTGCTCTTTCTAAGGCCTTTTCCCAGTCAACTTCATTTTCTAACTCAAGCCATTGAGCTATTCCATAAACTTTTTTAACTTTTTGCTCATAAAACCATTCTCGCCAATTATTATTTATAGCTGTCATTAATTCTTCTAATCCGCGAACATGGTCGTTGTAACGAATTCCATCATAACCATTTAAATACCTCTTGCCTTCTAACTCTTGCTCTTGAAAACCCATACTTCGTAACAAATTATACATAGGCATTATATGCTTTCTATAATGAACCTTGTATATGCCCGCGGACATATATTCTAATTCTCTTTCTTCAATATCGCTTAAAGTATAATAGGCGTGGGCGTATCGCGCGCCTAAGTTTAACAACAAGCTTATTCGATATCCGCCAATAAAGGCCCGGGCAATTATCTCTTTTCCTAAGTTTTGCCTTTCAATCTTTAATTTAACCCTGCAGGTATGACAGCTAACCGCTAATTCATCTAAATCTAATTTAACCGAACCTATAAAAACATTTCTTTCAGCAGTATAAAGTTTAAGTGAAATTACCCAGCTTCCTGTATCCGAGTTAAAACCAACCTTCCAAATTTCTTCAATAAAATAACTGCTCACACACTCAGGAAACAGCTTATGAAACTCCTGCTTCAAGGGACTGCTTATCTTATTAAGAGTTCCATTCTCTAATAAGTATTCTCCTGATTCGGCTATTTCGTAAATAAGGCCGCCTTCTTTTTTTAAGCGGTAGCCGCGCAAACGTTCTTGAGCAGATATTTTAGGATCTGCCAGTTCATTTACAGTTAAGTTTTCAAACTCCCAGGATGTATCAGTATAGAATCTGCCTTTAACTAAGATGTTAACGTCTTTGGCCGCCTGAATTACCAATACTCCGTCTAAATCTAAATTATTAAATTCTACTTTACCTTCTCCTTCTACTACCAAAGTTGAGCGGTTAGTAACAGTGCCGCCGTTTTTAAAACTATCTATTACTGACTGAAGTGTGGGGTAGATTAAAGGGTCAAGATATATCTTTGCCCCTTTCTGATAGGTAACGCCGTGAGTCTGAGCAGGGGTGCCATAAACATTGATATCTATGCCGGCGGCTAACAAAGCGATGCGATTGTTACGGTAGAAGTCGCTTTCAGCTAAAGCCAATGTTTCTGAAGGTATGCCTGCGGCTACTGCGTCTCTTCCTAAAGATAAGCTATTTTTGGCAGCAGAAAATATCCAGGCGCCATCCTCAAACTGAATAACCGCTATTTCTCCTTTATCCCCTAAGATCTGAGCGATATCCTGCATATTATTCTCTGGCCGGCAGTCAGTTTTAAGCTTATGAGCTTTTATTTCTCCCGGCAAGGTGATTTTTATAAGCTTATCCAGGCTGCGTTCTTTATCCTTAGGGTTAACTAACTCGGGCACCAGGCCTTGAGCTTCTTTTAAGGCCTCTTGATAAGGTTGAAATGCGATTACTAATCCATTGAGATTACCGGGGAAAGGCGAAAGGCCAATATCATCAGCTTTATCTTTATCTCCTAAAAGCATATATTCTACGTTCATTACGGTCTCTTCTTTGGTTTGCTTATGGATTAATTTGGCTAAAGCGCCTACGTTTGAACCGGGATAACGCGGGGCGGCAAGAAAAACAAGGACGTATTTTTTTTCCTGAGCTAAAGCTAAGGCGGGAAGCAAAGAGCGAAAGACGGGTAAATTAGTGTCCTGATAAAAGACGATGAACTTAGCGTCTTTAGCCATGCCTCGCTCTATGACCTTATTCTGATAAAAAACCATATGAATATCTCCGTGGCCATGAGCTTTTTCAACCATTTTATAAGGATTCGCATTATCAACAACAAAGTGGCCTTCATAAGTAAAAACAGAAAATACCAAAGGTTGAGGATACATTTCTATCTGGGAAGCTTTAGCGCCGAAATAGTAGTTTTCTTCGTAGAACGCTTGGATATCCCGATGATTATCCTCTGAGGTCATAATCGCGTTCATCAAGGTATAGTTTTCACCATTATGCTGGTTGGCAAGCCTTACCCAACCCATAATCTGACGGGCCTGAAAGCCGGCAAAACAGGAGTTATCACTGATCAAGGCTATGCGCAAGCCTGGCTTTATTCCGGTATAAGTCAAAGATTCATTTTTACTCAAGCGCTCTCCTCTTCCGCCGGCAGGCTCAGCCCAAATCACTTTATTAGCTATAGACAGGCCTTTTGCTTCTAATCCAAGGTAATATTGAAGAGCAGAATCTATAAGTTTACCCATAGAATCTACCAAAGAAGCGATAGTAGTTACCTCCGGGACATCTAATTTATAATCATCGAACCTGGCTTTGCCTGAATAGTAGTGTCTCAAAAGCCTCCTAACATTATCAATTAAAGCTTCTATTCCTCCAGGGTATTGCTGACCACGGCTTAAGATTTGATTAAGCATTTTTAACTTATCCTGATCTTTTACTCCCGGGACATCCCAATGAGCAAAAATATGGGCCTGGCCCAAAGACAACATCTTTAAAATAAGCGCCAAGTGTTTAGGGAGGCTAATTACGCCTTGAGTAATATTGGCGGCTAAACTCTCTAATCCTAACTCCTTGGCCTGCCGGGCGAGACTGTCCGAATTACTATCTTTATTAATAGGTGAGCTGGGGATATTGTTTGGAATAACAACCCCAACCCAAGGTTTATTATGCCAATCTTTAACTTCTATTTCTTTTAGCGGCGCTAATAGCTTCAAGCCAGCGTATTGGAATATTGCCTTTAAATCATCTTCACTAAATAAACGGATACATTTACCGTCATATCCTTCATACATTTCTTTTTCTATCGGCTTCTTATATCTAGTGTCTTTGGTAGAAAAAACCTTAAAAACTAAAGATCCTTTTGGGCTTAAGACTCTTCTTATCTCTCTAAAAACCGCTTTTGTTCTCCCCCATGAAAAATACTGCAAAGAAAGATGCGCGTAAACTATATCAAAATAGCCCCTTGGAAACATTTCTAATATTGAAAGCATATCGCCAATTATAAAAAGAGTTCTTCCTTTTTCTTCCTGATTCAACCTGCTTTTAAAACACTTTATAGCCTCTTTAGAAAAATCAATATGAATACCTGAAAATCCTTGCCGCGCTAACCAATAAGAACCTCCATCTCCATTCCCACAGCCTAAATTTAAAAGTTTCAGCTTTGAAATATCTTTACCTTCCACAGCTAATTTGACCAATTTTTGCATATTTTCAAAAACCTGAGGTTTAACCCATTTAGACCCGTTAGCGCTTCTTCCGGTGCTGTATTGCTTATTAAAAATATTTTTTAAAACTCTTAACCTAATGTTCTCCTTGCTTTCAATCGGCGAACTTACTAATTGTATTTTTAATGCCTCGAAGTTAACCGGACTGCTGGGGTTAGAAACACTCTTTGCTTCAAGAACTTGCCGAAGCTGATAAGCAGGCTGAGCGCCTTTTCTCCATTCTCCTGCCTTTGCAATTGCGATAGCTTCTTCTAACAGTTCGGGTTTCTGGGTTGCTAAAGCCTTAATTAAATCTGCCCAATAATTATCTATTTGAAAATTAAGCAGGTATGTTACGCTCCATTTTATTTCAGGATAGCTCATCCACCTAAGGAACCTGAAAGCTCGTTCCCATTGCTCAGCTTTTATTAAATTCTCTAAATGCTGTTTTGCCATTTGAGTTTTTAGGCTTACTCCATCACAGGTATAAAATAGCTGGCCTTTCTCGTCAATTTCTCCAAGGAAAAATACAATGTTACCTCCTGTTTTCCAATCTAAAGCTAACTCAGTTTGTTCAAAAAGAGACTTTAATAAAGGCTCAAGCCTTACGCGGTAACCTTTCCATAATTTCATCTCTCCCCACATCTCTTTAAATATTCGTAACCCTTCAGAGAAATCTTTCTTCGTACTCTTGGCTATCTTATTAAGAAGATCTTGAGCATCATCCCTTATCCGGTATATATCGCTTTGAAGCCTCTCATCCTCATATGTCTGTCTCGCGCAATTCCACATTGACTTAAATTCTCCAAACGCCCCAGGCCAATCCCCATCCTGAACCCTCTGTTGAAACCTATCCCTATAAACTTTAAAATTCGAAATTGGGCTGGAATCTTTATTGACTTGCTCTTGGCTTCCTGCTATCATATCCCTATGAATTTTAGCGGAAAGCTCAACTGATTGTATGTTATTATTTTGGCGAAAAAGGAGGTAATTAAAATGTCTAATAAAATTACTTTGGAACTTAAGCCTTCCACTGTTGAAGAACTGGTAGAAATGATGCCCATTGAAGCTAAGATCCGGCTGGTGCGTAAATTGGAAAAAGAGACGTGGGGTAAACGTATAGACACATTGCTCAAAAGAATAGACCAGCGCCGCAAAAAATACCCTATTTCTCAAAAAGAGATTTCTAAAGAAATAGCTGAAGTGCGAAGACAAATCTATGGTAAAAGCAACAATTGATACAAATATCATTGTTTCCGGACTAATTACCAGAGGAAATCCCCGCAAAATATGGCAAGCGTTTAAGGCCGGAAAATTTAGGGTTGCTTTATCATCGTTAATGTTTGAAGAGCTAATGGGTGTCTTAGCCAGGTCGAAATTCCATCCCATCATTACCGCTAAAGAATTCATCACACAATTAGAAAAATAATACTCTTTTTCCTTAATAACTGACACACTGGAAGCTTCTCTGTTGTCGTAGGAATCTTTTCTTCTATCTATCGGACTGGATATTTGCGGTTGGTTATTCGGCAAGAACATCGAAGCTTTTACCCCCACTCGTCCCTCGTCCCTCGTCCTTCGTCCTTCGCACTCCATTCCCCCCTTCTCCCTTCTCCCTTCTCCCTCATTGCTAACTGTTAAATGATAATTGATAATTGCTAATTGTTCCTTCCCCTCTTCTCCCTTCTCCTCACATCCCACATCCAACATCCCACGTCTTACATCTTCCCCCTTCTCCCCACTAGCACCCAGCACCCAATATCCAGTATCCAGAACAGAAGCGCCATCATCAAAAGTAGAAGGAACACGAATACCCTTGTCAGTTTCTTCCGGCATTGACTCAAGCTGTTTAATAATTATATTGTGGATTTCCCACGAGTTCATATTCTTAAAGCCTGACCCTTCACCTTCTAAATTAGACTGCGCCTTATCTACTAAATCAGCATCTTGAAAACGCATATTAACTACCCTTAAAGCTTTTATTGCTTTTTCCTGGCCCATTTGAACCTCTACTTTCCAATCCTCTATAAAAGTTCTTAAAATATCTGTTGCTTTATAGCTCAAATGTTCAAATGTTTCATCTTTCTTCATTATGCTGCGCAGTTGAAATTCAATATTTAATAAGGCAATAATGTCTATCGGCCTACACCCCTGAATGATTTCATCTTTCAAATCATTGATAACCTTTTCTATTACTGCAGGATTAATATTTACATCCAAGGCAAAAATCATATCCTCTATAATTATTATCGCATTATTACCATCCGTATACACCTCTACCCCCGCCCCCGACGGCATATCTATTACTCCATCCTCCGCCCTAACATCTCCCGGCGTAGGCAAAATCCAAGCAACTGTACTTAGAATACCTTGTAATATTGACCCTTTATCTAACAAAGTAGTTTTCTCTTGCTTTTTACCCTGCTTTTCCAATTCTTCCTTATTAAGCCCGCCTTGCGTTTGCGCATCTACCTGTGAGATGTACATTAATCTATTATATTTATTATCACGATTATTTTTAAGATATTCAATTATCTCACCCCATAATAATTCAAATTTTAACTTTACTATCGCAGTATCTGCTTCAGCAGTAATCCCAAAAACGCTAAATGCTCCCAAAAGTGAATTCCCGCGATACTTCTGTTGCGCGGCGATAACCGTTGGGTAACTCAGAGATTTAGGAAATCCCGCGTATTCCTTGTACCATGAGAATAAACCCTCTTTTTTGAAATCCTGCATAAACCGCGTGGCAAAGTTCAACTCATTTACCTTATCCTCCATAGTTACAGCACCATGATCTATTACCGGGAGATATTGACTTAATTCATGGGTTAAAACTAAAGCAATTTGCCCATCCGGCTTATCCTTATATTCAGAGTTCATCTTCACTACCAAAAGCCCTTCTTCTGCTTCTACTACCACAGGCAAACAACTGCCGTCTCCTGCCTCTGAATCTATCCAGCCGCCGGCCCTTAATATTCCACTGTATTTAGCTAAAGAAGTGTCGTGGTAACCAAGAATTACTGCTACATAATTTACCGCCCAAACTAATTTATGATTATTTTCATTCTCAGCAGATACCATGCTAACTTTATGATTTATCTCCAAATCATCCGACACCCCATTGCGATTAATATCGCGATAGCGTAACTGCATAAGATCATTAGGCATATAAAGACGGTCTAAGGAAAGGGACTCCTCTGCTTTCCTTCCTATCTGCTGCCAGGTTGCTCTTTGACTTATACTTTCATCAAGAATAGGCCAGAGATATTTCTGGGATTCAATTGATAATTGATTAGTTCCCAAAAGCTGCACATTAGGCCAAGCGCTTGTCAACAGCACTGCGTAATGGTTTAAACTTGAACATGAACCTACGATATAGATTTTTGCAGGGTAGTTATCATTAGGTAAATTAGTAAAGGTTTGATACAGATTGATTCCTATACCTGAATGGCCATCATATAAAATTCTATGGATATTAGGATCTCTGGCGAATTGGGCTATTTCATTGCTATCGTCTTTTGAAAATAGAGAAATAAATACACTCTCATCTACACCGCCAATAACACCTCTATAGATACCTTCTTCACTCTCTTTAAACCCGTATCTTTCTGAAATACCTGCCGTAAAAGAATCCAAAAATTCGCTATCATAAAAATAGGCTTTAGTTCCCACTCTGTTTAATTGTCCTCCCTGAGCTTGTGCCCATTCTTCATAAGGAGGCGCTATAGGGAGAGAGGCTAACTGCCACAAATCTTTATCTATAACTTCATCGAATCGATACATATCTGGGTCTTGAGACTGACGGGATATTGCCTTAAATACACTGGCTATATGATAAAAGGTTTTTATAGAATTTAGGGTAGCACCTTCAGCTATCGCTCTCTCTCTTGCCTCTATATATTGAGGAAACATCAAAGATAATCCTTTAGGCGTAACATTCAATAACTCTATGCTCAAGGAGCTAATCTCATCTAAACAAAGCGGGCCGAGAATAGAACTTTCATCCACCCTGACCCATTCCCCTAAAAGCCTCTTATCTATTTGACTCAGTTTGCCCCGCATCTCAAAATAGCTCTTCACAATACCGCTTAATCTCGTCAACCCCTCCGTCGCATTCAGCTCTTCTGAGTTTATATTAGGCTTACTACTAACACAAATGGTTCTTCCTTCTACAGTAACCCAAGGAGATATTTCCCCCGCCCAAGCACAAGGAATTAAATTACTGAAGAAATTCTTTATGCGGGTAGAAAATATTTTGTCTTCTTTCGGCGGGTCCTTATTATTAAGTTGTATTTTTTCTTCTTTCAATGGCTGTCTCGGACTAAACAAACTAATATCGCCTTCAGGTTGAGGTAAAATTAAAGACGCAGGCTCTGACTTTCCAGCTTTAGACTGAGACTGTCTAGTACTTATCTCAGGAATCCGCGTAGATTTAGGTAATGGTTTCGAAGCATCTCCACCTGTATTCTTTAGCAAATTCTTCATTTCGCCAACGCTTAACGCCTGCTTCCAATTATTATTTTGATTACGCAGAATGGGCATACTTGGAGAATAAGGCACAAATGGCCTAGTTGGAGTATAACCGGAACTAGGAGCTGCTGAAGCATTGCCTCCTGAAAGCATAAAGAACAACCCAATTCCGAAAGTGAGGACAACAACTACAAAGACCGGGCCATACTTATATGTATAATAACCAAAACTTTTTTTAACCTCGGGTAAATATTTCCTTACAGCAGCAATTGTTTCTTTTTCTATCTCAACTTTCTCATTTTCAAACTTAAATTCCTTCCACACATTCTCGGTTATCTTTTCATAAAGACTGTTAATCAATTCCTTTAATTGTTTGTCAATAGATTCTTTAGATAAATTGTTGCTGTCGTGGAATATTGTGAGAAGTACTATATTTGTTAAGTTATCTTCTGTAAACTCGCTTTCTAAAGTATCTTCTATAACCTCGCGTGATAAGGACACCCCTATTTCTTTCTCAATTTCTTCCATCTTCTCCAAAGATAAGTATTGTGACGTCTGAGAAAGTTCTTTAATTCTTTCATTTACCCTTCCGGCAAACTCTTTTTTAATCTGATTATCTTCCAAGTTATAGTTAACGGATGTTGTAACAGCTTCTCTTATAATAGAATAAAGAAGTTCTATCTTCTCTGGCGCGGTTAATTCGTAATTTTTCCTATTGACTGCTCTTAAGTACTTATTTATTACAAAATCAAATAGATAATCCGCGTTGGATGGTATATTGCATTTTCCTTTCGGATTTGTTTTAAATTCAAAGTTTTCCCTCCATACAGCAATTTTCTCCAATTGTTCCTTAAACTCTTTTACTGACTCTTCAAGGTAATTCAAGCTGCATTTCAAGCGCGAATCTTCACTGCGCTCACTTAGCTTCTTTTTTATCATTTCTAAGGCCGCGTTTAACAAGTCAAACGCGTCTCTTGTAGAGCTCGTATCTCCCAAAGCGCATATTTCTTTTATACGTTCATCTTCCAATTTATCTCTTATATCTTGTATGTCTCCCTCTTCTATTTCTATAACGCCAAGAATTTTCATTATTTGTTCATATGTCTTGCCAACATATTCAAAAGCATTGGTTACAGTTTTATTTTCTCCGATTCCATCATAAAACTTCTCCACAACATCTACAGCATGGCCAAAATTATCAATCCCCTTACTTCCTCTCCGTATAATAAACACTGTCGAAACAACCACTGCAATTGCTGCCGCGATAAGATAACCTGCAGCTACCGCTACCCACCACTGTGCTGAAGTCAAATATAAAAATGTGCTTGAAGCTAAAGTATCTCCTGCAAAAGCAAATCCAACTTTACTAAAGAAAACAGCTGCCCCCGCCATAACCGATAGCAAAGCAAACTTTGACTTTCTCAACAAATTCCGCCCCCAATTGCCACCCCATCTTAAAAATAGTGAAAATAGGGACACATCCCCTTTTTCGTTTACCACCGCGCTACTTGTCTTCGCGAGAGCCACAGGAAAAACAGAGGAATTTTGAATAAAGTGACGAAGCTGTACGAGGATTCTTGATTCTCGTAAAATAGAAACATCCCTACACAAATCCTTGACATGATTTTTAAGAAATGGTATAGATAAGCCGTCATAGGGGAGGTGTTTATGACTAAAATTACGATTGATCTTAAACCAGAGCAAATCAAAGAAGCTTTTCAAAAACTTACTATTCAAGAAAAACTTCGCCTTACCCGAGAAGTTGAAAGGCTTACCCGGCGTTTCCGCTGGGATAGTCTCATTACTAAAGTCAGAGCCCGCGCTAAAAAATATCCCCTTGCCCAAAAAGAAATAAATCAAATATGTAAAGAAACTCGTAAAGAACTTTATGAAAAAAGAGCTAACTGCCGCTAACAACCCAACGAGCTCGAGGTGGAAAAAAGAACCAGAAAAATTAGAAAAGTGCTTAATAAAAAACTTATTCTTGACAAGATAGAACATTTTGTAGATAATAATAAAGCAAAATAAGGAGGAAATTATGGAAGAAAAGAAAATTGCAAAGTTATTAGAAAAAATGAATGGTAATATTATCGAGTTGAATAATAAATTTACTGGATTAGATAACAAGGTTACTGGATTAGAAGAAGGACAAAAAGAACTTAAGGCAGGCCAATTAAGAATAGAAACTAGGCTGGGGAAAGTTGAAATCAGGCTGAAAAAGGTTGAAGATAAATTAGAAGCTACTTTTGTCCGGACAGGCAAAAATTTCGAAGAAATTACCCAAATTAAAACCCAGTTAGAAAGCCTTGAAATAATTAAAAAAGACATACTAACTATTAAACATACCCTTAGAAAAAAGGCTGATTTAGAAGAACTACAATCCTTAGAAAACCGCATGGCAATAGCAGAAAGACGATTAGCAAAATTCATCCACCATTGACCTATCACGGGTTTTTCACCTTGAGGCGCATCTTGGAATTTTGCTCTATCTTCCTTCCAAATATGAAAAGAAAAATACCAATCCCCCTCTTCAAAGCCCAGCTTTTTAAAAACAACATTATTTAAGCGCCTTTTAAATTCTCCTTGATTTCTCAATAAAGATATGTTATCTTTTGTATGAGGTGAATTATAATGACTAAACTGGTTTCCGCTATTTACGAGCATGGGAATCTTAGGCTTATTAAACCGCTGAAACTGTCTGAACACCAGAAGGTGCTTATTGCTATTGCTGTTAGCAACGATGAGATACCTTCTATGCTCATCAGCAAACTCGCTGAGAAGTCGAAAAGTTTCCATTTCTTGACCAACCCTGAAGAAGATATTTATTCCCCCTCTGACGGAGAAAAAGTCTAACTTTATGAGCCTTAAACGCGGGGATATCGTTCTTGTGCCTTTTCCTTTTACAGACTTAACCAGCACAAAGGTTCGTCCGGCAGTTATTATTTCAGCTGACCCCCAAAAAGAAGATATAGTTATAGCCTTTATTTCCTCAGTAATTTCCAAGCCTGCCGGTAACACAGAATTTTTACTTACTTTAACCAATCCGGATTTTGCCTCTACCGGCCTTAAAAAAGACTCTATATTTAAAATGGGTAAAGTTCTTACTCTTTCAACCGTCCTCATCCTAAGGCGCCTTGGACGCATATCTGCCAACATCCAAAAAGAATTAGACAATCTGCTCAAGAAAGCGCTGGAACTCACATAATTTACTATTCCCTGATTTTCCTTAGAAAAATAATACTCTTTTTTCACCGGCAAATTGATAGGATTTTCTTTCGTTTGAACAGAGGCCTGAGCAATAGCGGGGTTATCTTGGTTTGTGCCAATGGGTGAGCTGGGAATACTCGATCCTAGATACTCGATGCTCGATGCTCGTAAAATAAAAACATCCTTTTTTCCTTGCGGCGGTGAGGCTCCGCTATGTCTGTATCTATCTTCATCTTCAAAAGCAAACTTTTCAAAAACAACATTATTCAAAAATCTCTCTGCCTTTCCCTCAACTAAACTTTGTTTTGATACAAGTATGCCGGAGCTAGATTTTGTTTTAGAATTAACCTCCACCTTGTCATTCCCTCTACCCGGCTCCTGCATTATAATAGCCAATTTTGCGTTGTTGAATTCAAAGCCATAGACGCTGTCTGGATATGATACAAGGAACTCTTCTTTTTCTACTTTAATCTTTTGTATATCTTTACCATCCTTATCAGCTAAATAAGCTGTGAATGAACCTTGCCGGCAAAGAGAAATTTCCATTCTACCCTTTCCGTCTTTTATATGCTTATGAGCGCTTTCTTTTCCCTTGGCTGTTTTTATACCTACTCCTATACCAGCGCTCCTTGGCGTAATCATTGCCATTTTTGAAGGCGAATACATACTGGATCTATGAATTACAGCCATTAAATTGCCTTTATCATCTCTATCATACTCAGGATAAGCCTCCAACCCCTCAAACCCCTGAGCTATCTTATCGTATATTTCAAGAAGAACCGGAGAGCTGGAATGACTGCGGCCGGTTTGAGTTGAATCTTTACTCTTTAGATAGGCTTTCTTGACAAAATTACCTATACGTGGTAATGTTATTTTTATAATAACCTTTGAATTATTGTAAACAATAAAAATAATATAGAGGTATAAGTGCGGTTTCAAAGATACGAATAGGATGATGCAAATATAGAGCATATTAGCAGTCATAAAGTCATCCCACAGGAAATAGAAGAAGCTAATTTCAACGAACCTCTTGTAATGAGAGTAAGGGGTAATAGATATATTGTTTATGGACGTAGTGATAGTGGACGTTATATTTTTATTGTGACTATTCATAAAGGACAAGGGGTTGTGCGCGCTATTGCCGCCCGTGATATGACACAAGCTGAGCGCAGGCTTTATAATAAAAAGCGAGGTTAATCTATGCCCAAAAAGATCCCCAAATTCAGGAGTGAATCCGAGGAAGCTAACTTTTGGGCCACCCATGATAGTACTCCATTCTTGAAAGATATGAAGGAAGTCTCCAATATCCGGTTTCCTAAACCAAAGCATAAATCGCTTATCCTTGACCTTGAACAACCATATATAGAAGCCATCAAAAAGATTGCTAAAAAGAAACATATCCCCTATCACAATCTTATAGAAAGATGGATTAAAGAAAAAGCCCTCCCTAAAATGGCCGCTTCTACTAATCTCGAATAACTTTTTCGAAACCAATTTTACGGCAGACAAATATTGCGTATAATCAAACAAATAAAAATCATTGTTATTTTTAATACAACTACGAAATCCTTCAAAACTCATATTATTAATGGATGAACTGTTCTCGTGAGAAAAGGTGTCTGTCCCCTTTTTTAAATAATTATCTTGATTTTCATTAGATGTATCTCTTTTTTTACGTCCCCTAATCTCTCCTTGACTCAATAACACTTGTATGTTATAGTTTTTTTGTATAAGAAAGGAGAAAGAATGTCTAATAAAATCACTTTGGAATTGAATCCTAATCAAGTAAAATCTTTGGTAGAAAAACTTTCTATTCAAGAAAAAATACGCCTTTTGAAAAAACTCGAACAAGAAACTTGGGCAAAAAGAATAGATAACGTAACCACAAAAATAAAAAAGAAATTTAAACAATACCCTCTGCCCAATAAAGAAATTACCCGTATTTGTAAAGAAACCCGCCAAAAAATCTATAATGAAAGAACTAAAAGTCGTCATTGATTCTAACATTTTAGTAAGCATACTAAAGGGAAGCGTTTCTCTGTCAATAATATATACCGCTTTTAAAGAAAACTCATTTAAACTAATCATAAGCGCTGAAATTCTAAAAGAATTAGCGTCTGTTTTATACCGTCCCCACTTAAAAATTAATCCTTCTGATATAAAAGAACTCTTCAGATTAATAAAAAATAAATCTATTCGCGTAAAATTGCCCACGCCATTCATCAACGCTTGCCGTGACCCTAAAGATAATTTTATATTAGAACTAGCTATAACCGCCCAAGCGAGATTTATTATAACCGGCGATAAAGATTTACTTACTCTTTCTCCATTTAAAGGAATCTCTATCCTATCCGCTAAAGAATTTATCGCTTTCTTAAAAAAATAACCCTCCGGAGAACTTCTCACATCTCCAATCTCCAAGAACAAAACACTTAATTGTTGGCTTTTTACCTGAATTTTTTCAATTAGGTGTTCTGTCCCCTTAATTATCCCCTTAATTATCCCCTTAATTACAGAAAACAGAAGCTTCCCCTTTTCTACTCCGCCTGCTTCTACGGCAGATGAATAGATAGCATTAGAATGCCTATTTTTCTGCGCCAAAAAATACTTTCCTCCGTTCTCACTAACAACATTTATATATGGACAAGTTAATGGTTTACTTAAATCTATCAAATAAAAATCCTTTTTTGTTGAACTGCTAGGCTTTACAAGTTCTCCACTAACCGCAGAACTCTGCGCCAATAAAGATGTCAATGAAAACATGAAACCATCTATATCCTTAATTACACACCTCTTGTCTAAATAATCTCTTATAGCGTAGTAAAAAAACGAAGATAAATTTCCTCCTTCAACAGCGGGCTTGCCGGTAATGCTCTTTATAAACCGGCAAAGATAATTAAACTCTTGTTTTTGAACTTGGCCAAATCTTGAAACGAGATCGACAAAATTAAAAGTTCCAGAAAGTTTAAGCACATCTACAGGATTATCATTTATGTACCTATCCAAAGATTGCCCTTTCTCTTCTAATGATTTCATAATACTAATTCCAGGAAATAAAAATACTGAATGGATAGGAACCAAATCAGGAATAGAAACTCTTGCTTGATTTTTTAAATCATCTTTTCCCCACCACAAAACTTTAGATTTTTCTAAACGTTTCACTTTGCTAAAATACGGCCGAGCCACCTTACCATCCGGAAACGGCATATCTTTACATAAAATATCTTCCATTATCAAAAATTGCGTTTCCGCAGTAAGAGAAACTATTCCCTTTTGAACACCTGAAGCAATGAAACCATACAAATCTTTATGAATCCTCAAAATCAATTCCCTATCTTGAACAGTTGCCTTTAAAACTAAATAATGACTACTTTGCTCAAACCTAATAATTGCTGAAGACCCTGCCCCACCCGACACCTGAACTTTTATCGGTTTTGCTTCTCCAACACAAGAAGGAAACTGCTGATTACCTTTCTTAATCAAATCTTGTTTATCTTCCAATATTTTCTTTAAAATTGGCTCAATCTTTAATACAACAAGATTGACAAGACGTTCTTCATAATCTCTTGTAAGAGAAATATCTCTGCTGGATATGAGGAATATGCAGTTCATACTAATATCTGGGAAATTATTAAAATCTATCGGGCTGGATTTTAGGAAAGATATTAGCGCTCTCGTCATATTGACAGTATGTTCATTGAAAATGCGAGTGGTTAAGGAAAAATGTATAATTATCCACTGATATTTCTTTTGCTTCGCCCATGATTTATAGATTCCATAAGATAACGTGCTTAATTCACTAAACAAACCAAGGCCGATCATAGCCTGGTACGGATTTACTAAAGGCGTAAATTTTCCTGCCGCGGCAAATTTAGCGTAATTACGGCCGGTTGGTTTTATCTCTTTGTCCGTAAACTTATCTATTAAATCCGCAATACTCCAATTATTATTTCGCAAAATCCGCACGATACTCCCCTCTTCTATCTTTACAATGCTTCGAAAACATCCCATAAAAAGAACATCATCGTCTAAAACAATATTCAAACGCCGCGTTAAATCCTTAATCTGTTCAAAAGCGAAAGCCGCTTTACTTCTTTTAAAATAACTGATTGCTGTCTGGTTGAGATCACATCCAAATAAATAGTATCTTTTTCTAACATCTTCAATGAATTCATCTACTGCCTTAAAAGCTATAATAACATCCGTATAACTCGCGTTAAAAGAAAGATACTTTGCCAATTTCTTATGCCATTTAATAATATTCAGCTGGCCGGAATATAACTCTCTTAAAAATAACTCCCTGTATTGTTCAAAAACATTAGCTTTGCCGTTTACTTGTTTAATTACTTTAAGTCTACGGCCTCCCCCTAACCATGCCCCTGCCTCTTGCTGCAAAACATACTCACATCTAGCAAAATATTCTTTTAATATACGGCGTACGCGCTGTCTTGAAAGGTTCCATTTTTTAGCAAGATCCTCCGGCGCTTTTCCTTTAATAAACCAGGCAAAAAATATTTTTTTATTCCTGATTATTTTCTCACCGCTATGACTAATTGTTTTAGATAAATGACTGTTTAAAATCATTTTTATTCTTTTCTTTTCTTTAATAGTATATTCTTTCTCTATAAAGGCTGGCGCGGATTTTTCATAAAGATTACCTCCACTATTCTTTATGCAATTAGCATATATAAATTCTATGTTCTCTTCTTCATGCAAATTTTCCGGCGAATATTTTTCGATCCTCTTAACATACCGAATACAGGAGTTTCTAATCGCTTGTAAAAAATAATTTCTCACTTTAGCATTATATTGTCTATTTTTCTCTTCATCAAATAACTCGATGGCTCTAACTAACCCTCCTCTTCCGATATTATTACCATAAGTTCCTATTTGTATTAAATCATTTAGCTGAAGATTTAACCGGCGATTTTTACGAAGAATCCGCCGGGCCGTATTTTTTACTAAATACGCGTTCATTATAAGCAATGTTTCTCTTGCTTCTAAACTGCCTTTTTGAACTAATCTAAGCAACTCTAAATTCTCTTCTTCTGTGAGCGCCCTTGGTAGCGATATAACAGTTCGATCTATTACTTTAATATCCGGCAAAATTTCTTTTATTCCATTCCACCCCATATATTTTCCTACCCATGGCCCTTTACCTTTTTTAAATGAAGCAATACCGGCTTTCTTAATAATCCTGCTCCACGGCCTTGATGCCCGGGCCCTTACCACCCAAGGATATCCTTCTCGTATCCACTGTGTTGAATTCCCCGGGTCAGTAATTCCGGGCGGTGGTTTTCTTAGTAAGGCAATAATTTGTTTTTGGGAATATTTTGCTCGTGAAGTACTCTGGGAAATTACCGGACTGCTTGAGGGTGGGGCCTGCTGGCGGCGGGATTCTGTGGATTGCTCTACTGTCCGGTATCCTGCATTTTGAGACTTTGCCATAAGCATTATTCTTTTTACTATTGCTCTATTAGAAATATTTAAACTACGGGCTGTTGCTCTAAGATTATTTTTTTTCTGTTGATATATATCAAGAACATCTTGCCACAAATCAAATATGCTGACTATTTTTTCACAGCTAAGCTTTATCTTAAACCAAACATAACATTTACTCTGTAAACCTTTTAACCCTTCGCTTTCCAGGATTTTCCCTACTTCTTCCCTGTTTATTTTCTTGTGTGGCGGTATTGTATAAATATTTACGGATTCCCCTTCGGTTTTAAGCTTTTCTTCGTTAATTTCGGGAAACACGCCTATAATACTCTCGATTATTTTTAAAGGTTTATCTTTATTAGACATATTCAATTTCAATATTTTTGCTATCTCACGAAGTATATCCGCCCGTTGATACTCAAATAAAGCGTAAAATCTATACCCCTCGCAAATAACCGTAACAATCTTCTCCTTAATAAGAAAAGCGGCTTCCCTATAATGTATTCCATGGAATCTTTTTACTAACCCTGGAAGCCCTTTTATCCCATATATATTTATAAGTTCCTTTTTTATTTCTTCTGAAAAATTATTATCCCCCGGCGACAATGAGATATTAAGTTCTGTCCGCAAAGAATCAAAAACAGCGGATATGGGGGCCGCCAAATCACTTCTTAAAAAATTAAAGTAATGCAAAATTACTTGTTTATATTCTTTATTACCGAAAATTAATTTATATATTCCGTCAAACATTTTTCCAAATTTATCCGGAAAACCAAGCCCGTTTATAGCCTGATACGGTTTTACCAAAGATGTTAGTTTACCCTTTGTTATAAACTGCGTGTAATTTTTTCCATTAGCCTTTATTGTTCTCGTAGTGTTTTCCTCTATCAACAATGAGATATTCCAGCTATTTTTTTGTAAAAACTGCAATATATCCTCTTTTGTTTTTCCTACAACATCCAAAAGACATCCTTCAAAATAACTATTATCATCTAAGCCAATATTTAACTGTTTAATCAATCTTTTTACGCGGTCATAGGTTGTTCTTCTGTTATCAGTTCTAAAATAACTAACCCCTATATATACTAACCTGCCTCCAAGCATATAATAACGCTTTCTAAAATCATTGCTAAATTCATCTTCCATCCTAAAAGCTCTAACCATATCCGCGTCCGTTGCCCTTGCCGGCCAATACTGGGCTAATTTTTTTCGCCATTGGCCAATATCCAATTTCCCTGTACGCGTTTCCTTTAAAATCCGCTCTCTGTAGTATACAAAAACACTGCATTGAAAGAGCTCAGCCGATACCTCTCTATCATTATTAAGGCTTATACAACGCCAAACTTTTTTGTCCATACTCTCAATACAACCAATTATTACTTGCATTTCATTAAAGAAGCTGTTGTTAGAATCTGAAGGCGGCAAAGCCGGGCCGCTGCCGGAGATGTGGATTATAAAAATATATGGGGAGTTATTAAGATCTATCAGGCTGGATTTTGGGAAAACTAGAAACGTCTCCTTTTTTACCTCTCTTGCTTTTTTCAAGCTGAAATCAAGTTTATTGACACCTTCGCGGGAAAATGTTATATTTAAATTGTCCAAATAAGGAGGCTGTATGTTAAGACATTTTAAAATAGTTATTGAAGAGGAGCCTTTAGGAGGCTTTTCCGTACATGTTCCATCGCTTTCTGGTTGTGCTACCCAAGGTGAAACACTAAAAGAAGCAATATCTAACGCCGAAGAAGCTATCAAGCTGTATCTTTGGTCATTACAAGATGATGGTATTTCTATACCCAAATCTGATATGCGGGTAGTATTGAAAGATATCGAAGTATCTGTATGACGAAACTGCCCCAAACTTCCGGAAAAGAAGCTATCCGTGCTCTCCAAAAAGCTGATTTCTTCATCAAGCGTCAAAGCGGTTCCCATGTAATAATGAGGCATTCCACCGACCTCACCCGGCGCTGTATTGTCCCTGTCCACGGTTCTAGAACTATAAAACCCGGCACCCTCCACTCTATCCTCAAAGGCGCCGCCATCTCCATAGAAGAATTCATCAGCCTGCTTAAATAAAAGAATTTCATAAACTTCGGGCGTCTTTTCCTTCAACAAATTCGCAATACTAACAAGATGTTCTTCATAACCTCTCTCATTCTCTAAAAAGAAAACCACAGGCGAACTTCTTAATCCCTTTATGCGAGATAAGAGTTTATTATAAGGTTCTATAGGATCATGCGGTACACATGAATCTGGAGAAAGGCCTTGCCTTAATGTTTCATCAGTTAAGGCATCCCGTATAATATTAAACACTTCTTCTAATAGTACCTTTAGGAGATCACTCTCAATAACGGCCTTAATCTTACTATCTCTAACCAACATAGCAACTTGAAATGAATTTTGAATATAGCTATATACCTCCCATGTAAATTCATCGATTTGATTAGAATACTTAGTCAGTTCGCATGACTTATCGCCTTTCTGCATTGTAACCGTAACGCCATATTCTCTATTAAACATTGTAACTAAATCATACAATACTCCTAAGGGCCTCATATGAAGGTCATATGCTAAGTCAACTTCCCCTGTATATAAATTATTATTAGTATTTTTCTTAGGTAAGAACTCAATATCTTCTTTCTTCACCGCACTACTACCCCCCTCAAACCCCTCTATTTCCCCGTCTAAGATCTTAACTCCCTTTTTGGTGATTAAGATGGTTCTTTCCTCCCGGACGCCGGCTATTAGCAGTTCTATGGTTATTACCATTCCTGGCTTGATTTCTTCTACTTTCTCTAAAGAATACTGATGGCCGGCAAGGCCGGTGCCGTGGCCCCAGGCTAAGAAGGAGATGTAATATTTAAGGTAAGGGCTGTATTTGGGGCTTGTTTCTAACATTCGCAGGGCTTTTTCTTTAGCGAGGTTAACTTGGCTATAGGTAACTGTTCCTTGTTTTCTTATTCCTTCCTCTATCGCCTCATAGCAGACACTAAAAAGAAATACTGACATCTCCCGCATAGTTTTATATTTTTGATAAAGAGGGTATTTTTTATCAGTAGGCAGAGGTATTTTTCCTACCCACCACGATTCACTGCGGTCATCATTAAATCCGTTCTTTTTAGCGCCCCAGTCTGTAACAACAATATCTCCGCTTAAGTCTATTTCTGTATCATCCGGCTCACTTTCTGTAATACTTCTTATTTCCTGGCCTATTCTTTCTACTTTCCTATAATCCGCGGCAGACAATTCTACTGCTTTGCCTATTCGATTATAAGAGCCTGTAATTTTCTCTTTTTCATCAACCAAACTCATAATCCGCTCAATGTCAGCGCCGTTTAAGATAGTAACAGGAGACTCTCCGTCTTCAAAGCTTACGCATCCAGCGCCTTTAGCCGCGGCTAATTCCAAAGAAATATCTTTTATCTGACGTTTAGTTATTTTACTCCCGGGCTTTTTAGCCATATCTTCAACTATTTGCTGAGTCTTTTCTCCGGCTAATTTTCTTATATTCCCAACCTCTTCTATGCCTTTAATTGTTTCTTGAGAGTTAACAACATCTTCTTCTTGCTTTTCAACAGATTCAGCTTTGTGCCTACCCCCAAACTCCTCCTGATACAAACGCTTAGCTTGATTTTGGAGGCTTCCTCCGGAAATTACTGTGTAACGCTGATAAATACGCCGGGTCATTGTTTTAATTGACATTCGACTCAAGCCGCGCCAACCCCACCAGCCCCTAAAAGGAGTAATTGCTGTTCCCATCATTGGAGATAACAGCCGCTCATAAAGGTTCTTGGACTGCCTTATGTTTTTATCTTTCTTAGCCAAACGCTTAACCCAGGCTATACCAAAAACCTGAGCTGCTACTTCATTAAAATCATGGCCAGCCCCAATAGATAAGCTATTAACTCCTAATCTTTTAGCCAAGCAATCCAAAATAATATGGAAGTTCTCGTGAGGAGTATCAAACTGAACTAAAGTCTCGTCATCTATGCGATAAAACTTCTCGCCTTGATAATCCTCATTAACCCTGCGGCCGTCTTTATCTAAAGCTAAATGGTCGCGATAGCCGATATTAGCCGCGGAAATATAAATAATATATTTCCCCTCTTTCTCGCTGTATTCTACCTGCTCGCGGCCGTTATCCCATATTTCCGGCATAAGCCCGGGTAGAACAATTTCTACCCGGAATTTCATTTCATCTAATAAATCCTCTAATTTAACATTTTGGCTGCGGGCTTTTTGAGCAAGCTGGCCTAACATCCGCGGAACTAACAAATAATGTTTATTATCTTTATCAGCTATTTTCTTATCAGTGTATTGTTCACTTTCTTGCATTACCTCCCCTAAAAACTCATAAACATCTTCCTTGCTTTTTAAGCTACTCTTAATACCCTCTAATTGCTTAAAAATATATCCCTCTAACTTTTGCTTTATTTCCTTATTAAGCCAAGCTTGAGGATTTATAGACATAAGCAAAGACCCTATAGTTTGCTGAGCCCGGGCCGCAATCATCCGCGGCCTGTCTTTTAACTTTTTCCAAGAAGGATCATCTTTATTAACTGTCTGGCGCATAGAAATACTCTTAACGGTTTGGTCAAAAAGAGGCAGAATTTTATTTTTAAGTTTATCTACCACAGCCTCAATTTCTTCTATTTTTACCTCACACTGTTGAGGTGTTGCCCAATCCTGCCAAACATCATCTGTTTTCAAAGCTTCAGCTTTATCAATCATTTCTTCTATTAAATAGCGGTAGGCGTCCATTTTAATCATAAAATCATCGCCATAAACAGCCTCAATATCAAACATCCTCTGCTTTAAACAAGCTAAAAGCGAAGAAATCTTATACTCAGGAACAAGGTGTTCCTGTTCTAAAGGAGTAACCTCATAAGAAATTTCTCCCTTATCAAGTTGTTTAATCCGCGCCTCCATTCGTAAACCTATTGGCTCAGCCTCGTTGTTATCCCCAGAACTATAAGCATTCTCAAAAAAGTCCGTATGCGCGACTTTTTTAGAAGCATACCTTTTCTTAGCCTCTTTAAATAATTTCTTCTTCTCTTTTTTGCTTAACATTTTAGCCTGAGGCTGGCTTATAGGCTTTTCCCGGCCAAAATTAATTCGCGGGTATTTTAAAAGATATCCTTTAGTATATATATAAGGTAAGGAAGTTAAATTCATCTTCTTAGCTTTTTTGCCGTTACGCCGCTCATATTCAACGCTGACAATATAGTCAAAAATGCCAAAACGCCGCTTCTTCCTAAAAGTAAGCTTGCGGTCGTCACAAGGCAAAGGAACTTCAAAAGTATTGCCTTGTTTAAAATCTATTTTTATCTGCTTACCTTCCGGAGTCATCATCCAGAGATTATGCTCTTTATCATAATAAATATCAGCCAGCCGGCTTTGTTCTTTTTTCTCATTTTTCTGCTTTTCAGTATCAGCTACCATCCAATATTTTATCGGGCTGATCTTTTGAACTGCTTGCGCCGACTGCATAGCGATATTAATAGAAACCCTTTTTCCGGAAACTACTTCAGGAAAATCCTCAGGAGAAAGCCTTTCTAAATGAGCAATAAACCATTCCGGATCTAAACAATCATCAAATCCGCCCTGTTTCTCTGACCTATTTCCCAAAAATTCAAATTCTTTCATTGCGCTTACCTGGCGTTTTAAATTTAAAACTGTCTGGCGCCAATGCTCAATACTTTGATTTCCCGTGCCTAAATTCAATAAATTAATACCTTTACGCTGACTGGCTATCTGACTAACAGCATTATCCTGATCAAAAATATACTCTAACTGCCTCAGCATATTTTCAATTAAAGTAACTAAAACCTTAGCCGGCCTTTCTTTACCGCAGGCAGTAAAAATAGCCGACATCACCTCATTTTGTTTTTCTAAAGCCTGTTTAATTTCCTGAATTTTATCTAAATCTTTTCCCTTGAGCTCCCATTGCCTGATGATTGCGTTTAAAATATTAACCGGCCGGTTCCATACTGAAAAATTCAACTCGCTCCAGTTATTATTCTGACTCAACCGCTTTTGGCGATATTGAGCGTTGTTAATTATCTCATCTATGGTAGTAGGAATTATTTTTTCCTCGCCAAAACCTTCACCAGTAAGAATCAGCTTGCTAATTCTCCTTAAATTACGAAGGCGGTGAAGTGCCTGTTTTAAATCTCTGGTAGGAGTATATTTGTTGAATAAAAACACTGCTTCAATTCCCTCCTGGCCTAACATTGTCTGGTCTGTTCCGCTATTTGCTCCCCGAGAGTCATAAGCTAAAACCCGCTGGCCTTGGCTTAAGCGCTTAAGAATCTGTTCCTGGGCTTCTGTTTCCGGAGACCTGGCTTTCTTAAAGAACCAACCGCTATAAGGCTTGATTAATTTTGGACTGCCAACTAATTCTTCTCTTTCTACCTTCTGACAAGTAACAACTCCTTGGGGCTCAAAAGTATAAAGCCAGCCATCATCAATAATCTTGGCTAAAACTTTCTTAGTATATAAAACATCATCTTGTTTTTTCCTTCCTGGCCGGCCGTCAATAATTACTTTAGCTTCTCCCAGTTCATAGCTTAAATACTCCAAACTGTCTAAAGCTGTGATTGGCTTGCCTGCTAACATTTCTCTTAAATCCTGATTTTCACCCTGAAGTTCAATGTTAAACTGTTTTTTCCGGAATTCTAATTCTTCCTCTACTACATTAAGAGAAAGTAAAATCAGCTTGCGGGCCTGCTGGCTGTAATACTGAAGAACCTGGGTAGAAGCAACACTATCAGTGCTTTTCAAACTAGAAGGAATCTTAGCGATAATAGCGTAACCTAAAGAATAAACTACGCTGACAAAGCCCCTTCTAAACCTGCTCCAATCCTTACAAGAATAATTCAGAGCTCTCATAGATGTAATTAACTCTGAAGATAAAGCATGCTTATAACTTTTAGATACTACGTTATTTCCGGTTCCGTCATTAAGCCTTAACTCAAAATCTCTTTTCTTATTGTCTAAGGTATATCCTTGATAATGGCTGTTTTGATAAACATAAACTTTCAGGGCAATAAGAAAATCAGCTAATTTTTTCTGCTGTTTTTCGTCAAAAATACTTAGTAACTGCTGGCTGAAAATATTTTTTTCTCTGGCCGCGGCTGTCTCCAGCTCATCAGCCCGAGAATGAGGCTGAGCTCCAAACCGGCTGGAATGAATCTTGAAAAAATCCCAGGCAAAATCAATAATTACTCCTCGGGGAATTTCTAAATTAGAGACATTTCCCTCAGCTTTATCTAAAGCGTCTTCAATCCATTTTTTATCCATTTGAGAATGAATATACCAGAGCATTTTATACATCTTATACCCTTCAATAGACGAAGAGCCTTTTACTTTAGCTTTCCACCAAAGGTTATACCAAGGAGTCTTGCGCCCGGTAGCTAAAGGAGGCGCGGATATAGCGTCGGTTCCTTCATCCCAAATAAGCAAAGCTGGAAGCGTATCAATATTTCCGCAAACAGCATCAAAACACTGGCGCAGTTCATCCTGGTCAAGAATCTTCAAACCGCTTATCTGAGGAAAAGCGGTTATAAGCCGGATAAACTTCTGTTTAGCCACATTATCCTTAACCACAACCCCCATATCTGAAGGAGCCAATCCTGCCCGAGCGCTAATCCAATCCGCCATTAACACCGAAGTTGTAGATTTTCCAATCCCTCCTTCAGCAATAAGCGTCTGGATATTGGCCCTGCCGCTATCTATAGCCGCGAATAAATTCTCATAAAATTCCTCTTGTTTTTTAGTATTATCGGCCTTACGCCGGGAAATCAACCCCATCTGCGCGGCCCGGCTCACTCGTCTGCTTGCTTCTTCACCAAATTCTTCCTTGCTAAAATCAGGAGGGATATTGTGAGAGGCCTTGAAGTTATTGAGAAAAGATTGCGAAGAACTGTTAAAACTATAACTATTTAAAAAGCCGCGGCAAATAACTAAAATAACTATTATAAAAACAGTAAGCCAAAATATCTGGTCAAATAACCCTAACCCCCCTGGCGGCCCCTGCTTCAGGTTTGCCCCAATCCCAGCTCTGAGAAGCCTTTGTAGGGAAAAAAGGATATTGCTATTAGCGGCGGTAATTCCCCAGGGGATAAGTAAGGCTCCGTGAAGTTTGCTTTTTTGAAAATTCTTAGGACAAATTGGTTCTATCCTCTTAAGTTCTACCTCCGCCTTAACAGCATATAATATTGAGTCAGGTATGTTATGCCTTTTCGTTATGCGATCAGCTTCCGCCATAACTGCCTCTAATAACTTTCCTTTATTACCATCAGAATCTTGTGAGGCTATGGCAGTATTGCATTGAGCCTCTATCCTCACTAAGTCTTCCTTTATTGCGTCTATTTGCTCCAATAAGCGTTGAATTTGCTTATATTCATTCTTACATAAAGTATTATTTAAAATATCAAGGGCTTTACTCCATAGCCCATTTTTTAAATACTGCTCGGCTAACTTTATCCTTAAAATAACAATACTGCCTTTGCCCTGTTTTAAATCTCTTTCAACCCTTGTTCTTTTTCTTGTTTTAGGCTGGCTAGCGCTGGGATTAACACTTCCTGTTTTCTTCATTAGCCCATCAAGAATCTCCTTAGCTTTATCTAAACTTTCATTACTTTGTTTTTTTAAATATTGCTCAACTTGTTCTATTGTTTTTTCTAAATGCTGGATTTTTTCAATAAAAGAGCCTTCACCTCCGCAAGTTCTAACAAACTCCTTATCCCAGTTTTTTAATAAACATTTTAACTTTTCTGCTTGTTGTGATAAAATTTTAAACTGCGGGTCAATTTCTTGTTTTTCTTTATTTTGGTTTAGATATTGTAGAATAATATTATTAGCTTTCTCTACATTACCTTTATACAAATAATCTTTAACTCTCTTGGCATCACCTGCCCTAATACGTAATTTATTAAATTCCGGATTATCCATATCGCCTAATAGCTCAAGAACTTGAGTATAATTACCTTTTAAATATTCTATTTTTGCTTTTTTATAGTTTGTGATATCGTTTTGAATATGCCGCATTTCTCGAGGTATTTTTCCTTGAAATTTATTATTTAATATAGTAAGAACTGAATCAATCTTACCTCGAGTATAGTCTTCTAACATTTGCTTAATACTTTTATCCAAACTGTTTGCTTCCTTAATTATTTCATTAACTATAGCTCTTAATTTCGTAAATTCATACAAACAAGGAGATAATTTATCTAAGAAATTTTCTGCTAATTGCTTTGCTTCCTTATAATTGCCTTTTGTCAAATTATCTTCCGCGCTCACAAGACTTACCCATAAACTCTCTGTTTCTATATTGCCGGCTTTAGCTAACTCTCTTAGGAATAAGATCTCATCATCCCTATCCATGTGAACCACTAGCTCCAATAAAGCATACCCCATTTCACTAATCTGTCCCGCCTGCCTAAAACCGCTTATATCCTCATCACCACAGAAAATTAGCTTAACCTTGTTTTTAACCCTGTTGTATATCACATCATCACCCCAATATCTTAAAATCTTCATAGCTGTCTTTTGCGCCTTTTCCAAAACAACAGCATTTACCTTCTTATCTTCCCCAAAAATACCCTCCCTTAAGACAATATCAACCATAAAAAAAGCCATTTCCTTTTTGAATTTCGTGTTATTATACCGGGACGCGTCAATGAATCCCTTTACCAAATCTAAAACATAAACTTCCTCCTCAGCCAAAGCTAAAAAAGCTAAGAAAGAGATTCTCTCTTTATCTTTTATTCTTTGAGAACCTATTATTTTAAGAATCCAAACAAAATAATCCATTCGGTAAAAATCAACTGTTTCCCCATCAAATTCTTGCTCCAACCGCGAAGCTTTCTCAAAATATTTCACGCTTTCCCTGCCCTTGCCTGTTGAAAACAGGTAAAGAGCTTGAAGGCAGTTATATTCTATTAAGAACATCTTTTTATGATAACTATCCTCATCACTATTCCCCGAAGTATAATCTTTCTTTGACTTAGAAAACGGAATACGGAGAAAGCTTTGTTTTTGCGGTATTTGGATATTACAACTTGCTTCCTTATGTAAAGTTTCTAACTCATCAATGGTAGTTTGAATATCCGCGTTATTACTTTCCCCATCAAATATCCGCGTAAAGGTAAACTGCAGCCTCACTATAGCAATTATGTACTTATTACTTTTTACTTCCGGCCGCCCAATTGATTCTTGGTAACACCTATGAGCACCACTATGCTTACCAAGAAACCCATACAAATACATTTTTTTTATCCAAAGAAAACTTCCATCCCAAAACTTTAAAGTGTAATCGCAAACCTTGATTATTTCGTTTACCATTTCTGAATTAATTTGAATTATATACATGTAGGCATCAACCAGCTTATTACTAATCATATAAATAGTTTTCTTATGCTGATTAAGCTCTTTCTCAATATACCCCTCTTCTTCTGATTTTAAACTTTCTATGAATTTACAGGATAGAGCTTCTATCAATTTTTTCTCATCTTGTTCAAGGCGGCCTCTTAACTGTATATCTATATCCTCTACTTTCGCGCGCTGTTTTAGCTGATAAGACAATGACAGCAAAAAAGAAATTCTAAAATCATAGGCTTTTTCAAAAAATGCTATGGATTTAGAAAAATCAAGTATTTGAAAATAATAATCACCCATAAATAAATTCATGGAAACAATCCCATTAAATATTTTTAAAAATAAATCATAATCCCCCTGCCAAATACTCTTTTGTTTCCTATCCATCAGGCTCAATATTCTCTCGCGAGCCTCCTCTAACATATACGGAAAATCTTCAGCTAACCATGCCTGCGCCCGCAAAGAAAGTTTGTCAAACCTATCTAAATTTAAAAGAAGCTCATCGATTACCACAATAAACTCTTCAATAGCTTGTTCTCTTTTCCTTATAATATCTTTATTCTTTAAAACTACCCCTTTTGCAAAATCAAAACGCTTAACATTCTTATAAAACTTCTCTTTATACGCCTCCGCTTCCTCATTAGCCAACGCCTTCTCCTCAGCGTAACCGCTCCCACTATTTATTATAGCCAACATAGCCAAAAACGCCGCGCCCAGCAAAACCATCCCCCACAACCCCTCTAGCCCTCCCTTTTCCAACGTCTGCAGCAAATCCTTTAATCCTCGCGCCGAAGCAGGAAACGCAAAAAACAACACTCCCAATCCAACAAAGACCAACACCACCCCCGCGAATTTCAACCAATGGTTTTCAGTTTTTAGGCTGTGGGCTTTCCACACTGTCCAGACCAACCATGTTGCTAAGATAAAAACTAACATTATTAAGAAAGGCTGAGCGATTTCGAGAAAAACAGAAAATCCTGTGGGAATAACTGCGATTGAAGATTTTTCTTTTAAGCAATTATCTTTAATAAGTTGCGGATTCTTTAATTTTCCTATGCGGGAAAGTAAATTATTGTAATGTTTTGTAATACTTTTAACAGATTCTCCCCAAGGATCAACCCCATTTTTTAATACTATATCTGTTAAAGCATCATGAAAAATATTAAAGGCCTCTTTTAACTTCCATTGCGAAACATTACCTTCAAGAACAACTTCAACCTCAGTTTTACTATGAAGAATTATCGCAACCAGGTTCTGCTGAATCTCAAACACTTGTGTATGCCAAGATAAACATTCGCCCAAAATACATGACCTGCCATCTTTCTCTATCTTAACCGTAACCCCACACTCTTCTTTAAGCTTCTTAGCTAAATTGAACAATACTCCTGAAGGCCTTTCATGTAACCGATAACCCAACTTTACCTTTTCTCTATAAACATTCTCTTTCTTCAAGCCGCCATTTGTTATAGTCGATACAGCCAAAACCAAACCCATAAATAAAATAATCCCTAACAGCCCTTCTAAGCTTTTTCCTTCCGGCGCCAGCAGTAGACACTTTAACCCCCACGCCGAGACAGAAGACACAGAGAGCAAGATTCCTAAGCAGATAAAGGATAATATTATGCCAGCGGGTTTTAGGTAAAACTTCCTATCCTTGACACGCTTTTTAAGAAATGGTATAGTTGAGTTGATGAATCTTGTTAGAAATATAATTTTTAACAGGGCAAAAAGGAGGCGTTTAATATGGCTAAAATTACTATTGACCTTAAACCAAAACAGATAGAAGAAGCTTTTCAAAAACTTTCTATTCAAGAAAAACTTCGCCTTACTAGGGAGTTTGAAAGACTTACCCGGCGTTTCCGATGGGATAGTCTTATTACTAAAGTCAGAACCCGCGCTAAAAAATACCCCCTTCCCCAAAAAGAAATAAACCGAATATGCAAAGAAACTCGTAAAGAACTTTATGAAAGAAGAACTAATCGCAGTAATTGATACTAATATATTTACCAGCATATTAATTGCTAAAAGTAGTACCTTTTCTAAAATATTTGAAGCTTTTGTCGACGGCGTATTCACTCCTGTTTTATCTCTGCCTTTATATTCTGAAATTATAGAAGTTATCCAACGTGAGAAATTTAAAAAATACTTTGAAAAAGAAAATATTACTAAATTAAAAGAATTGCTTAAAAATGACGCGATTTTTGTTACTCCTTCTTTAAAAATTGACCTCTGCCGAGACCCCGCAGACAACATAATCTTAGAAACCGCCATAACCGCTAAAGCTAATATTATCGTAACCGGCGATAAAGACCTGCTAACTATAAAAACCATCCACAAAATCCCTATTATCACCCCAAAAGAATTTTTAAAATACCTAAAGAAATAATTCTCTTTTTTAATAAGTTCAAGTTTACGCGAGATAGAAGAGTTTTTATGGCGGGTGTAAAAGAAGAGAAAAAGGGTTAAACTAACAACTAATAACACTAACGGCGGACCGCAATGCCGCGCGGATGAAAAACCTCCCCGCAAAAACCTTTGAAAAAAAAGAAAAATATCAGAATTAAAAATAAATACCCCTGTGGACAAATTAAAGCCGTTATTTTTATTACAACGCCGCTGTCTGTCTCCATTTTTGTCAGTTTTCTTTTCTTCCTCATTTAAAACCTTCTCAATATAAATGGCTTGTTTCTCAACAGGATAACTTCTCTTTAACTGGCAGTTTTTAAACACTTCCAAAAGATGAAAAGCGTCAAAAGAATATTGCCTACCTCCAGAATCAGAGACTATTACCTTCCAACGCCATATACCAGGACTCACTTCCACTTCAGCTAACTTATAACCATCGTTTAAATGAATCTTATCGTATAATGCCTGCCTTAAAACACCGGGATCAAACTTCCAGATTTTTCTATCCAGGATTTTTCTCCACACACAACTTTCCCTAAAATGCTTGAAATAATTCATACGGATATTTTCTGCACTCGCTAGTCCTTCATAATCACTACCGTCTGAAGATGTAATCTTATTACATCCCAACTCCTGTGCGCTTCGTTTTAAATGTTCAATTGCCTCAGTCCACTTAAGGAAAATAGGATAGTTTTGTCTAAAACTACTGCCTTGAGAGACATAGGTTAAACACCGGTTATGCTGACTAAAAATAATATGCAATTCCTGTAATCCTTCTACATCGTATCCTTTATAATTAAAACCTATATAACCTAAGCTTCCCGGGTTCGGACATGAGCTACGATAACTATTTGACAAAGGACCTCTGCTTATCGTTCGATTACAAGGAAAAACTTCAATAGTTATCCTATCAATACTATAGTGACGCAGACTAAAAAAACATTCTTCTTTCAAACCGTCTTTTTCTAAAACCATCTGATAGTGAACTCCTGTTAAACTATCTACTAAATAATTTTTATATCTCTCGGTAAATATTTTCTCCAACGCTAAAATTATACTTCGCTTACTATAAAAATCCTCCCTTCGCAGACGGACAGAATCAAGCCAAAAGAATTTCGGCTTCATCAGTGCCGGAAGAACCTTACTCAAATTAAACTCGATCTCTCTATTATCTTTCGACAAGAAATACAAAAACCAACTTTCTCTCTTATGCACAAACTTAAAAGGAATTTCATCAAATCCCAAAAATCGCATCTCTTTAGGCCTCAAACTCTCAAAAAAAGAGAAGAAAACAGCTTTCACTTGTTTCTCCTTCATATTTCTCAAGTCCAACTTATGCCTTTTCAAAAAACGAACCGATACTATAGCTTTAGCTGAAATAATAACATCTTTCTTATCAAAAAATCTACAAATTTTACTAAAACTATCGCGAGGCGCCCAAGGAAGAATACTAAATGGAGAATAAGTATTCCCTTCTTCAGCATACCAACGATTCTTGCGGTCATATCTAATAAAAATAGATCTGTAGACAAACTCATCGCAGCTATAAAATAATTCTATGCTGTTCACGTAAGAATCATTTGCCGGCAAAACCGCCCAAGAATAAAGAAAAGGCTTACCGCTAATCCGCTTTTCCCACCAAAAATTGTAAATTACAGCTAAAGCTATTTTTAAATTCAATTCCCCTTGCAACAAACCTGCCTTACAAAAAACACCTGCTACTTCTTCATAAGGAAGAATAACAGATAATGCCCGCACCAAAGAATTATCTCCTAAACCCGTTGATTGCCAAAAGAAAAAAGGCGAAGAGATTGTGTCCCTGAATTTCCTTTTTTTCTCCTTAAAATTTTCTATTAATTGTTTAAAAAAAGGCCGGTTTTTAAAAAACAGGATTAAAAAAACAATCCCTGCAAGAAAAATTAAGATAATCTTTCCATATGAAACACCCCCCGGCGGAATGAGTAAACCCCCGCAAAGTTTAATTTTTTGATAATTCTTAAGATGCGTTGATTCTATCTTCTTACTTTTCCTCTTTTTATCATCATTCTGATCCTTTACCTGGAATGAGAGAATACTCCTTAAGAAACTTTTCTCAAACATAGATAATTTAACGAAAATGATAACTGCCTCATCAGTTATTTCAAAAGTTACATTATGCCTGTCGATTCTACTCAGTAATTTTCTTACATCTTCATTAGAAGGCCTTTCTCTATTTTTACAAATCTCTTGTTGTGGATCAGAACAAGTCTCCCAACAATTTTTTTCTGAATCAACCCAATGGGCATTATAATCAGGAATACCCCAAAGAATACATCGCGCGCAGGAAGAACGTCTTACTAAAGGTATAGTTAAACTTAATTCTTTATATGCTCTAATAATTCTTTCTTTAAGCACTTCGGGTAAATACTTTTTATAATCATCCGTTTCATAGGTAGGTATTTTTATGTTGTGTCTTTGTAGATGAAGCCTTTCTTCATCAGAAAGACTAATCCCTCCTACAAGTATAGAATCAACCTCTGTTTCTTTAGCTATACGAAGAACCTCCCGGATGCTCTCTTCTGAATCATTCTGTCCTAAAATTATGGGCCTAAAAAACAATATTGACTTGACTCCAAGTTTTTTTAAAAGCTTAATTGACTCCCTAGTTTTAGAAGAATCTGACAATGGCTCTACTTTAGTAGGCATATTAGAAAAAGTACAACCAATATGTAATCTCACATTTTTGAATTGCGCTAATCTTTCAACATCCTTTTGCTTTAAGGACGTCTTGGTTATCACACTTACCAGATTTTTAAGCCCCAATCCATCAAGTATCTCTAAGATAGCAAATGTACACTCTTTAGTTCGCGTCAAAAGCGGGTCTGTTTTTGAAATCTGTAATCCGAGAGGGGTATAATCGGGAATGAAAAGTGGATGGTTAAATAGCTCTATAATTGTTTCTAAATCATCCTTGGTTCTTACAGGCTTTTCTACATCTTTTTCATATCGAAAACAATAGGCGCAATCGACTGAACAACCAACAAACGGGTCTATTGACAAACAAGCTTTTTGCTGAGATATATATTCAATAACCCCCCTTTCAGAATCTTCTTTTATTATTTCTAACCAGTCGCTTTTTGGCCTTATCTGATGATCTATACCAGGAAATTTATAGTTACCTACGCCTAAGCTAATCGCAAATAATAATATCTGTGAGTCTTGATTATTCAGTTTAAATTTATCATTACATGTTTTAGCTAATTTTAACAATGCGGAATTCGAAACAATATTTCCTTCATGCGGCTTATACCCTCCCGCAATGAATCTAATCGCTGAATGTAAAGATTTATGATTTTCCTGATCGAATAGGTGTGCACATAATCTTAAAGCGTTGATAGGGTCTCCGTAATTCTTTAAATAACAACTATAAATCAAAGCTATCTGAGAAAATGATTGTTCTATACCTAACTGAGAATTTCGCTTAAGCCAATTTTCGTAAGCAATAATCGCTCTTTTAAAATGCTCCTGAAGTAACGATAAAGATATTCTGCTTTTTCTCTCATTTTTAGATTTTAAAGATTCAAAACTTGCTGTTTTTAATTTGCTTAAAAATTGTAACCTTACTATATATTTAAAAACTACGAAAGTACTTTTAAAATATTCCTTAAAGAAGGGACTGTTGCAGTAAGCAAAGAAGATTATAAGATACACCGCGTAAAATAATATTAACACCTCTGGTGGTCCCTGAGACAAATTTGAAAAAATCCCTGCCCTTATTAATCTCTGAAAAGAAAACAACATATTACTATCACCAATGAGGGTAAATAAAGCTACGTTTTTGTTTACAGAAGAACTGGATATTTTATCGCTCATCTTTTGAGGTAAATATCCTGTTATCTCTAAAAACTCTTTCTGCTGAGCGCTATTTAGATTTTTTAAATATGAAACTATCAACTCATTTGACCAGCGCCCCTTATAAAGCGCTATGCATAATTTAAGTAAATTTCCTTCCGGGGGATAACCAGGAAAAACCTTCTTGTCTGGGGATGTCTTTACACGCAAGTCCTGAACATCTTGGTCAGGGACTGAACTGCCATACGTAAACCACATACGCCCAAACGCATACTCTATGACTTCCCCAGCTCCCTTCAGCCGCTCAAATATTGTCACATAGCCGGCAACATCTGAATTTACAGGACTTTCTTTCTGGATATATTTCTCATGGTTAAATACTCTAGATAAGCAAGCCAGCACCTCCGTGTCTATACCTTCGTGATTACAATCAATGTAGCCTTTATTTGTGTATATATCACCAATCACTATAGAATCACTCATATCGTCAAAAACAATATATCCCACATATAAAACATCATCGCCATAATAAATATTATAGCAATTATAATACCCTTTTTTTATCCATATTCTCTTCCCATATCCATGATTCAATGTACCGTCAGAATTGTATTTTTTGTGGTTTATAATGACTACTTTACCCCCCTGCTTCTTAGGCAAATCAGGTGTAAATAAAACGCTTTTCCAAAGCTCCGCTTTAATCACAGATTCTATCTCTTTAGCATAAGCATTTGTACATTTATGCCTTAATTCACACAGTGTTTCTATCAAACCAGAAATATCTTTCTTTACACACTGCCCAGAAAACTCCACATCCTGCCCATTATTGATAACAGTTATATTAGAAAGGCTAACATCAATAGGTATATAACCATCGTTAGATTGCCAAATATCAATCAGCTTCTCAGCAGTCATTCTTACCAGCCTTTTTTTCTCTATATTAATCTGTTCTTTAGCCTGGCCGGTCGGCCATATATGAAGCTGTTTTTCCAAGGATAGTCCTATTAACGCCTTTAATTCCGCCTCTCTTACGTCCACTCCGCTGCTATTTAAAACAGCAAAACTCAAACACCCCCCCACCAATGGATTATTTTTCAAATAAAGCTCTAAAGCATCTCTTAATTTGGTATAGGCCTCATCACCTGAAATCTCATCAATCGTATCCCTAAAAATCCGTAACGCTTCTTCTCTGCCTAATTCTTCAACTGTCGCGTCAAAGATAACTTCGTAGGGGATGGAAACATAATCAACTTTATAGGGTGTTAGGCGCGGATCCCGCAAACTGTCCTCAGTATTAACACCCCTGAAAAAGAATTCCCAGAAACTGATGTTTTGCATCTTATTGGCACCCAAATCCACATACTTCTCCCTTGCCTCGCAGGCTTCTGCCAAGGCTGCGACAGCTCCGGAGCTTAATATATTCGCGGCATCGTTAACAATATCTCTTGTAAGAGAGCTCTGATAAACCGCGTCAAAGGCTATATGCTCTGCCGCATGACAGAATGCAGCCTGCTGTTCATCTACGCTTAAGTCTTTGGATATCAAAATAAGTGAACCTATCTTTAATTCTTTGGCGCGTTTCGGGTCGCCAATCTTATATCCAACAGGTATTGTATCTCCTGCCTGATATGTACCATGTGTGTCAATGCCTAAAACCCGCTGAATCCTCTCTATGACCTTCTGTGAAACAATATTAACCCCCGCGTTAAACTCATCACCTAAATCAGTAAGAGAATTACCACTCTCTGCCAGATTCTTTAATTCAGCAATAGCAGGCACAGCCACATCATCATTCCCTGCAAGCTCTATACACACTCCCAACACCCCAGCACCCAACACCCATAGTAACCTGATTCCCAAATCTCTCCCTTCCGGCAACGGCAATAAGCACTTTAACCCCCGCGCTGAAACAAGAGATACAGAGAATAAGATTCCTAAACAGATAAAGACCAACACTATGCCGGCGAATCTTAGCTGGCGGGGTTTGACTTTTAAGCTTGAGGATTTGTATGTTGTCCAAATTAGGTATATTGTTAACAAGACAAAAGCTAATATTATCAAAAAGGGCTGAATGTTTTTGAAAAAACTAGGAAAAACAACAAGATTGAAGTTTTTAATTCCGGAAGGACTGATAGCAATATCACCTTTACTTAAGCGGCTTTGTTCAATCTGATTAATAATGCATTGCGGCACTCTATGCTTATTTATAAAATCAATATTGCGCCGGGCGTCCTCCTCTATTAGCCACTGCTGCAGTTTCAATGTCATTCTATAGTTAGCTTCTTTAATGTCCATACCGTCAAGTTGTATTAAATTTCCTAAATTAGTCTGTTCCACTACAAATACTAATGGTTTTGAGAGAAAGCTATCATCGAATAATCTTATATCTTTGAAACTGCTATCATATTTTCTGCACCTTTCAGACAATAATGCAAAAAGATAACGATCCTCAAGATAAGAAAAATATGTCTTGTAAAAATCTGCGAGTAAAAGTATCGGAAAATCTTTTGAGAGTTTAATATTAGAATCATTACATAATAACGTTACTAAATTAATTTCATTATTAAGGTTGCTAAAAAATCCATAATTAATTGAATATGTACCATTCAAACATAGATGGGTATCTTTCCATATACTGCAGAGACAGGTTTGAGAAAATAATGCCTCTAGAATACGGCGTGTAAGGCGCTTTCCTAAAATAGTATCTGCTTCATCATATAAAAAGTCAGGAGGAATGTCTTGAAAAGTTCCTTTGAAATAACGCTTCTCAAAAAATCGTTTCTCAAGGGTTGTGATCATCTGCTTGATATCAGCCGGCGTATTCTCTTCTTTTTGAAGCTGAGAAACTCCCCGCCTAATAAATTCACCCCAGCCAAATAACCCATTCAACCTCCCAACAGTTCTCCCGAAATCACCTAGAAAAGCATAATAACGTTCTTTTAACAATCCTGAATCTTCTATCTGCTTACATAATTTAGAAATCATTTTATTAGCATCCTTACCATAGGCAGCAATAAAATCTTCCTGAGTAAACATAAACGGTTTCTCTAACAACCAAATTGGATATTTAGGCGCATTCTGAAGTTTAAGCAATGCAACTTTTTCTTCCAGAGTTAAGAAATCTTCATTATCAGAAGCAATCCCATACTCATCATAATCCTGCGGAGAATTAGATTGTCTAAACAATTTACGATTCTGCGGCTTTGCCTGAGCAATAGCTATGCGCCGAAAAATCATAAGAAACATTTCTTCTATACTATTGGGTAACGAGTACCCATTATTTTCCTGATATTCGCAAAAACGCTTAAAATAGTGCTTAAGGCCAGGGTCTAAATCTAAAATTTGCGGCATTTTATCCAATCGATACGGCGAGATAAGATCAAAAATTATAACTGGCTGAATAGTCTGCTTAAGATCTTGAGCGTCAAGCATACCTTTAGTACTCACTCTCTTACCTTTTTCATTAATATAAACATAAAGTTCACGATATGCCACATAACCAGCATGTTCTTCAGTATCGTTCCCAAGCTTTGCTTGTGCAAACAATGTTCTATTAACTTCTTTTTTTGAGGCTATACCAACATTTCGTTTACCGTCCTTATCCAGCCAATACGGCGACATATCTTCAAACCGATGCTGGCCTTCACCTTTAGCGCTTAACCAAAGAGAGCCAACTTTCCATGATGTCCGCCTGCTATTAACAACTTGGAAATTAAATGTTTTATCGGATTTTCGGTCAGTAAATCCAATAATAATTTCTTCATCAGGATGGCCGGCTAATTCATTAGCACGAACAGCATTCAAGATTAAAAAACAACCATATTTCTCTAAAATATTCCTTCCTTCTCGTAATTGATTCGTAGAGTTATCTACAATATCACCCTTCCCTTGAGTAATTAATGCTTCCCTGCCGAGTTTTCTCAACTTGAACTCATTAGGCTTATTAATAGGGCCTATTTCTCCCTTTTCTTCTCTTAACCGGAGCATAAATACTGCTTTTAAATAAGGATTTTCATCCAAAAAGCTAACAATTTCATAAGTAAACAGCTTACGCAAGTTAGCGAATAGAAGAAGGTCATGCTCTTTAAAGCAACGCCATTTCTTTCTTTTAAGGTCTTTTGATATTGGATTGTCACCTCCCGCCACACACACCCCCAACAAAACCGCCCCCAATGCCCCTACCACCAACCTAATCCATAACCCTCTCCCTTCCGGCAGCAACCCCGTCCGCCCCCAAGCTAAAGGAGAAAAACCAAAAGCCCCAATAATAATCCCCAACAAGGCGAATTTTCCGGTAAGTTTAAGCGGACGCGAAATAGAGAAGTTTTTATGGCGGGTATAAAAGAAAAGAAGAGAAACTAAGCCTAAAACAGCCCATAACACCGGCGGGGCTAAATTGCCTAACAGGCTCATTTTACCGCTAAGCAAAAGCTTATGGAACCCGGCTAATTTATACAATGCCGCCGTAAGAATTGTAAAAGCTAAAACTACAGGTATAAGTATAACCCTGCTAAAACCATTACATAGCTGAGGAGATAACCTATGGAAATCATTGGCAGTAAATCCATCCAAAATTTGTTTAAAGAAAGACGTAAAACTATTTTCTTGTCTACTGGTTTTCTCCTCATATTCTCTTATCCTCTGTAAAATCCTATTTTTTATAAATAACAACTGTTCTTGTGACGCTGTTATTTCTTTCAAGGCTTGATTAATTGCTTGTTCTGCCTCAAGAACAGTAACAGATCTTTGGTCAACATATTCCAGGCCTTTTTGCGTTGTGACATTAAAATTCTTCAACAGCGTCTCCCATACCCCATGATTTTGGCCAAACTTAGTAGATGCTTCCCGCGTTCTAACTAAACTATAATTAATTAACTCTTTCTGCTTATTAAAAATCGCGATATTCACTCCAAACTTTTGACTCATAATATCCGAAATATTAAAAAATAACTGTTCTGATAGGTCAGAGGTCATCCGTCCTTCAAGCGCAAAAGGATAACCAGGATCATCAGCCATTTGTGATATTTGAGTTTCACCAACTCTCCCTAAAACTTCATGGGAAGAATCTTTAGGTATTTCCATACCAAAGACTAAGCGAAAATTCAAATGGTTTATCACCGCGCCCGCGCCTTTTGAGCTAAAACCAATAATCCCATTAGTCTTTTTAGCTAATCTATTCATTGTTTTGATGTCTTCTAAACAAATGTTATTCTGTCCACGGTGTTTTTTAGATAAAACCACAAAAGTATCTGCCTGCCATCCATAAACATCGGGTATAATAATAAAATGCCTATTCCAGCTAATGCCTTTTATTATCCAATGCCTATTACATAAAATACATTCAGGATCGTAACGATAAAAATGCTTGATTATACCCGTTTTAAATTTATAGACTAAAAACCAAACTGATAAATATAAAGCTATTAATAAAGTGTATCCTCTGAATATATTCCTTAAGTTTTTTGGGGCGTTAACCGCTATAGTAAAACCTTTCTGTTTAACTTTATGATCTTTGCTGGGGTTATAAATAACATTATAATGGGGCAAACTTTGAATTTCATTCTTTAAGAATTTATTCACATCAATTATACCTAAATATCTATACTGAGCGCTTAATGACCTTAATACAGACTCCATATCCCAGATTCTAAAAAAGGATATAAATTTAAGCAATAATCCAAACAAATAAAAATCTAAACAACCGACAATTATTTTTATCATACTCAACGATTTTAACGCTTGCTTATTGCCTTCTAATCTTGCTTTAAACCATTCTAAGGCCATCAAATCTAATTCATAACAGTCGACGAGTAAATTTAAGACATAATTGAAATGGTAATCAGTAGGAGAACAATCAAAGCAGGAAATACTTGGGTCCAGTAACATTGTTTGCTGCCGTCTTTTACTGCTCCAAATTTGCCTAAAGGTGTTACCTTTGCCTAAAACTCCAAACTTACCACCTGAAACATTGCGATGTTGACAACAGCCAAAAAATTCTCTTTTGGGATTAACAACTGCCTGCCACCTTCTTACAAAACAACGCTTTACTTTAGGTTTTATTGCTTGATTAACTTTCTGCCAAGCTTCCTCTAAACTATACATTTTTTCAATATTCAGTTTATCCCCCCATTTATCTATTGAAAAATCTATTAATCTATAAGCCTCAGCTAACTTTTGATAAGAAAACTTAACTGACTCTTTAGAATAATGTTCCATTTTAAAAATAATCTGGTTAATGCCGGCGATACAAGATAACTTTTCACATATCCGAGCTACCCCTAAATAATTGTAAGGATGCATTAAGTAACTTACATCTATTTTGAGTTTACTATTTAATCTATCCCTGGTTCTTATTACCCCGGGGATATATTCATTGATTATTTTGGGAAAACAATCCCTGGGCTGGCCGGGTTTAACCTTCTGATTTGATTCCTCATCGTAGGCGTCTAAAGAAATATTTAAAATATCAACATATTCCGCTAAAGTTTTCCAGGTTCTCTCATCCATGTATCTGGCGCTGGTATAAACAAAAAGTAAAGATTTTATCTCCGCGATTTTCTTAATAATATCCAGCAAATCTCTATGATTAAAAGGCTCGCCAATATCAGAAGCAATCCGCACTATAGGGGTATAACCGTATTGCTTAATATCATCTATAAGCTCAAACAAATTATCTTTATCCATAAATTCTTCTTTAGCTAATTCACTACGGCTGCCTCCTTCACACCAAATACATAAATTACCGCAGACACTGGTGATCTCTAACTGTAAAAACAACAATCTGCCCCCTACGCTTCCGGAAATCACTTCTTTTATATCTGACCAATAAGGCAGCCACTGATTCTTAAACCGCTCAGGATAAATACCCCCTTGGTCAACCCATTCACCAATTCTTTTTCTATATTGATAAATCTTCCCCAGCGTAAAAAATAAATGCCCCCTAGTTTTTTGTTTTTGAACACTTACCTTTAAATGTTTATACAAAAAGAAAAGAACTAAGCCTAAAGCAACCCACAACATCGGTGGGGCAAAGGTCTGATACCAGCTTAAAATAGGGTATTTTGGCAAGAATTGAAGGTTTGGAAATGAAGTAAAGAATCCTATGGGGGTAAATAGGGTGAGGTTTTTGTTTGCAGAAGAGTTGACTGTTTTATTGTTAATCTTTTGAGGTGAATACCCTGTTGCCTCTAAAAACTTTTTCTGCTCATTACTGTTTAGATTTTTTGTCCATGAGGCTATAAATTCCTTTGACCAGCAACCACCTTTATAAAGCGCTATGCATAATTTAAGTAAATTTTCTTCTGGTGGATAATCAGGAAAAATCTTCTTGCCTGTAGATATCTCTACCCAAAGATCACAAGCTTTATTATCGGGAACCAAATTGTCATATTCTGTCCATTTAGTGCTCCCCACAACTCTATATTTTATACTCCCCTCATTTCCTTTTAACCTCTCCAATATTGTCACACAACCTTGCCTATATGAATCTTTGACTCCGGCTATTATGGTATCTTTTTCATAGTTGTACGCCCTAGATAACCATGCTAACACCTCTGTACCTATGCCGTTACGGCTATAATTGGTGCGGCTTTTATCAGTGTATATACGTTCAATAACTATATTATTACCCTCAACGTAAAAAGTAATGTATCCTACATATAAAGTATCTTTGACATAAAAAATACTAAACAATTCACCACACTTCTTTACTACCCATATTCTCTTCCCGTATCCTGGATTCAGCACTCCGCCTGAATTACGTTTCTTATGGTTTATAAGAACTGCCTTATCCGAACGTTTTTTAGGCAAATCAGGGGTAAATAAAACACTTTTCCACAGCTCCGCTTCAATCGCAGATTCTATTTCTGAAGTGTAATCTATGCCGAAATGGAGTATTTTAGGGTTAAGTTTAGAGGCGTAGACCTTATTCTTGGAAAGCTTAACACGTAAAGAACCTATTTTGCCCTTAGTATCCAAATCCTCCCGGCTAATATATGGCTGCCAGTCCCATTTTCCATTGACCTCTTGAATAGCATATTCTATTTTATCCCCCACTCTCTCAAAAATCTTAAGCCATCCGCCTATGCTACCTAATAGAGGACCATCACCTTCTAAATATTCATAACCCAATCCTGAAAACCACATAGCTATAGCTGTACCTATTCCTCTTTCAGTGAAATCATCTTTATTCTTGTCTTTGTCCGCACGAAAATTCATCCATATTTTTATCGAACCAGGACTGGACCGCCAAAGATAAATTATTCCTGCAAATTCACCGGTTTCTCCGTAATAAACGCTATACGTACCCTGAGAAGCATCAGCACATATTATCTTTATCTTTTTGCCGGATTGGTCAGATTTCTGATTAATCAGAACAACTTCTTCCCCTTCTGCCGGCAGGCCACGGGGGGATGTGTCATTTACTTGTCTTCGCAATCTTCCAAGCGCTTCTATCAAACCAGAGATATCTTTCTTTACATACTCCCCAGTAAATACTATATCCTGCCTGTCACTTGTAACAGTTATATTAGAAAGCCTAACATCAACTGGTACACAACCCTTGGATTGCCAAATATCAATTAGTTCCTTAGCAGCCATTTTTACCAGCCTTTTTCTTTCAGCCTTAATTTGGTTTGGAGTTAAACCAGCCGGCCAAGCATGAAGCTGTTCTTTTAAGGATAATCCTGCTAATGCCTTCAATTCCACCTCTCTTACCTCCCCTCCCCTGATATTTAAACCAGCAAAACCCAAACACGCCCCTCCCAACAAAACCAACCCCAACAACCCCCCTAACCCTGCCTTTTCCGGCGGCAGCAGTAGATACCTTGACATCTGCACCGAGACAAGAGAGACAGAAAACAATACTCCTAAGCAGATAAAAGACAATACTATGCCGGCGAATTTCATCTGGCGGGGTTTGGCTTTTAGGCTTGGGGATTTTCTTGCTGTCCAAATTAGCCATGTTAATAAGACAAGAGCTAACATTTGAAAAACAACATTGATATTGACATTATAATTGAAAAATGGTATGTTTATGATAGCTAAGGAGGCAGACGCAGGAAATTGAGAGATGCTTTCTTTAGATGAATACGTATTGGAAGGAGATAACGAATGGATAATAAAATAATAGAAAAAATTGAAGACATTGAAGATAGAATTGAAAGTATTAAATGGCTGATTAACGCGCGTTCTTTTGCCGATAAATCTCATATTTCTGCCACCATTAACATAATAAGAGAAAGCGGAGGAATTTTGAATAAAAATTGCCTCAAAGGAACTACTTTCGAAAATAGAATCCGCCGAGCATGGAAAACTAACTTCTCCAAAAGGACAAAATACTCCTGATTTATGCGTTATCTTATAGATACGAATATTATTATCGACCACTTGCGTGGAGATAAAAGTGTTACTTCCTTTTTGGAAAAGATAGAGAATAAAAAATCTCAAGCGAGTATATCTGTTATCACTGAATACGAACTTCTTATTTATCCTCCGCTTACTTCCCAGCAAGAAAAAGAAATTATTTCTTTTATAAATATTTTTGCTGTCCTTAATATTACCTCTTCCATTGTTAGAATCGCTGTTCGTTTTAGAAAAAAGTATAATACTGATATAATAGATTCCCTTATCGCCGCTACAGCTCATAAAAATAAATCCATCCTTATCACCCGCAATATTAAACATTTTAAGAATATCAAAGAAATCCAAATTGAAACCATTTAGTAAAATTCCGAATAATTGAGAGATGCTCTCTTGAGTTGACTCTTTACCAAATTCTTCCTTACTAAAATTAGACGAGGTATTATGATCTATCTTGAGGTTATTTAGAAAAGATTGAGGGGGGATGTCAAAACCATAATTATTATAAAAATTAAAACAAATAACTAAAACAATTATCCCGAAAGCAGCCAGCCAAGCTACCCGGCCAAACGATAATGCTGACACTCCCGGCTCCGCCAACCCCGTCTCCCCCCAAGCTAAACCAGAAAACCCAAAAACGCCGATAATACTTGCTAACAAGGTGAGTTTTACAATAAGTTTAAGTTTATGCAGAATAGAAGAGTTTTTATGATGGGTATAAAAGAAAAGGAAAAGAACTAAACTTAAAACAACCAGCGGCGGGGCAAGGATTTGATATGAGCTTACAATGGGAAATTTTGGCAAAAATTGAAAATTTGGTAATGAAGTAACTAATCCTATAGGGGTAATTAAAGCAAGGTTTTTGTTTACAGAAGAGCTGGATATTTTGTTATTAATCTTTTGAGATGAAAGCTCTGTTAACTTGTAAAGCTCTTCCTGCTGGACGCTATTTAGATTCTCTGAATATAAAGCTATCAACTTATTCGACCAGCGACCTTTATAAAGCGCTATGCATAATTTAAGTAAATTTCCTTCCGGGGGATAGTTAGGAAAAATCTTTTTGCCTGGAAATGTTTTTACCCGAAGATATTTAATGTCTTTCAAAGGAACTAAACTGCTATAATTATACCAATCGCGGCCTTGGTCGTATTTTGAATATTCTATAACCTCTCCTTCCCTTTTTAACCTCTTAAATATTACCAGATAGCCAGGTATAGCTAATCTAATAGGTTTATTTATTTGAATTACTTTCTTATGGTCAAATACTCTCGTGTAATAAGCTAAGATCGCTGTGCCTATGCCCTTTCGACTGCAATCAATATCACCTTCATTTAGATGCATTCTAGTAATTTCTATAGAAGAACCCACAATTCCAGAAGTAACATACCCCACATATAAAGGATGTACACCATAAAAAATCTTATGACGATTATAGTTCTTGTTTTGTATCGTAATTTTATTGCCATATTCCATATTAAGCGTGCCGTTTGAATGATATTCTTCACGATTTATAATGTGTGCCTTATCCCAAGGGTTTTTAGGCAAAGCAGGGGTAAATAAAACACTCTTCCATAGTTTCTCCTTAATAGCCGCTTCTATCTCAAATGCATAATCTATATCCGGACAACTCTTAACAGCCTTTAAAGTACTTAGGCATTCATCTCTTAATTTTCCTAAAGTTTCTATCAAACCGGAAATATCTTTCTTTACACACTGCCCGATAAACATCACATCCCGCCCATCATTAGTGACAGTTATTTTAGAAAGGCTAACATCGACAGGTATATAACCGTCATTGGACTGCCAAGTATTAATTAGTTCCTCAGCAGTCATCCTCACCAGTCTTTTCCTTTCTGCCTTAATTTGTTCTGGAGTCTGGCTGGCTGGCCAAGTATGAAACTGTTCTTCTAGGGTCAGTCCCGTTAACGCCTGTGGTTGCCTCTCTGTTACTCCCCCTCTACTAATATTTAAAACAGAAAAAACCAATTTTCCGCATAAAATATCTAATATCTTCTTTTTTATTTTGTTATTAGTCGCAGTATCTTCATTTAAGCTATGCGCATATTCTTCCTCTATTACGTCTAAAAAATTACTGTAGTATTTCCCAAAAGCCCAAAGCCCTCCAACAACACCGCTAAGTTTGAAGCGGGAAGAAAAACTGGAAGGATTGGTAGAAAGGTGTTTAACGAAGAAAAATACGAAAAACAAAAACAATATAAACCCTATAACAAGAGGCGGAGCAAGGGTTTGATACCAACTCACAACAGGAAATTTTGGTAAAAATTGAAGGGTTGGGAATAAGAAAGATAATTCTCTATAATTATCACCAATCAAAGCTTTCGAGTCCACTTTAGCGGCAGTTTCTTTAATTCGAGTTTTCATTTCTAAAAGCACGGAACGGGTAAGATTAAAAAAGAGGCTTTGAGCTAAATGTTGAACAGAGACAGCAGAATTTATTATTAAAGAATATGCTTGAACATATTCGGTATTTATCTCGGCAGGAACGCGATAATTAGAATCGGCCAGCGAAGACTGGACAAAATCATAAACCTCTTTCAGGTAATCAGGCGAAACTTTGAATAGTTGACCCAGATTATAAATATCAAGTTTAGGAATATAACTACCATCAGCCTGTTTATTTACATAATCCTGATACTGTACTGCCGCAATCAACCCATTTATCTCATAACCAAGAGCAAGGTACATTAAAAAATCAGCATAAAATTTTGCTTGTTGCTTTATTCCTCTTACCAACGTGCTATCCGCGCTTATTAATACGGATGCTTGTTCAAGGCTTAAAGCTCGCTGCTTTAATCCTTTTATTATCGCGATATCCACAGCCCTTGCCTCGGCTTCGCTGAATCCCATTGCATGTCTAAACTCATGCGCCGCGTACATAATAATATCTGCTGCTGTCGCGATGTTTGCCGCGTATAAAGTGTTTCCTTCAAATCTAAACGCCGGGGAAAGAGCAGCATTTCCTCTAAGCATCAAACTAACATAAGGAACTACCTCAATATTTATATCCCTACCCACAGCTTTACTAAATACCCCTTTTATAAAGCCTAAAGTACTACCCTTGCCTCTAGCTACTTCGCCTAATGTTCTCTGAAACGAAAATCCAATATTATCTATACGTAAACTCAAGCTGTTATAAAATTCTCTGGCGCTAGGTGAATCAAGGCCCATACTAACCAGCTCGTTATTTAAAAAATCGCGGAAAATACTATCTGCTTGTTCTAATTGCTCTTGAGGAACTCGGCCTTTAACGATAATCTTTATACTTATGCCTGACGGTAATTCTCCATCCCTGAAAAAACCTAATGACCTAATAGAACTTACCCACCTCAACCAAATATTATCTGTAGTCAAGTTAAATTCTTCATCCGCTATCTTTAAAGCAACAAAAATTTCAGCTCCATACTTGAGCTGATTACCTAAAAAAATCATCTTTTCTAACGGCCTTTTATGAACTATGTAGCGTGTTGTAACTGTTTCTTCATAAACGTTTTCCTTTTCCACTATCCTTTTTTTATCAACCCACTCATTATGCGCTTCTGCCAATGCCTGAAGCTGACAGCGGAATTCTTCGGAAATTCTCTGCTCTGCTTTGATCTCAAAAAGATTTATCTTTTTCACTTCCCTTGTTGATAATAAATCACGCATAATAATATTACTTTCTGGGTGGAAAAAATAACCAAAAGGACTAGAAGAATGTTTAAGCAACAGGAGGAATTTGATAAGGAAAATGATTGAAACAAATATAACAAACAGCACAACCAAGCCAGTCCCTGCGCGGATAGGATTGGCAAAAAAGATAAACTGTAAAAACCGGTTATGCTTATTCCCTTCATCTTCTTTAACAAACATATATTTATCTTCTACCCGCCAGGATTTATAAGCTATTTTATTCTTACGGATAAGGCTAAGAAAAACATCAACGATCTCCCCATCAAACTGTTTTCCGCTTTTATCTTCTAAAACAGAAATTGCTTTCCTCTCCGACAATCCTTGTTTATAAACCCTTTCTGAAGTAAGCGCGTCAAATACATCCGCGACAGCTAAAATCCGCGCGACTAACGGAATATTCTCGCCTTTTAACCCTGAAGAATACCCTTCGCCGTCATATGATTCATGATGGTACTCAGCGCCATTATACAATATCTTTAAAAATTCATCTTTACCCTCAATATCCCCTCCGTTAATAACCGAAAAAATAACTTCAAGGCTTTTCCTGTCCATTTCTAATAATTCTACCCCATACTCCGTATGTCTTTTCATGATAATAAATTCTACCTCAATTAAACAACCCAATTTCATAATAATCTTCTTGGTAATACGAAGCTTTCCAATATCATGCAGCCATCCCGCCATCTCGATTGCTTTTATCTGCCCATAGGGCAAGCCCGAAGCAACAGCAATATTTCGGCTATAATAGGCAACTCGTTCGGAATGCCGCTTAGTATAAATATCCATACTTTTCAAATATCCCGACAATACCTCCAGCGCCTCTTGATACCTTTCTTTTAAATCTCCTTCCAGAAAGCTTAGATGGTTAAAAAAACACTCTTTCATCCCATAAATTTTAATTTCCTCACTAAGACTTTTCACTTTACACTTCAACTCCCTTAGATTTTTCAACTGATAACCCGTATCAATAAACACTGGCGTTGACCTTACCGGCGCGGCCTTAAGAAACACAAAATGATGTTCTTTAGGCAAAAGCATTCTTTTACGGATTTTTTCATCGGCGTAAATACAAATAGAGTTATCATTCTTCTTTTTATCAGCCAAATATAATTTTATCCGTTCACTAAACGGCACAAAACCAAATTCCATAAGCATTTTTATAAATACGGGGTGGTAAACTACAGCTGTATCTCTAAACTTAAACTGCCTCAAAAACCGGGAATCTTTTATAGTCAATAAAAACGCGGCGAATAAATATTCAGACAACCCCTTTCCCTGATAATCATCAAATACTTCAAATGTATTAAGCTTTAATTCTTTGCCGGACAAACAAATTTCAACTTCTAACGCCATCTGCCTGTTTTTCATATCCATAAATTCCAATAAATATAACTCACAATAAGGCAATGAAAAGACCGGTCTTAATGAAAACTTAAATTTATAACCTAAAAATTCAACTTTTCCCCGTAAAGACAAAATGCCTTTATGATTAGTTTTGAAAATACTGGCTAACCGAAAGGCTATTTTATGCCGTAAGCAGTTTAACCAGGAATAACTATTTTTCAGCAGACAAGAAGAAAAACTGGAAAGATTGGAAGAATGTTTACGAGAAAGAAGGAATTTGATAAGGAGAACGATTAAAATAAATAACACAAACGCCCCCGTCCCCGCGCGGATAGGATGGCCGACGAAGCCGAAATAGAGAATTTTTTGCAGAGAAAAGTTGGTGTTAGATAAGCTGGGGAAGAATAGAATAGCAGTTAAGCTATTCTTAGAATTCACTATATTATCCCGCAATCCTGAAGTTTTATCTATCTTACGAAATAATACGCCATCAATACGAAGTCTACACTGTACGTCTTGTTTAGTTTCTACCCCCGCGCAAATGTTAACGATATCCGGGATTAAGTTCCAGATTGAAATAATATCCTCACTATGTTCTCTTTCTTTATCCGCAAGTTCCTCTCTCAAAACAGCAATATTTCCTTTCTTTTTATTGAAAATATCTAATATTTCATTCTTATCTTTGTCTAAAATGCTTAAAAGACAGCCTCGACAAAGTTCAGAATTTTCAAAATCAATGGGAAATCTACTAAGAATGTGATCTTTAAGGTAAGATTTGCTAATCCCCATGCTGATCGCGACTTGTTCACGATTATCTTTAAGCAAGTAATAGCGTTTTATGATCTCAATAATAATTCTCTCCTTGATATCAAAATAAATAATTATATCTACTATATTTTTTCTTTTTGCGTAGGGCAAATAGGCCTTAAGCAGCTTCTTTAAATTACCTAAGTTAAACCCCTGATATGAATGTTCCCAGATATCCAATGCCTTGAATTTAACGACTTTCTGAAAATAATCTTCTGTGAGCGCGCCGAATTTCTTTTTCTCATCAGCTTTATTTTCTATTTCCTTAATAACAATACCTAAATCCTCAGAAATCCCAAGTATCCTTTCTGACCGCTCAATACAGAACCATTTACAAACAGCTTCAAGCTCTCTATTATAAAACTGAAGTACTTCGTGAAATATCTGGTTAAACTGCTTTGCGAAACCTAACGCTTTTATTTTTCCTCCGTCTGAAAAGTTTTCAAGCGCCGGGATTTCTTTTGTATAAAACTCTAATAAACCAGGTAAATCCAATGTTGCATCTATTGCCAAAACAACCTTTCCATCTTTATAAAACTTCTCCATTATCAAAGAAATCTCAGCAAGCAGCCCTTTAAGCCATTCTCCTCTGCGCACTGTAAGATGCCATCTTACAATAGGCCTTTTTTTCACTTTATTATCTAATCCGTTTAAAATTAAAAACGCGTTATTAAAATCATGCTGTTTCATAAACTCTTGTGCTTCTATCATTGCTTCACATATCGCAATCTCTTTTTTTATAGCAAGATCGAGTTCTTCCTGATGAAATTCGTCTAAAATATCTTTTGCCTTATAAAACGCGCCTATTCTAATATATTCTTCCGCGTTCGCTTGTTTTTCTTCTCTTTTTTCTACTTCTTTATCATCTCCATACCACTCTCCCCAGGGATATAAAACCAACATCAAACCCGCCGGAATCAACAAAACCTTGGTAATCGAAATTTCTCCCCCTACTCCCAAACAAAACAAAACCAACCCCAACACCGCGACAGCCCCTGCTTCTTCTTTATACCTCCCTACCTTGCTCAATTTATCTTTATCTAAATATCTCATAACAAAAAATATAATTACCCCTAATAGCACCATACCCGAAACTGCGATAAAAAAACCTATGCCATTAATAATTTTCTTATCAGGATATGGCTGAATATTATTGTTGGGCATTTTGCCTAAATAACCAAGCTTAGCAACGCATATATTATGTATGAAATATATCTCATCCTGTACCTGACTGCCGCCAATCTCAATAAGCCTATTTTTTACTATAGTAATATCTTTACTACACTTTAAATAGTCCTTATTTAAACCTTGTTTTTTCGCTCTCACTAACCTCTCACTGCGAACAAGAAAAGCCAGGGTAAAATAAAATACTCTATATTCTTTAGCCCTATCTTCTTCCCGCGTTTTTTCTTGCGGGCTAAAAAGAATATTTTGAATAATTTCAATCATTTTTCTCTTATAAAAATCCTCCTTGATTTGTCTTTGCTTAATATCTAAACTGCTGAGAAAGCTTAAAAGAAACTGAGTATTTTTTTCATTTAAAAATATTGCTGATACTTTTTCCAAAGGCTGGTTACGCAAATTATCTATAAGATTAATCTTCTTTAAGCGTAAAATATAGTTAATCTGTTCCGGCTCTAATAAGACGGCGCCGCCATCTTTAAACTCTAAAAAAGCATTACGCGGGTAAAGCCCAAGATAAAATCCGCTTAAGCTGCAATATTGAGCCAAACACTTTGATAAACCACACAGAAGCTGAATTCGGATAATTCTGCTTACTATAAGATTTTTACTGGTTTTCCCTAAAGTATTCTCATTCTTCTGACATATTACCGGCTGTAATACTTCAGGCCCAAAAACTTTATCCATATCCCTATTTTGCCGCCTAAACATAAAACACATCGCCATAAACATAACCGCGAAAATTAGTATAGAAATAACCAGAGGCGTTCTCAATAATACAGCTATATTAACAGAGTTGAGCTGAACTTCTTTGGAGCTCTTTTTTCCCGATTCCGCGCCGAGAATCAAGCCTTTTCTCACTGGAATATTAACCGTCCAATTATCTAAGCTTAAGCCTTTTAGAAAAGAAGTATCCAATTGATTTTTTATAGCATAAATATATAATTTCAGACATATTCTTTGAAATTCGTAAGTTTCTACAGGGGCTTTTAATATTTCACATAATGGCTTAAGGCCTCGTGAAATTAAATTCTCAATGCTGTGTTGGATGAAATCCTCATCAACCACCTTAATTCTTTCTTGGGGCAAGATCTCCTGGGCAACTAACAGTGTGAACTCGGCAATCTTTTCCATTACCTCCAAAGCTCTCGAATTTTGCTCCGAGGCCCCTTTCTTCACAACCAGAAACTCCTCAGAAATATGCTCCAGAAAATCTTGAAGAATCACAAAAAGACACTTCCAATAATAGGATTCTAAATTAAAAAACCTTTTATGAAGTTTTATACGCATTGACTCTGCAGAAATTGAGATTGATTTTTCTGCAGAAACAAGAAACGTAAAATCACGAGCATAGTTAACCGTCTTACTATTTCTTTCCTCAATAATCTTATTTATCCGAAACAGCAAAATCTTCTTCAAATCTCTTTGAATAGGGTAAACAGAATTAACCGCTCCCATAATCTTGATAATTTTCCTTATATCAAACACCTCTTTTTCTTCTTTGGTTAGACAATCCTCGGTGAACTGAATCAGTTCTTTTTTAAACTTTTCATAATCATCTAACTCCCCGTTTTTAAGGCGTTTAGGGAGAATTTCATTAAAATAACCTTCTAAACTACTCTTCCGAGATCGCTGTCTTATCGCCATCTCAATAACTAAACGATTATAATATTCAGAAGCACAGCTAAAACCTTTTTCTCGTAACTCTCCAATATACACGCTGACCTTGATTTCTTCCTCAGCTAAAATATCTAAGAAGCTATATCTCACATCCTTTTGAGTATGCGCAGAGCTTTCCCTATCATCACCGCTTAGAATATGGCAAACATCATGAACCAGCCCTACTTGAGCGAATATCCGGCAAGCTACGGAATTGTCAAAATAATTTCTTAAAATAAATATTACGTTGTGTTCGCGGGAAGGAATTTGGATGGCGTAAGGGGAAGACTCAGGAATTGTATCTACCCCAATAACTCTAATTTCTCTTTGTTCTTTTATTTTAAACCGCGACTGAGCCTCAGCCAACAAAGCTCCATAATCACTATCAGATAAAAAGCTTAAACTCTCATCCACGGATAAGCTCACTTCCCCCTGCTTTATTTCCTTAAATTTAATACTCTCATCATTAATTATTGCCTGCGCCCCTTGCTTCTCACCCCGCTGAAAATCCTCACCAATCTTTGTATGCCCCTGCCGCAACTCAGAAGCTTCAAAAGGAACACTAATTTGTTGAGCCTCAGCCAGCATAAACCCTCCAGTCTCAGGATTAATTTCAATCATAGGATTCTCAAAAGCCTTTATTATTTCTATAAATCTATCAAGCCATTCTACCAATTGTTTAATTACCTCCAGAGAACCGCTGATATCCTCGCCTCTATCTATTTCTAACAGCATTGATTCAATATAAATAACCAAAGGATTAGTGAATTTGTCACTAATATCAAATTTTTCTAATTTAGTAAAAGCATTTGACGATTTACTTGTGAAAGTATGCGCTTTTCTTTGAATAACTCCCAAAGTGTATTTTTTACATATCTTACCGCTCTCCAATAATTCAATAACTTTCAGATTTTCACAAATCGATTTCTTAACTTCTGAAGCTTGAGCTATGAAGATGTCACGCTCTTCCCTTACTCGTTCATCCCCCTTAATATTTTCTACTATCAGATTTATGGTATCGCTATTTAAACATTGACCGTCTATTGTCTGAATAGCCCTCAACTCGGCTTTTAAATTTATAAGGCCCTCGTCATCAAATTTTGGCTGTTCTCTTATAACTTTTAATACCATTTCCGCGGCAGAAGGCCAGGCCTGAGAATCAATAACCCTAACCATATCTAAAGCTGGTTCAATACGCAAATTGCAGATTTTATTACACGGTGTGCTGTCCGCTAAAGGCTTCCAACTATAAGGCCCGCGATTAGCGCTAAACTCAATTCCTGACGAACAATGACTCAATGTTTTTTTCCATATTATCCTTACTCTTTTAGTCCTAAGATCATCAATGATAATATATTTTATCCCCATCTTTAAAGCTATCCGGCATAAATATTTTATAATTTCCGCTCCTATGCCTTGATTAGTATCCCCATCGCTACGATTATTTAAAAATAACCTTTTAACGATAAGGCTATCGTCCTTGATTAAAATAGTTAACGGCAAAATTCTCGATTCTTTAGAATTTAATGCACGCTCTTCGTAATATACGTTATAAGAAATCTTATTTTCTTCTCTGGCATTTCTATATCCATACCCCAATCTTATTATCTTGCCATAACTCGCTTTTTTCCTACCATTCGAATCCTTTTGAGTGCCAACAAGCAACACAGATTCACCCAGCTTCTTAGGTAACGGCAGAGTCATATTCTGAGGCTGATTCATATCCTGAGGAATTAAAGCCTTAATTTTCTCCAACGTTTCATCTGACAATCCATAGCAATCTTCGCCTCTGACCATACTCTTATCAAGTTTGCTCACCTCACTCTCATTCATTATTATTAATATCAACAGTAAGATAACTAAAAAGAGGCTGAGCCTAAAAAGCAGTAACCCGCATAACATATTTTCTGTATTAGTTTCTTGCTCATCGCCGGCCCTCTCAATCAAAAGATTTTCGCCTTCTCTCCAATGGAAAGTGTTTTCTTGGTAATTGCAGATGGTGTATTCGCTAACTCCTTTAGCTCTTAATACTGCTTCCCATACTCCTGAACCTTTGGATGTTTGTTTTAGCCGGCGCATACAAATTTTTACCCAATTGCCGGCAGAATCTGTTATTCCCGCTAAAACAAAACCCGGCTGTTCTTGCTGTATAAGCACCGGACAATTTCTATCAATTTTTTTGCCGGACTGCCAAGACACAGGTTTACCAGCCAGATACTCAATACCCATAACCTGACGAATTTTATCTTCTAAAGCCTTTTTAAGCTTCCGGCGCTGTTTAGCTATCTTTTCTTTATTATTTTCCATAACCTCAGCATAATAATTTAAATATCGCGCGGTTGCCCAAGGGCCGATTAACAGCGTAAAAATAAAAGGGTTTTTTAAAAAATTGGGCGGATTAATTAACAGTGTTTGCTTACGCGCTTTTCTAATCTCTTCCGGTAATCTCTTTATTCCCACATTAATTACTACCCCTAAAGGCTGCTGCAATGCACAATCATCTTTTTCCGCCCGGTTAAAATCAGCAATAAATATAAAATTCTCCAAAGGCAAGCCAAGCCATTCAGCCAGCATTTTCATAGCCTCGCCTTTATTCTTAGCCTGAATAGGCAGTTTCCAATAATCATTATCGAGCTTAACCCACAGCTCATTGCCAATAGCCACAATAAGAAAAAAGGGAGAAAAACTATCCTCTAACTGGAATATCCTCTGACAGCAAAGGTCTAAATTAGCTCCAGTATTAATACCGCTGATTGCTCCAGCCTTTTCAATCCTGGCCAGGATTTCTTTAATTTCCTTAGGTATCGCATCATCAAAAACAAGCGTATTATGAATATCAACAAATAATATTAAAGGCTTATTCCCTTTATCACTAATTTTATTAAGCTTATGCTGAAATTCATTCTTGAATTGCTCTAAAACAATATCTTTAAAATATATATGGATATCCCTGCCTATCCACCCCCCGCCTTCACCAAAAAAGCAAATGGTAGCTATCTCAGTTTCAGCAACATCAATAATAACCTCCCATTCTCCCTCTTTAACCTTTTTAAACAATTTCATCCACATAAAGTTAAGGTTCCAGCCGCCTTCGCCATTCTTAAATGAGGCCATTATAAAACCCGGTTTAGAGAATTTTAGGCGAAGCGGAGTTGTGCCTTCTACTCCAATAAAAACATCTTCCTGTTTCGATGTATTTTGGATTATTTCCTCCTCAAATATCCAGGCTTTTGGCTTACCCTTAAGGTAATTTACCTTGCCGCAGCTATGGTGTTCTATCTTTTCAATAAGCTTTTTCTGCAAGTTAGTAAACATACTATTTGATTTTAATTTTATCTCATCAGCATAAAGAGTTACCGCCTCCAGCAATATAGTTAGGTATTTTTCAATAATTTCTTCATCAGTTAACTGAGAGTTTTGCCGGTGCAGTTTAATAATTAAGGTTTCCGGAAACATAAAATCTTCTAATTCTGTCTCTAATAATTCAGCCAAAACTTTGATGCTATTGCCTTTATCACCCGCTCCTTCCGGAGATTGCCAGTAAGTATTACCTAATTTCACCCATATTTCCCTTCCTGAACTAACATTAAGAAATGAAATAGGAAACTCATTATTTATTCCGGCTAATACCTTTTGTCCGCAAGCGCCAATATCTTCAGAGCTGGTTACAGCAATAAGCACGCCTGCTTTGCTTAATTCCTTAAGTAGTGCTTGAATGGTTGGCGATACTGTTTCCGGAATATCAAGACAAACTACAGGAACCCTTCCTTTATCCGCGATTTCCTTTATTTTCGGCCTAAGCTTATCCCGATAAACATAAAAATGACTGCCTAACTTATCCCAATGCCCACCGCTTCGCCACCAGCCTCGGTAATAACACAAATACAAATTAAACACATTAATCTCCGGGTCCAATAATTCCGCTTCCCATACTCCGGGCTTAACTTCTTTAAAAGGAACAAGATAAATCCTATTCTTATCCCACTCCCCATTCTCATCCTCAACCCCAGCATAAGCAAATATCGGATACCTGCCGGGATATTTTGCTTCTAAAGCCTTTTGGGTAACCTGAATACACAGGCACTGCCCTATCTTAGCTGTAAAAAATTCACTATCTCTATGCTCAACGTAGCACCAATCAAACAATTCTCCTTTTACCGGAGCCGAAACTTCTTCACGCTTGCATCTTAACTTTTGAATCGTTTTCCGCTGAGACTTTCCATTATGGCTAAGAATAATTTCTAAGGTTTTCTTTAAAAACTCTTCCCCTTTCCACGGCCTAAAACAAGGATAGTCAGATAACAAAATAACAAGTTCAGCTGTATCCTCCGAGCTAAGCCCTAAGAAACCAGCTAACTCTTCATCCATCTCATCCTGGCTATTTGACTTTAAAAGTATTTCTTGATACCCCTGTATTTTTTCATCCCATATCCACAAGGCCCTTCCATTATTCGTAATAAAAAATAAAATATGGATCTCATTGTTAGTAAATTGAGAAATAAAATTCGCTGATTCTTCAAGATTTTCACAATTTATTTTTATTCCGAATAATGGTAAATTGGATTTATCGATTTTCTTAGATAAACCTCCTATAAAATTATCGTAATTAATTTTATTAAAATACTCCTTTTCAATCACTAATATAGGAACGCGCCCTTGTTTTAAAAACTTTTTAAATTCTGACTTATATTTTCCCAAATTTTTTTGCTGTTCTTCTAAATACTCCTGTTCTCCTTGGATAATAAAAACACGGGCATCGTAAGGATCCAGTTCAACATAAATTCCTTTTTCTTTAATATCACACCCCTTCCATTCATAATTTCCATTATAAAAAATATCTTTTAAATGATATGTTTGATTGGGGTCTAATTGCCCGTTAGGATAAATTCTTCCCGACTGTGTTTTCTCGGACATATTGATTATTATTAAGGCTCGGCCTTCTTTGCCATATCTTGTAAATGCTAAAAGACTGGGGTTTTCCGGGTTAAGAACGAATAATCTTCCTAATCGCAGCGCCGGGTATGAAGCTATCTTCATTATTTTCAAATACAAATCTTCTTTTTCAACGTCCGCTGTTTCACCTTCAGCAAATACTTGCTGAATAGCAATCTTATTCTTATACCCTTTTGCCTGAAGGTCATATATAAAAGGTATCCCCGCGATTGTTGCTATAAGCACAGCCGCGGCTTTCTCAAAATCTCCCAACCAGCAAGCGGGATTTTCATCGTGGTTCTGAAGATAATGAATAAGTTTATTTAATACTTCCGGGGGGGTTCCAATGAGATAATTTTTAATTGCCGCCGCATCTTCTTCTCCCTTTTTAAACTTAGCTAAAAGGTCGAGAAGGCGTTTCTGATAAACAAATACACGGGGATGCAATAAAGGAAGATAATGTTCTACGCTATCGCCATAGGCCTCCTTTAATAAAATCATATCCGGGTACTCCCTTAAAACATCGGAAACCACATCACTCCAAAAATCCTCTTCTACCGGCCATAGCTTATCAAATTCTTCCCAGGGCATCTGAGGATACCAGTTTTTCTTAAACTCCATCCGGGTTACCAAGTTTGACATATCACATCTTAAATTAATATTTCTTTGAGCCCAAAATCTTATGGTTTGTTTCATATAATATCGGGTATATTCTTTCGTATAATTTAACTGAACCGTGTCTGTCCACCCGTCAAAATAAGGGTCTCGGCCATGAGCCATTAAAATTCTGCTCTTTTTATCACCTGGAGTTCTATAGAATACAAAATAATGGTGTAAAGGGTATCTTCCGCCCTTTTCTTTATTCTCATACCAAGGGTTATATTTATCTAAAAGTTCTTTATCGCTAAGATTCAAATCTTCAGAATTAAGAAATTTATGTATAATACAATCCCAGTGTTGGATAATCCAAGGGTCATCAATCCCCATATGGTTAGAAGTAAAATCTATAAAAAATCTCACACCTTGACTCTTATATTTTTTTGCAAGATTCTCTAACTCCTTGTTTTTCCCCCAGTCAAGATTAATCCCCCTTAAATAGCAAGGAGCGAACGGACTGCCCTGATAATCCTTTTCTCCTTTCCATTCCTGACGGATAAACATCCGTTTTTCACCGGTTTTTTCATCCCTTACTGTATAAAAAGGCGTATTTTCATCTTCTTTACTTCGCTGGCCCCGGCTCATTATATAAGCAGTATTTCCAATAGGCAGAAGCCCTGTTAAATAGATATTTTTAGAATACTTTCTAATAATGCCGGGTAATTCTTTTTTAAGATATGAAATGCCGCCTAATTTGAATTTACCGTTGATTTTTTGCGTGCCCAACACCCGGGCGTTAATCTGAAAAATAGGGCTTCTGATAAATTCATTTCTCACTTCCTTGGAGAGTTTTGTGGGAAGGAATAGTTCTAAAACATATCTTTCTACCATATTCTTAACATATAAAACCTTTGATTCTTTATATATTTTATGACGAAGGTTTATCCAGCGCTTATCTCCGTTATTTATCCAATTATAATATAAATTCGATATCACCTTCAAAGCGTTATATAATCCTATCTGATTGTTGCCTTCAATAAAAAATCCGTTACCAAAACCTGTTTCCGGATTATACTGGCGCAAATATTCTAAAGGCCCGCCGTCTTTTGAAGCCACAATCACATTTGCATTCTCAAAAGCCCGCATTCCGCTGGTTCCACAAGCCTCCTCGGGAGGCCGCGGCATCTCCAGCCAGCTATCAGCTCCCGCGGCAACTTTTTTCATCAACTCTACGTCATTACCGGATATAAATACAAACCTTCCTTTAAAAGCGGGATTCCGCATCCAACTAATAAATTCCTTTATCCAAAAGCATAATTCCTCATTAAAAGGATCTGTAGTTATTCCTCCGATAACAATAGTCATTTCTAATCCTTCTATTTCTACATCTTTACCATCAACCTTTACCCAATTCTTAACACCCTTATCCTGACATAATGCCCAAACAATATCTTTTAACATAGGATATTGCTGTTTATAATTAGCTATTCTTCTAACAGCGACAGCTATATGCCTATTTATACCTAAATCAAGGTGAAGATCATTATCAGGATCCAAGCCTGTATCTTCCTTGATCCTTCTTTTAATTAACTCAATCATTTCCTGTTTGTCGTTCTGATGAACATCCCAAAGTTTTTCCGGAGTTATCTTCCCTTTCCTTCTTTCCAAAGCAACCAAAATATCGCTTTTCCAGAATTCACCGCTTCCATTCATTATTCCGTGAATCTTTCCGGCAAATTCAGGAAACATCCTCTTAAGAACCTGAGCGTGTTTTTTGCTTACGCCGTTAACAATATCCGCCAAAGCCATAGCTGCCCGGGAAAAATCCAAATCTTCTCCTCTTACAAAAATATCTTTATATTTTTCTAACAGCCCCAGGCGCCCAAACCAGTGGCCTTTACCATGGTATATTTGAAGGCCGGCAGTAACAGGAGTATGATTAGTAAAAGAATAAGTAACGCCTTTAAAATAAGAGTCATCTCTCATTGTGGGCATAGCTATGACTGTATGGGCCTCATTCAAGCGTAAAATTGATGGTTTAATGCCGAACTTTTTCAATATTTCAGGCACAGCTTTACCAATTAAAACCTGCTGGGTTAATCTTTGGGCTTGGTCATCAGTATAAAGAATATCGTTTATCTCCTGACAGGCTAACAAAAATGCCGGCGTTCCTCCCCGGCTGGTTACATATACAGCAATATGAAAATCTCTAAATTGCCCTTTACTTTGATCAAAAAGGCTTACTGTAATTTTAATTTCCTTTCCATTTTCATCAGTTACAACTTTTATAGGAAACCGCTTATTGATTTCCAATTCCGGATATTTTAATTTCTTATTATTAATTAAAGTATGATAATCAACTTTATTTTCAAAATCAATAAGCTCTCTATATTCTACAAACACCCTCTTAAGCCATTGCGATTTTTCTCCTATATTAGTTTTAGGCTCAAGCCGTTTCTCATACATCGGCATAATAATAAAAGCTTTAACCCCTGCTTTAGCGTAGCCCTCACCAGTATCACCTTCTAAAATACCTAACCCGCCTTTAGCGCTTTGATTAGCATATTTCAATAATTCTACTAACAGCGCCTCCATAGAAACATCTATTATCGGCCCGCCTAACTTCTCTAACTTCCTCAACCAAGCCTTCTTGCTGATTTTCGGCGTCAGATACCCTGGCTGTTTATCTTCTACTTCTGTTTCCGTAAAAAAGGAAAATAGGACATAGAAGATGAGTATTAACAATGCTATATTTAAAGAACCTGGTATCACCACGCATAAAAGAGAATCTTGAACTCCTGTTGAAAGGCCATTACCTTTAACTATCTTATACCCTGATCCAATACCGGAAGCCTGCCAAAGATAAGTATGTTCTAAGGACTCAATAATATTCATCTCAATAGAATCTTCCTTCTTGTCCATGTTCTGGCTAACATAACTAAACCCGTTAAAGTTAAGAACTTGATACTTCTGTTCTACCTTTGATTTAAAGCAAATAGCCCTGCTGTTCGGAGTCCGGCGCGTAAAATTACTTTTAGAATTCGCGGTAAACTGAAGGATTAATTTATTCTCATCAGCGGATGATAAGTGCTGGTCAAAATCAGCATGAAAAATGCCCGGGACAGCGGCATCTTGCCGAGCGAAAATCACGTCACTAAAATCATTGTTCTTAAACCCTTCCCGAACCCTTTTATTGATTTCTTCAACAATTTTATACAAGAAATTAGTGTCTATGTTTTTAAGCTCTAACTCATCAAATGAAATATTAGCCAAATTCTCTAAAATAAAAGGCAGTATCCCTCCATTCACAACAATTCTATCGCCTAATACACAAGCAGCAACCAGCCGTCTTTCAAGAACATCATCTTTTATCCCCATGGCTAAATTTAAATATCGCGAATAATTCTCTGGTTCAACCACTGACCTATACAATTCAAGCTTATGATCTCCCAAAAGCGTAATAACCTTTCCTCCTGCTTCCTCTACTGCTATCCGCAAAGTTTTTAGGTAAAAATATAATTCTTCCTCCTCTATACATTCACCCATAAAAATAAGTTCCCCGTCTTCCCCTGTCCAAACATCGCTCTGCCAAGTATCACCCTTATCTATATACTTCAGCTCCGTCAAAACGCGCCTAACCTCTTTTAAGTTAAGAGCGTCGGCGCCAAAAACTGTAACCTTTCTTATATCTATAGGGTGGCAATAATGTTCAATTACCTGCTGAACAGTATTATGATTTTTTGCTAACTCAGTTTTTTCTAACGCTTTATTAACCTGATTGATTCTCTTATTTGTATACTCACTGGTGCTGCGTTTTTTCTTTATATAACAATCCTGTTCTGAATCTATCTCTACATTAAAACAAAACGTCGCTAAGCCATCTAAACAAACTTTCCCCAAATCAAAAAGATGAGCACTGCCCTGGTAATTCCTTTCAAACCCTCTAATGCCGTCAGAAACTCCGTAAATAGGCGCGTTTTTATAAACACACTGCTTATTTAATTTAAATGTTACTTTAGTGTGAGAAACAGCATCCTCAATAACAATGCTATCTATCTCTCCAACAGTTAAAGAATCCAAATCTTGAGGCATAGAATAAACCCTGCCATTAATACGTACCTTTATAAAATCGCCAATATGAGTAAGCATAAGAATGTTCGCCAAAACACAATTAAAATCTAACTGGCCGTTAGTAAGATTAGTAAAAGAAAACTTACACTTCATTTTCCCATTTTCTAAAAATCTTAACTGCTTACAAACCATTAATCTATCTTCCATAGTAGAATAACGCGCTTCATATCCACCATTTTTAGAAAAGGCTAATTCTCCGCGTAATTCCAATTCCTCCATATCAAAATTACCCTTTATAAAATCTGGCCCGGTAATATTTTTACGCGAAATAATTGGCTGGCATAAAAACGGCAGGCCGAATATCTGCCCTAAACTTCTACCCTGCGGGGGTATATACTTTAATATATCCCGCGGATTTTTACTACCTATGGTATCAAGGTTAATCCTGGGTGAGGCCGCCGGCCGGCCGCCGGGCGCGGCTGTGCCAGATGTTTGAGGAGAAAAATCTTTCTCCTCCATATACCTAACGGCTTGCTCTACATCACTATATTTGGCATCATTATGAGGATAAAGAAACCATTCATCTATAGGAAGAAAAGATTTAGACACAGGGTTTTGACGCCCCCTATCTCCCTTAGGCTGCCAAAAAATAATGTTTCCTTGACTATTAATAATCACCCACTGATTATTGTAAGAATCCGTAACAAACCTGCCGCTAAATCTATAGGGGCCGGAAATTTCTTCTCTATTACTAATTTCAATTCCAGCTTCTTCCATAAGATGCAAGACAGTGCTGAAGGAACTAAATACATAATCGCGAAAATGAGGAAACATCAGCCCCCCGAATTTACCGTGGAAAAGATGGCAGGAGCATAACCCGCTAATCAACGTAACCTCGGCAATCCGCGCTAATTCACTATCAGATTCCTTTAATCTTTCAGTTACAAACCGCGAAAAACCAAGCACAAAATCAAGAAAAACATACTTCTTAACCTGGCCAACATATCCTCTTTCTACCAGATTTAGATATAAAAATCTTTCATCCTTAGTAAGACTTTTCCACCCTTTAGCCTCTATTTTTCGGGTCAAAATCTCAAACTGTTCCCTTTCTTCAGGAGTAAGCGACCACCAGGAAAATTCAGCGTAAGACCCGCCGGAAACAGTACGTAACCGGATTGGTTTAATATCTTTGAGAAATCCGCTGATTAATTCAGTTTGGATAACGGCGGCTTTGTTCTTAGGGTCAACCGCCTTGGCAAAATTATCCATCCATCCGCCAGGCTTATAACAATAATCATAGTTATCCCCCCAATCTTTACTACCGGCTTTACTGTAGTCATCAGCATAAACAATAACCGGTATCTGTGGATTAAGGCGCGATATTATTTTATTAAATCTCTTGACTAAATTTTTGCTTCCTAAACCTTTATCCTTAGCAGACATTTTAGAAAGGATTTCCTCTGCCCTTTTTAAATCCTTTTTATGCTTACTTTTAAACTTTTCAATTTTATCTTTAGCAAAATCCTCTAATGCCTTAACTTCAGAAAAGGGTATTATCTGCCTCAAGAAATAAGATCCTCTTACTACCTTAAATTCCGGGCAAGCCCGCGTAGTAAACACAACATCTTCATCACGAATATCAATACCCAATTTCCAGGCTGTCCAGTCAAAAATGTTATCATCAGCGGCAATAAGATACCTATACCCAGTCTTATACATCCGTTTGAATCCTTCTTCAACTTTAACTTCCCACCCAGGAAAAGAAAGCACCAGTTTTAAGCGTTCTGCCGCCCAAGCTGACAACGGCCGGACTCCAAAAAGCCGTTCTATTCGCTCAGCTAAACGCTCTAAATCCTGAATCATCAAGTCATAATCAAGCAAAGATTCAAAAGTTTCGCTGTCTGTTCCTCCGATAATCTCAACCTGGCCAGCCTTTACCAGAGCTTTAATCCTGGGAATAAGACAAGCATACACCTGCTCTATCTGGTCTAACAGCGGGCCGGAAAGATGCAGAGAAGTTTTTATATGAGGATTATCCTCTAAAATTTTTATATAAGGGACAATAACCTGAGTTACCTGATTCTTTACAACTTCAGAAAAATCGCGGTTACCCGGAGGATTCTGCTCATGAAAAGCCATAATAAGATGCGAACGCTTAAACCTGTCCAATGATTCACGCATATCCCGCGTGTTAACTATCTTATTCTCCTGATGATTTTTCCTAAAACTAAATTGAAAAATAAAACAACTCAGCGCTAAACCGGCTAAGATACACCAGAAAACGCGAGATAAAAATAATACTGCTATTTCCGAAACGACAAATCCCAATATACACCCGTTATAATTCATGCCTTTTTGTTGAGATTCTTTTGATCCCTCTGAAGACATATTATCTCCTGTAGTATCTAAAATATCATCCCTCTCCCCCTGCCGAGTTATAATCATCCCCAGCAACAACATTAAAAAAGGGCTTATCTTCAGAATGGGTATAGATATATTCTCCATACCTCTTATAGCTTTACTGATAATTCTACGCGCGGGAAACCTAATAGTTTCTTGAATAGTTGTAATTGAACAAGTAGAGTTTGTGATTAAAAGAAAAACCCCGCTTAAAATAATGGCGATAATGAATAAGGCTAAATTCTTATAAAATTGTGCTTTGTCCAAAGCATTTTTTTTATCTTTTTGCAATCCTTCACTATTTTTTGTTTCTGTTTTATTTTTTGACTGCATTAAATAAATTATTCCATTAATGATGCTGCTTATAACCATCAAAGGCGCGAAAGCCTGCAAAAATACTACAAATCGCTCTAACCAAAAGAAAGGCCTCCCTAATTTAAAAGAAAGCATTGACATTAAAAAACGAATAAGTTTACCCCACATAGTTCCCCAGACAATAAGGCTTAAACCTAAAGCCAATAAATATCCATGCTTTCTGAACCGAAACATATATCTATACAGCACCACTAAAACAAGCAAAATTCCAATCATCCTCATATAAAATAACCAAGCACTCTCGCCAATAATAGTTAAACTCCCGTACTGTCCGGCAAAAGAACTTGTGGGAACTATAAAAAGCATAGTAAGCATAAAGAAAATAATGAGGCTGATATTTTTTACGGTTTTTGATGCCTTTTTCTTATGATTATTGCCTAAAGCGTGTAAACTCTTCCACTTCCCCTGCTCAAGAATAACAATTACGCTTATAGCTTCTAAAATGTAACATACCGTCATGGCGATAAATAATCCTTTTACTCCCAAATTAAAAACTCTTGATAAAATATAAGCTAATAAAAGCATAATTCCACTGCGGCATATAAAGGTAATGAACATAGTTGATTTTGTATCTCCCGCGCCATGCAGAGCCCGGCGCATAACATGATATATCGCCATAAAAATAAAACTAACCGCTAAAATCTTAAGGCCTGAGGAGCCTATTGTAATAACCTCAGCATTAAGGCTAAACCAACTCACCACTTCCTTTGAATAAGCGTACAAGCCAAGAGAAAAAAGAGCCGCGATAGCTACATAATAGGCGCAAGCGTGCCACATAGAAAAGGGGACGCTTCTATTTATTTTTCCATAATATAGCTTTGATAATTTTGAAAGATAAAACAGGCAGGCATAAAATAAGATTAAAATAATCGCTGTAACAGATACTACTACCCATAACTGCGGCGGAGCCAAAGGCCAGAGGGAGCATTGTAGTCTTGTTGTTGGTGAGGCTTTCTCAGCCTTATCTATTAATATATCCAACAATTCTATATATTGACTGGTTAAATACTGTTTATCTTGAACTTTTATCGTTCGGTCATCCTTGATTAACTTTAATACCATAAGTATTACCGCTATTTTATCTCTTTGCTCTTCGCGGCCGGAAAAATTTATCTTTTTATACCTATCCACTATACCCCGCATTTCGCCTTTACGCCTTTTTACGAATAAATTATTACAGTGTAATATTTCATAAGTTAAAAATAATGTATATCTTCTACGCTGGCCATTCATATATTTTGTATGAAACATATAATCAAAATAAAATATCTGCCGCCACCACTTTCTTATTTCTTTAATAATTTCTTTTCTTTCCTCGCTGTCTCCGGCTGAAAAAGAAGCATTGAGCCAGGTTTTTTTATTCATTACAATGTTTAATTCTTCCATAGCCCGGGTTAAAATAACTCTAAGAAGCCCTAATTTTTCTTCTGACTCTGTTACCATTCCTAACCTGCCGTTATTGTTACAGCGGCCTAAGGTAGCTATAAACTTTCTCCTTTCATTTCCTTGCGAGGCAGTTCCAGTTAATACAGTTACCGCCTCTTCTAACATCCATTTGGCCCATTCATTCTCTCCGTTGCCATCATCAATATCCATTCTACTTTTTGCGCTCTTAGTTTTTATATTATGGCCTCTTTCTAATTCTCTTCTTATGTAATCTACCTGAGCGTTATAAAGCGCGGCAACCATAATATCAACAAGGCCGGCCTTTCGCTCTATCCATTGCTGTACCTGTTCAATTGTTTTTTCCGCTTCTGCTGTATTATAAATGCTTTTATTCTCATCCCTCTGCTGTTTTCCTGAACAATCAATTATTTTCAAACTCTTAGGAGTAAAATCTCTCTCTAATATAAGTTTTGCCGGCAAAAGCCTAAACTTGTATAAGATAGTTACGATAACAAAAATCGGCAAGCTAGCGCGGTAAAACCGCCTCAGCCACTTTGTCCGTTCAGGAAAATCTAACTGCAGCTGCTTAAACCATGACTTTTCACTCAACTTTTCATGTTTATCAATGAACCCTAAAAATACGTCATTATTTTTATATTTTTCCCTGAGTAAAGCTAAATACTTCGGATTTACCCCAAAAGCTCCTCCCTGATAATGGTCGCCAAAAAAAGCTATAGCGCGTAACTTTAATTCTTCAGCTATCCGGCATATTAAAGGTAAAGTTTCTCTGCGGCTGGCTAACCCCATTTCATCAGCTAATATTACTATCTTTTTGTTTATTTTTTTCAATTCTTCAAATACTCTTGCCGTATTCAAATCTGTGCATAACCCGCTTAAGGTGCCTCCTATAACTATTGGCCTGCCCTTGCGCAACCAAGCCTGCATATCCTTAAACATCATCTCAGGATTACTGCCTATCCACCGGCTTATAACGCCCGGGTCAATCTTATTGTCAGTAGTCCCACAGCGAACTATAAATATATCCTCTATCCCCAATAACTCTTTTAACACCAGGTCTACCGGGCCATGAGCTTTAGAGGATATAACAACATTACAGCCTAAACGTAACAATATACGAATTAAAGCCGCCTGAGTCCTGGTTTTTCCTGTGCCTGGCGGGCCTACGGTTAAGTTAATGAGCTGCTCTTTTTGAGAAAAACCTGACATAAAATATTCTACTACTTCCTGCTGGCTTTCATCTAATGTATACCTTTCTATTTCTTCACTTACTACTGTATCAACTTCATCCTTCCTGCTATTTTCGCAGGCTAGAAGCTCGCCTTTTATCTTAAACCTTAAAAGATAACCTAACCATTTATTCTTTAAGGTAAGAGATAAATTTAGACCTACTGATAATAAACCTATTATGTCCCTTAAGGTTCGCCGCTGAACGATCAAGGGCGTATCCTGTATCCAAACCAGCTTTCCATATTCTAATTCCCTTTTATGACTACGGTTACCATAAGACATAACCGGCCGGTATACTTCCTTAATAAACTTCCTGTTTACAAAACTATCAAATACTTTTTTCGCGTCTAATTCATCACCGCACCCAGCTAAACCTAAAATTATGTCCCCTCCTGATATATTTTCTACTTCCCACAACCCGGCTATATCTTTTTTATCCGCGTCCACTATTTTATATACGTTACCCTTTACTATCTTATGGCTGGTTTTACCTACACCGGCTATGATTATCATAACTCTCCGCTCTGAACACGCAGGGCAAACTTTGCTAATATCAACTTCTTTCAATGACCTTTCAACTAACTGCTCAGTTACATTTAAAATACTCTCCACCAACTGTAATTCTTCATACATCTCAAGCAACAGCTCTATTTTTCTTAAACTCAAATTATCGGGAAATTTCAGCCTTGCCTGTTTTATCCGGAGAATAAGCTCTTCTCGAAGCTTAATATTATTCAGCATATTGCCCTTATTAGCAGTCTGATTAGAAAAATAGGCTATTCTTTCCTTTAATTCGTTTAAATTTTTACTATATTCCTCAACCCAAATTAATATCTCCGGGCAAATCAATGAAAAATCTTTATTCCGCGCCTTATTCACTATATCCCTTACTGCTATTATCATTGTCTCCGCTTTTTTAAATTCTTCTCCTTTAATATATATGTCTCCTATCATAACCCAGCATTTAAACTTAAACTCATTAACTCCCGCAATTAAAGACTCCGGCTTTTTATTAAAAAAGCCATTCTTATCTCGGCGGCTGTTTTTATTTCTACCTTCTTGTTGTTTCCTTAGCTGTTTCCTCTGATACCTGAGCTTATTTTTATCTACTGTCGGCTCATTAAGCTCTTTTTTTGAACTATTTTCGCTTAACCCCTTAATAGATAATACTTTCCCTATTTGTTCTTGATTTGGTAATATACCCTGGCTTAATTTTGAAAGTATTATTAAACATTGCCTTGCCTCGCGAATAGCTTGATCTACCTGGCCCTGGTTACTTTTCGTTATTACAGTATCAATCGCGTTTATTGCCTGCTGGTATTCTCCTTTTAAAAATATTTGGTATATTGGCTGAACTATTTCTAAATTCCGCGATAAACACCTATATTCCGGGTTATTATACTTTCTCAAAATGCTTATCTTAGATAAAGCATATCCCCATTGTAAACTATTATAGGCAGTCTCTATCCCTGTCATTAACTGCTTATATTCCTGGACAGAATTCTCAATATGCTCCTTTCTCTCCCATAACTTAGGGAATTCATCTTGTTTTATCAATCCTGTCAACTTCTGATCAATTTCAATCACGGCTTTCTCTAAGCCAGTAAAATTATCTTGTTTAATTGAGGTTTCGGCCGCGGTTAATTTTTCATCTAAATCACTAACTTGTAATATTCTTTCATATAACTTCTGGTGAAGATCATCTCTATTATTACCTAAAACATAAAGCGCTTGTTTATACTCACAAGAATAAAACAATCTCTCTGCTTGACGATAATTTTCTATTTTAGCCTCATACTCAAATACAAATAAAGACTGAGGGCTATTATTTTTTAACTCTAAAAGCCCTTGTTCTGCTTCGGAAAAATTCTTCCCTAAATAATCCTGCTCTACTTTGGCTTGAATAGACTTTAAATACTTTGCCTTATTTCTTAATACTTTGGCTTTTCCCCTTAAGGCAGGCCAAGAATATACCCCTAGTTCATTATTCCAAAGTTTTATTGCTTCATCAATTCTTTGCATAACCTCATCATAGCCGCCGAACACTAAACAATTTTCGGCACACAAATAATCCTTAAAATATATATTTAATTTATCAGCATCCAAACCATGGAAATCGCTACGCTTACTTAAGGTTCTCATAGATTCCAAAACAAACTCAATTTCATCCTTGGCTGGCCCCGCGATAATAAGCGCGAAGGTAGGCTCAATCATAGGATAAAGGCTATACTTAATTTCACTCCCGGAATTTCCCCCCCGCGCAGTCAAGCCCAGCATCCAGCAAAACTCCTGCTTTGCCCGAGGGGATACTAAAGGATTTTTAGTAAGTAGTAAAAAACGTAAAATTAAGCTTCTTGATTCAGGGGAAACCCCTGAATTAAAATCAAAACTAAAATCCAGCAAAAATTTAACCACCCTGTCCCTATACGTTTTATCTAAACTATAAGCTTCTATAAATCCGTAAATAAAATCAGCTTCTTCTACTTTTGACCCTGTAATGACTGCTAAATACTCAGAGAGTTTTTCCTTTAGCCCGCTGCCATCAAGCCCGCGCGTTAAATCTATTGTTAAACAATAATAATATTTTATACATAAAATACTATTTACGATGCCGGAATCAGCGCTCTCATCCGCCTCAAGTATTTTTTCCGCTATTTCATATTCGCCTTGTAAAATATGAATAAAGGCCCTGTAGATATCTACTTTTTGTATATTATTCATTACACTTATATATATGCTGTTAATACGCTTTGTCACGCTGTTTCCTATATCTTTTGTTTCTTGTAATAACCTATTGGCCTTCTCTACAGAACAACTGCCCTCTTGAACCTGGCATATATATACACAAACTAACTCTAACTGAATTAAAAAGTAAAAATAATTCGCTTTATTATCGCCTGTTAAACAACTCAAAACCTGTTTATATTCTTCCATAGCCTTGTTATATAAGCCTTGAATTCTAAATATTCCTGTATTATATAAATACATATATGCTATTCTTTCCGGATAAAAGGACAGCAAACTTTTCTTAATATCTCTAATATTCCTTAAAACTAAAGGATTATATATAGCCAAATATCGATCAACCTTTACTATTGTATGCATTATATCTACAAAGTGGAGCCGTTGAGCGTCGTTAGGCGTGGCGCCTTTTAATTTGTTAAAATAAAGCAAACTCCTCTCATAATAACCAATGCTAATAAGCAAATCTCCTTGATTGTAAATAGTGTCTCCTAACTCAAAAATAAACTCTGAATACTTATAAGCAAAAGATTTCATCAAATCTGTATCTTTATTCAGAACTTTTTCTATCTTTTTGTCTATAGTATTTAGAAAATCGGAGCATAAAGGTATTAACTGATTTTTCTTAATAATTTGATGAGAGCCAAATAAATTCTTAATGGCATTAGTTACAGTTGTTTTTTCGCTGTCAGAATATTCTTCTTTATTTATAAACTTACCTAATACATTAAAATGCTCTAAGCTTAATATCATTAAAATATCATTCAAAATTTTCTGTTTCCTTTTATGCAATACCGGGCATACTGCTTCAAAAATTTCAGGAGGGTAACATTCTTTAAGCATCGTGATAATTTCTATTAATTCCTTTATCGGCCTTCCTTGTCTGGCGGACTCTTTCGCGGCGAAATACAATCCTGCCGGAGTTTCGGAAAAAATACTGTCAGCGCTGGAGCCTGCTTCCCGGTGTTTTTCCGACATCCACTGAAAACCCCCTTCATCAACATAGCGAGAAAGAATATCCATAGCTAATTTAGCCCTAAAAATATCGCCATCGTTTTTGTTTTCGCTAAGTTTTGAAGCCTTAGAGTTAATATACTCTTTTAACCGTCCGACAATAACATCCTGACAATTGCATAAATTACCCAGTATTCTGCTGATAATAAATAAACTTCTTTTCTCGTCTTCAGTGCTGCAGGGGCGTTCTAAAAAGGAATCTATTAGCATCTCTGCCATTTTCTCAGGATTAACAAAATTAAAAGTATGGAATAATAAAAATGTGTCTAAAAATACTCTGTCAACCTTCAAAAGTATGCCAAAAATATCTTTAGCAGTACTGGGAGTTTCTAAAATCTCATCTTTTATCCTCGCGGGAAAAGCTTTATTAAGGATATCTTGCCAGAATTCAGAAATATCGCGCTTTCCTTCTTCTTCTAAAAATATTATTAAGGAAATATATACTAATCCCGAAATTAAAAATTCAAAAAATACCTGAGGAAACTTACTGCGCGCGCCCTGGAATGAATCAAAAAGGCTGATAAAACTATCCCGTTGTTCAAGGCCAAAATTTCCTTCTGATTTGTATCTAAAATGTATATTCCAAATAATCTGGAACATACGCGCGTAAATACTCCAAACTTTTCTTGACTTAGAAAGAGAATCTTCAGCTTCTTTTACTGTTTCATCAACTTCTGCCTCAGTTAAATTAAGAAGCTCTAAGTCATTAAATATTTTTATCATCGCGCTTAATAATTTGTCATCAGGAAAAGTTTCCTCTCTTTCGAATTTATAAATAGCCAGCAAAAAGTAAAGGCTATGAAAACAATCCAGCATATTTTCTTTTTGCTCTTCTAACACGGGGGAAGTTTCTTTACTTGATAATTTATGCAACTCATCTTTAATGCTGCGCGAGGATGCAGCCGTTTCTTTATAAACAGGGCTAAGCTTTTGCCCCGGGCTTCTGGCTAATTCTAAAATATAACTGCTATACAAGAAGCAAACATCAGCCGCTTCTTCAACACTGCTTTCCCCTACTGCCTCAAATATTCCACAACAATAAATACCTCTCCTAATAACCTCAAATAATCTATAAAAGCCTTTTTCCCAATTACCCTGAGGAATCGCGGCTCCGAAGTAGTTCTCTTCCCAGGCGCGTAAACTACCGTCGTCAGGGTATTCTACCGGTATATCCTGCTTTGCTAATAATTGTTCAACCTCTCCTAACCTAACTCTGATATCCATAAACAAAGAGGCTTCCGGCCTTAAAATTACCCCTCTACTTCCTTCAAAGGCTGCCTGGAATATCTGCATATAGTTAGCTAACATATCCACCTTAGAACATAACCAAACTTGTTTATAGCTGTGCCAAATCTTCCATTGAGTCTCAAGATTCTTCCAAAAATCTATAAATTCTTCACTATTAAAATAAATATTCTTCTTGCTAATACTAATGCCTAAAATAATTAACGTTGCCCGGCGGGAATAAGCTAAAGGATGAGAAGGATATAATTCTATGCACTTATTCAAATAGGTTAGAATTTCTCCTATACCTTTTCCTTCCCAAGCCGCTTTACTAGCGTAAAAATAATTTAACCAGGCTAATGCATCTTTACTCTCCTTGCTGCCTTCAAAACACTCCTGAAACTTCTTAATATTTTCATTAATTTGATCTAAATCCAAAATAGAGAACATTTTTATTGATGAGGATGGAATAATTGTTTGAGCCTGAATATAGGTATCCAGGCTGGCATGAAACAATAACCAAATAATAAGAAACACTACCCCCCAAAACACAATCGGCGGCGCCAAAGGCCAAAGGGAGCATTGTAGCAAGGTTGAGGCCGGATCTAAATCAGGGCATTTATTTTTCTTTAACGAGCCGTCAGGATAATAGGAAAAAACTATAACCCAATTATCTGTGCCAAATTTTTCTATTTTTAAATTATATCCCTCCTCTTGGAATATACTTTCAGTAAGAGAAAAATAATGACTATTAATGTCTCGCTGTCTATCAATCGTTTCCCAAATAAATTCTAAATCAGTTTCTAAAATCACTTGGCTATGGAGATCTCCCATAAGAACTGTATTAGGAAATAACCTTCCTTCTGAATCCTTGCCTTTTAAAACTAACTGCCAAGGCCTAAGCTCATACTTTTTCCCTGCTTTTACTTTACGGAAAATATGCAGCTGGCAATTATCAACACAATTAACAAAAATCCCCCCTTCCCTTAAACGATCCTTTATAAGGCCTAAATACTTTTTTATCTCATCTTCATTATAATTTTTCAATACGTTAGCGCTGACAATAACATCCACCTCTCTAATTTGAATACCCAGCGTCCCTGTAGAAACAAAACAATTAGCAGTATCTGCCTTAAATAATCTGCCTTTAGCTAAAGCTTCGCTACCATCCTCAATTCCTGCTTTAATTCTCTCTATAGAAAGTCCGAATAAATTATGAGCTTTTGCCGCGATATCATCATTGTTTTTTATCTTATAAATACCTTCAGCAGGACATTTCCCTAAAAATCCAAGAAATTCAAAATTGATATCAAAAAGCCAATACCTATTAATACCCTCTTTTACAAAAGCATATTCCGGTATTAAAGGATCTACTAATAAAAGAACTGCTTTAGGGTACTTTTTTCTAAAATCGCGGTAGCCAAAGCTTCCCATAACAGAAGGAGGAACTCCGCACCCAGCATCAATAACATTCTTTACTTTTCCTACCTTGCCTGCAACTTCTGGATGACAGCTCAACCAGCCATAAGCAAAACTCCCGCTGCCGGATAAAGACATATCAAGCATACAGCCTTGTTTAAGAGGCCCAAACCCAACCGGCGCTCCAGTCTCAGGATCATTCATACCGGTAATAGCCTTAAAAACACCTATTATATCTTCCCGCTTCTTATCATCTCCGGCATCCCTTGCCATACAGCAAAGACGGTTATACGCTTTCATATATGAAGAAATATCTTTATAAATCCCCATGCCTATCTTAACTAACTCTTTACACAATTCTTCATCCTTTAAAGTTAAAATATGCAGGCGTATATATTTATATTTTTCTCTTTCAACCTCATATTTAAAGCAAAAAATGTTGCCCTCTTGAAGATATACATCCACATATCTCTCATTTTTAAACATCTGATTGAGAACAGACATAATCTGATTTATTTCTGTTTCGCTCTTTCTCAAATCATCTAAAAAACATCTAACATATCCTTCAACCGCTAATCTGATATACTTATCCGCGAAACCTATTCTTGCCTCTTTTGCCTCTTCTATGTCATCATTGGTTAATCCAGCTCCGACAATTTCTCCTTTATACACTTTGCTAAAATCTTTCATAGTAAGCAGCGTAACATAATGAAGTTTAGCAAAATAAATGACTCCTGCCTGCTCATAACACTCTCCCATATTTTGCCGAGCCTGAATTAACGACCACCCGCGGTCTTTTTCTTTTAATTCATCATAACAAGCAATCGCTTTTTGATAATAATTTACCGCGTCCAATATATACCCTAAATTCTTACTTTCATTGCCCATTATTTGATAAACCTGGCCGTAAGCGCCAAAATAATCCTGACGGCCGGTAACATCATGGCTAAGCTTCCATTCACCATTTTCACAATAAAAATAATTCTTCCATTTTAAAGTCATATCTATTAACTTCCCATGGCTCTCAAGCATTTTATATCCTGCTATATCTCTTGGAGTTTTAGCCGGAAATCTCCTGTATAACTCCATTGCCCTTTCATATTCTTTCTTTAGGCCTCGTATTCGTTTAATTTCCTCCGCGGAAGGAGGAAATTCTAACTGCCGGCCATAGCGATGTTTTAGCCCTCCGTCAACAACATTAAACCGCCAGAAAATAATCTTTTTCAGCTCATCCTCGGGCCTGATTACTAATGATTTTAGCCTTTCTTTTTCAGGTAAGGCTTTCCAAAAATATTTTTCCGCGGCAGCTAAAGGCCTTATGCCTACAGTAACCAGCTTTCTCATCCCTTTATAAAACCACTTAGCCTCAGAGTATTTCTTAATTAATGACTCATTAAATTCTTTATTTTGTCGAGAGGCCCCCCGGTTTTTCTGCCTAACTATTCTTAATGCCTTATTAATCTCACTAATTGCTTTGGCGTATGCCCCAAATTCACAATATATTTTTGATTTCCTGTAATTAGGCTCGCTATAACAATATCCGGATAAATCCTCAAAATAATCTTCATATGAAATATCTATATGATTATTCGCGGCAGTATCAGTCTGCTTAACCTTATAGCTTAGCTCAGTCTTAAACCTCATCTCATAAAACTCAACCCCGCCATATAAGGTAATAACAGCCTTAGTAACAACTATCTCGCCTGTTTTTTTGTCAAAACGCGCTCCCTTTAACTGCGGCACTAAGAAATTATCTCGAATAGCGCTATAATTAATTAGAATATCTCCTTCTATCCCTAATTCATCACTGCTAAATCTACTTATCCAAGAAGGCCTGTTTTGAGCATACTTAGGGCCCCACAACCCTGATTTTCTTAATAAAGACTTTTCCGGCTCAGTAAAGTTTTTACTTAAATCAGCCTTACAAATCTCATAAACCGCGCTTGCCCCAATACATTTAGCTAATATTGCTGAAGCCTGAATTTCAGTAATCTTTGCCCGGCCTAAAATAAAATGAATTTTTCCAAAAGCTAACCCTACTGCCGCTGAAAACGTTCCGTGCTTTCTTAAAATTAAGTTTCCATTACGAATAACCCCTTCTTTGCTCTTATCCAGCAGTTTTTCCATCTTATCCAAATTTTTATATTTAACATAAATTCCTTTCTTAATTAACTCCCTAATAAGCGGTTTATTTTCTTCTCTCCAGAGCAAATCAACAACAACCTTTTTTATCCCGCCTACTTTTTCCGCTTCTCTTGCTACACAGCCAGCCGGATTATCTAAATCTTGCTTTTCAACTTTCATCCCTTTTCCGCCTATTATCGGCCAGCCATAAAACTCATCATTAAAAAACTTAAATTTCGAATCTTTAAAATAAATTGTTACTACTCCTCCGCCTTTAGCCGTAGGAATTTCTATTACATAAGACTCTTCCATTTGGTCAATATAATTATATATATTTTCTTCTCCTTTACTGAGGATTTCCCCTTCCTTAAAAGCTCCTGACTTAGCCCGCCTTTGCTCTTCTGTGCCGACCACTTTAATGCGGGCGTTAAGCTTTCCTAAATCCTCTCTAAGCCAATAAGCTGCTTCTCTATCCGCGGCCGGGCCAATAAAGCTATTTTTAGTATAATTTTTGAAAAAAGGAGTCCAAAAATCATACCATCTCTTCTGAGCCATATACTTCAAAAGATGAGCGCAAGCTTCCGGGTCAGCAAGAATAAGTTTTTCATACAAAGGATGCTGTTTCCACCCTTCCTCATCAGGATATTTCCCATCTGATATATGTTTTCTTCTAACACTTCCCAACCCGGCCAGCCAATGCTTAACATCCGGCTCAAAAGCCTTCTTTATCCTTCCGCACTCCTCATCCTCCTGAAAATCTAGGCCTTTTCTGCTTAATTTAAAAATAGCATAATAGAATTTTACTACAGTAATAATATGATAAATTACTGTGCCTAAAACAATAATCGCGGCGGCAAAAAAGATAACAATAAACTCCCAAGATACAGTCCTATTAAATTCCTGCTCTATCGGAAGAATAATAAACTTCTGCCCAAAACCCAACAACGGCGCACAACCCCCTACCGCCGGTAAAACAAAATCAACCAAAACCAAAACACCAACAGCCAAAAGAATCAAGCCAATTAACTTTTTACCAGGAATTCCCGACTCCTCCAATATCGGACAAACAAAATGTTTCCAGAGATAATGAATAAGAAAAATAGTAGCCAAGAGAAATATCCCTGCTGCCAACACCAGCGCTATATCTAATGAAGAAAAATTGCTTATTGAAAGAGGAATGAGAAGCAGGGTTTTATCCGGTAATTTAGAAGCTTGAAAAGGAGCATTCTCATTACCCTGAACCAATAGTTTTTTCGCTTTTGACATTGCGTCTGAGGCAACGCGTTTACAAACATTTAATATATCAGGATTTCTTCTCTGTCCTCTGCCTTTTCCCGGCCCCCGCAAAGGTAACCTATTCAACAAATCAAAGCCGGCGATAATCTGGCTCAAAGACGGACATATACCTAGTTTTTCTTTAAAGATGCTCTGTAATCCTGGCAACCCTGTCCCTCCTTCTTCAAACATCTCCATTATCTTGTCTTCTTTAAAACTGTCCCCCAACTTTGATAAAAAAGCAAAAGAGTCATCCGGCAGTGTAATTGCTTCTATGCCTGGTTTATCAATTCCTTGTATATTGCCTCTTCTTATAATATTAGCTATTGCCTCCGGCCCGTGTGTGGAAAACAAACAAAAAAACCTCGCTATCGCCAAAAGTGTTTCTTGCTTATTAAGATAAAACAGCCAACATAATTGATATATTGCTATAAAAGAACTTCTAAAATCATCAGTATAATCGTAACTGCTTATAACCTGATCCCAGCTCAAATAAAACTTCGCATTCCCAGGAATTTTTTTTCTTAGGGCGGTTAAATCAATTCTCTTAATTTTACCTAAAGCTTTTTCTTCGCGATCTTTTAACTTATAACTTTTAATGATACCCGACAAATCAATATAAAAACTTTTTTGAAACCGTTCAAAATGAGCTTCAAAATTACAGTTAATCCCTAAACCGCGAACAACCCCTCCTTGGATACCTTTTTTATTCTTGCATAAAGTAATAAACTTCTGCCGAAACTCATTTATAATGTCAAAACCAACAATCATTTTGATATAACTAATAGAGTCTGGTAAATTTAAATCTTTCCTTAGCTTTACCATATTCCATCTACTCTTTTTGAGCATCATTAAAATTCTATCTCTGGTTACACCCAGGGTCCTTAACAAATATCCCGGCTTTTTGTCCAAGAAAACATTTCCCGGGCAATCATCTAAATATTCACCATAGACTACTTCTCCTTTTTCTATAACAGCCAGCCAGAACTTGTTACTATTAGGATACTTTTTCTCCTTAAACTCGAATTCTTTTTTACTATCTTCTAACCGCTTAATTACAATACAATCAGGATATTTCTCTAAAAAGCAGTTAATATCTCTATCTTCTTTGCCCGGATAGATAATTCTTCCGCTGGATAAATTATAAATACACCAGGATTGATGCTCAAATATAGCAGTATCTAAAAGAGCTTCATCCACTACCCTTATTTTCTTATCTTTGGGATAAGGCATCCCGCGGGAAACCATATCAATTAATGACTGTTGATGGCAATCATATACCTGTATTCTTCTAAAACCGGTTGTTTGATTTTGCTCATTATAAAAAGGTTCGCAAAAACGCGTTGGTAAGCCTTTAAACCTTTCACCAACAGGAAATTTTATTTTTCCACAACAAACTGTTCCGTCATAGCCTACAGGAAGGCCGGTTATTTCAAAGTGCCCTTGAGAAGAATCTATTTCTTCTTTATCTAAGGACCAAAAAGAAGTAATTAATTTCCCCTGTTGAGCGCTATAGCTAAAAGCTAACGTTTTATCTATTGATTCGCTGATAACTCTGTGGACAACAGCGTTTCTTGCTATATAAAAAAACGGCTCAAGAGTATATTTCGGCAAACATATATGTAATTTCATCCGCGCCGGTTTTTCACCGTTAACATAAAACCTGCCGCCGGCAATATACAGCCCCCTGTCTCTGCTATGTAAAAACTCAGGAGCAGTAACATAATTATCTTTACTATATCTTTCCAAATCTTCCTTATTCAGCCGCCCCCGATGAATATCTATCCGGCCTGTGCCAAGATTTACCACCGGCACACCCATTTTTTTAGCCTTTTGTTTTGTAAAATCTTTGGAAGAACAAGGAAACTCATAGATACTTTTTTCAATTCCTTTACAATATTTTTCGCGCAAGCCGGTAAAAAGAATCTCCATACCTTTACCGTAAACATTAGGGTTATCAACCCTCCAGAGCAAGATTACAAGCATCTCTAAAATAATATTTTGCAAAGAAGCAATAAAATCCCTGCGGAATTCCTCGTCTTCCCTAATCAATTCTTGAAACAACCAGGTTAAAAACTCAATACCGGCCATGCTAAGAGCTTCAACTATTTGCCCCTTATCCGCGTCTTTCTGGACAAATGCCTTAATTATTCCTTTCAGGACATCAAACCCTTCCCGCTTTGCTAATTCCTCTACCCCCTTCCTGTAGTGTTTCTCCTTATAAAACTGCACTGTTAATACTTCTGTCAGTTTTTCAAGGCTAAGCTTTTTGCTTAAAGTAAGTTTTTTATTTTGACTACTCTTTTTTACTGCCTCACGAACCTCTTTGTCCAGCTCAATCTTAATATCCTTTATTTCCCTTTTTAAACATCTTTCAAATTTACACGAATCGTGCGCGTTAGTCCCTGTAGATCCAGCATAGTATTTTTTTATCTCACTAGTTATCTCGCCCAAAAATGTCTCAACATAAGGCCCAAAAGATTTCATTTTGCCATTTTTATATACCAACCCTAAAGGCAGCAGCCGTTTATTTATCTTTTTAATATTTTCATCGGATAAATTGAATATTTCATTAAAAAAAGATATTCCCAAATCAGCGCAAATATCACTCTGATTACATTCAGAAACTTTAACATAGCTGAATGTTTCAGCGACAAGATTTAAAGCTTTAACTGAAAACAATGCTGGCCGCGCCGCCCATCTATTATCCCCATTATCCCCAATTATTTCATCTTTTAACTGCCGGGCCTGTGTAATAAATTCCTCCTTAGTGAGCCATATCCAGGGAACAACGCGATTGATTATCTCTTGATCTGGAACCTCTTTCCCATTCTCTACAAAAGATAGCTCGTCACTATTTTCCCCATCGCTATTTGTGTCGTTACAATCCGCGCAACAACTAATATGAGGCCTGATTTTTAACTCTGTCCTATTTCCATATATAATTTCCAGCGCGTCTTTTATGCTTTTTGCCAGTTGTTTCCTAAATTCAGGATCATGGAATTTATTCCAAGCTGTACTAGTAGAATTCATTATTCTCTTAATAATTTTTGAGGCTTCATTCTGACTTATATCCTCATACGTATTAATAATTAAATCTAAAATAATTGCCAAATTAACCTTTGAATTAAATTCCCAATTTTTCCAATCCTCTGTTAAAAAATCTATCTCATCCATAAATTCAGATGCAGTTAAACAGCACCCGCAAGAAAGAATATAACTTGCTATAAAATAAGGCGCTTCTCCGCTTTCCATATTTCTAAGATCATTTAACGCCTCCTGCTTATCAATCTCCGCCCCGCTCTCCAACATGCCAATCACAAAACATAAAAACACCAACACCAAAACAACCCTCCCCCCTGCCTCCAAAACAACTAACCAACTCATATTTATATTATTTCCCGCATTTTTATTAACGGGACGAGTGCCCTCGTCCCCTACCGGTAATTTTTTAAGAAAATCTTCTATTTCTTTCGTATGCTTATGAGGATATCTTTCTGTATATTCCTTCAGCCATTCCCTAACCTTACTTGCGCCTATTGCCTTCTTAATGCCGGCAAATACTATCCGCGCGGTAAATACTTTTCCCATAACTTCCGGGCTGCCTGTGATAATTCCTGAATAAGGGCTTTCTAAACTCATAAGCTCATCAAGAAACTCCGGCACAGATACTTTCTGCACATAATTGACTATGTTAGTTAACCATAATTCAATAGCGCCCTGGTCATCCCTCCTAAAAGCAAAATCTCCTGCATGTAAAAATACCCAATTAAAATCGATCATTTTGTGATCTTCTAATACGTAATAAACCGTTAATATTTTTATTATTTCTTCTTTAACAAAATAATAATCTTCTTCATCTAAAAACTCATGGCAAATCATTCCTTCTTTAGGATACCCCCCCTTTACTATATAAGGATGGACAGCTAACGCGCCAACACCTTTAAGATACTCCTTAACCGCGACCACCACGTCTACAGCTTTTCCTTTATGTGAAAAACTTCCTCTTATCGAGCTATACGGACGAGGAATTTCCTTATCAATTTCTTCACCCCCTTCTCTTTTTATATTCTCCAAAGGAGGTTCTTCCCATTTTTCCGGAAGCTTAACATTAGTAAATTTAAGTTCCTGCAAGACTTCTTTTAATGCACTTTCTACTAACTTTTTATTACTGAAATCTTTCAAGCAATCTACGGCTTGTTTTGAAAATACTTGAGGATTCTCTAGTATATACCTAGAAATAATCTCTCCTTTATCTAATAAACATTTGTCCTCTAAATCAAAAACAAACGAAATAAAACTATTTATACACTTTTTGCTTTCCGGCTCATCTGGAAAACGCAGTATTCTTACAAGATAATCCGGAATATCCGAATTATCCTTAATCTCCAATAATAACTGTTTTACTTCTTCTCTCTCCAAACAGTGGGCTTCAACCCAAAACGCGATATAAACAATTGAAATATACGCCCTTACCAGATAGCAAGCCAAATATTTTTCATCTATCTTATCCAATATTTCTTTAAGCTGTTCTATCTCTTTATCACTTAACCCCCATATTTGTCTTTTCGCGCGTAATTTCTTAGCAATATTCTCACAATACCGCGAAAGATAATATTTCGCGCGGGCATAAATGGCATCAATTGAATCCCTTCTTGAAAGGATTGATATTCCAGCGGCCATTAAATCTTCCTTTAACTTCTCCATCCCCGAACTTAACGGCATCAATGAACTCTTATCCTCCCCATCCCCCATACTAACTCCAAACATCATAGCCCCAATAACCACAAGAAACACCAACCCCCAAATACCTCCGAACAACCCTAAAACCATCAAATTACGTTGAGATTGGCCTTCATGTTGTTTAATGTTCCTCTGCATAAACCCTAAATCAAAAATACCAATCGCCCTAAATGACTCCACGCTTACCTGAAGATAAACTTTGGCAGGAATTCTTCCTGACATCCATTCAGGCGTTTCATATTCATAGTATCGGTAACCGCCTAATTCAGCTACAAACCTTCCTTCTACCGCTGTTAACCATACTAACTGCTCCCGTTCAATAGGATTCAACTCAGACAACAGCTTACTATTAAACATTCTTGTAAATCCCCATTGATCATTGCCTGTCAATACTATTGCGGGATGGCCATAGCTTCTATTCCAAACCATACGAAGTCCTCTTATTAATGGCCTCGACTCTAAAGAAACTTCAACTTCTTTCTTCAAACAAACAACTCCCGGGCCAAAAACAGGAACAAAATCTTCTATATTGCCAAGTTTATCTCCTATAACCAGCATACAAACCCATTCTCCTGTACCGTTATCTTTAAAGTAAGAAACAAAAACTTCTCCTGATAACCATTCCAGTCCTTCTATTTCTGAGCCGTCAGCAAACACTCCTAAATGCTGATAATATGAAGAGTTTATAGCTTTATATGCCCAATTCATTATCTGATCATCATTAAATCCTTTAGGAAAATATGCTTTATATCCTTTTGCTCCATTTAACTTATTATCTTTTGCTAATGTACGTTTTCCTAAAATAGCGGGCAAATGTTCCCTGCCTTTCGGCATCCGCGGCTTAGGAAACGGCGAAAATTCTCTATTGCTTACCCGCTCAAGCCAGCGGAATAAAATTAAAGTCTTATCCATTATCCTTTCACGCCGCAACACCTTATCACTAAACTCAACCGCGGCGCCTTTCCCATCCAAGATAAAAGTTCTTAAACCTTCATTAAGCAAAGCCTTGTTCCTCAAAAAAGAAACTCTATCGTTATTCTGATATTTTCCTAATGCCTCATTTTTTTCTGCCGCGGCAAATGCCATCCCCGGCATTCCTATTGCCATCATAACCATATGCCAACAGCCCCAACTCTTACTCTCCTGAGGAGCTAATTGTAAAAGTTTCAAAGCATACTTCTGGCCTTTACCAAGCCAGCCTAACTGCAATGCTGTGTTACTGGCATATCCTAAAACAAAAAGATTATTACTATCAATTTTAAGAACTTTCTCAATCGCGTCTTCTTTATTAGGCGAAAGAACCTGCCGATTTATATCTGAACATTTAGAAAAATAACCGAATACCGGGGGAGCTTTCTTTCTACAAGCTTTGTTCAGCCACCCCAACAACCAAGACAAAAACCCACAGCAAATAGACAAAATAAATGCGAGCCAGCGCGAAGAAACAGACTTGACAAAAGAAAAGAAAGACGAAGAGTGAGGAGTGAAGCGGGAAATCGATAATCTTATGCTCCCCTTGACACAAACTATTAAACATGCTATATATTTAAAGGTATATGTATTAACAATAGGAGGTGAATTATGGTTAGAACTATTAGCGGGATCTATGAAAAAGGAATCATCCGTCCCCTCAGAAAGCTTCCCTTTCCCGAGCACCAAAGAGTTGAGCTGAAAATTGAAATCCCTACCCTCACTAAGAGGACTAGAGCTATTATTCAAGTTCATAGCAAAGTAGCTAAACTTATCGCTGCCTCTCACAAATTCAACCCCCTGGAGAACTAAATGCTGCTCTCCAAGTTTCCTAAAAACAAGAAAATATTTATTGATTCTAATATTTTCATCTACCATTTTCTGGGAGTTAAAAATAGCTGCAGCGAGTTCCTTGGACGCGTTGAGAAAGGTGAGATAAAAGGATATTCGTCCATAATTGTTATTGCTGAAGTATGGCATAAACTCATGATTGCTGAAACTAATGTTAAGCTCCCTTATCTGGCTTACAAACTCCAATACCCCTCTATTTTCATTCAAAAGCACCTTACCAGAATTTGTGCATACCTGCGCGCAAACATTAGGAATTGCAGTAAAAAATGTTACCGAAAATATAACAATACCAATATTAGCAAAGAAGATATAAGAGCGTGTATAGAATACGCGAATCAGCTTGTAAAAAACGAGGACGTCCACTTTGCCACAGAAGCTAGATAAATTAGAATTTCTAACTGATGAATGTGTAGGCTTGCCTACAGTAATTTTTCTACGTAAATAAGGGAGGATACTCGATACTTGCCTGCCCCGTGGCGAAGCTTTACGGGGATACTCGATACTCGTGGGGATACAAAGGGCAGGCGCGAAACATAAAGCGTGAAACTTACTAGGTACGGCATTTATCCAGGATCCAGAATCCAGGATCCAGGATCCAAAATTCGGCGGCCCATTTCTGCATATCACCACTGCCAATCTTAAAATAATAAATATTACTAATATTATTCCCAAACTTCCAAGCCCTGCCTCTCCTAAAGTAATAACTACGCCTAAATTATGAGAATCTCTTGTTTTCTTATTCTTCTTTTTTCTGTTTTGCTCATTGTTTTGGCCACCCCCACCAGTTAATTCATTGTAAAATTCAATCTTTACTTTTGCAAGATCTGTAGGGGTATCATTTTGTACCTTTGGCATAGTTCTATTTTGCTTCAATTCTTGCCACCTCTCGTAAGACATCTCACCCGTATTTTTTTCTCCTCCTAATACTTTGCTTTTACCTTTTTTCTTCCTTCCACCTTTACCTTTATTTTCATTCTTTTTATTTTTTCTATCTCTCCTTTCCCGCTTATTATCAACTTCCACTCCATAAGAATAGCTGTCTGGATCTGGGATAATTATTTCAGGCATGACAAGTTTAAGTTCTTCTTTATATCGGCGCAAAAGATTTAAAAGATTAGAAATTGTTTCTCCTGCCTCCTTTAGCTCTTTCTTCGACCTTTGCAAATCCCTCTGGTTTGAAACCGCCTTTACAATTAAAGAGTGTAAATCTAATTCTGTGGTAATATCTTGCTTATTATATACCCATTGAACTTTGTCAATGGCTTCCGCTAACCGCGTTATTAATCCCTCGGCTTCTTTAACTCTTTCTTTAGCGGATATTGCTGTTCTTTTCATTAAGCCAAACTTCCTCTCATCGCATTTATCAGGCTTAACCGCGTTATCGCATTGCTCGCTTAAATCAGATAATTGCTCGCACATTGGATAAACATTGTCATTAATACAGCTTTCCTCTTTCTCTATCTGAGCCACGAGACTATGCCATAATTTTTCTTCAGCCTTCCTTATTTCTTTTTTAAGCGCCAACAACTCGCGTAAATCATTATTTATAGCTTTCGGCTCCTTACGAATTTTTGATATCTCCCGCGCGTTTAGTTTCTGCAAACGGAGTATAATTCCCTTCCCTTGTTTAACTAAACCATTAAAGCTGTTTGTTTTAAGATTTATATAAAATACTGTATCTTTTACAATAACCTCTGCCGCTTTAATACTATAATCTATAAACGCTTGAATATCTTCTTCTATTTTCTTTGTTTTCTTAAGTACTGACCTTATTTTCTCATCTATTTCTTTAGTGAAATCAGAAATGTTATATAATTTTAACTTCTTATTCTCAGCTATTACTGAATTATCTTGATTAGAACAATCCAATAAGTTCATGAGTTCCTCTACTATTGTTTTTTCTTTGGGTAACTTATCTAGTAACCATTTAGGAATAGACGTATTCATCTCTTCTTCTATCTTTTCTAATTTTTTATGTCTATTGTCATCACTAGATATCATCCCACTACATTTATGAAAACACCTTAACCACTCAATTTTCGTCACAATCATTATTTCTTCGGCAAGCCGGACTAAAATTGTTATATCAATTGCATCGCGTATTTTACCTTTAAGCCTCTCTAATTCTTCAAAACCGCTTTGAACAGAATTTCCCCATTCTTCCCACTCCGCGGATGTTTTATTTATTTTTTCTAAATCATCAAGGGTTGCTTGTTCGTGTTTTTTCAATTTAATAATTTTAATTTTTGAGCGCTCCCACCTATTTTTAATCTCGTTACCTAATTTCCAATTCTGTTTACATTGAATTTTTTTCTGAGTTAATTTATTTTTATTATCTTCAATAGAGCTTAGCGCGGTTTTCGCTTCTTTTATCAAATCATCTATACCCTCAACATCATATTCCTCTATTCCTTTATATTCATCAAGCAATGCCTGGTTGCTATCTATAAACTCTAAAGCCTGCTCAGCTTCCTTTAAAATTTTCTCCACCTTCTCAATAGCAATTTCTAGTCTTTTTAAGATTTCTGTCCGCGACACCTCTCCAACTTTATTTCGTGATAAAATAGCCCAAGCTATTGTCAATCTATTCTGTAACGCCGTTAAATCTTGATGTTGCGTGGATAACTGTTCAAGCATATTTTGAGCTTTAAGTATAAAACTATCTTGATAATTCTCTTCTTTAAGAGAGCCTTCATTATATTTATTAACATCAACTTGTATTGATTCAAAATCTTCGCGTAATATCGCTAATTTGCTTATATCATCTTCTAAATTCTGTATCATTGGATTTAATTTTTCCAAATTCTGATAACTGTCTCTTTTTACCTTCCCATCTTCATTAATATCTATCTGTTTACAAAAACCTTCGGCGCTTTTAATCTCTTTTCCTACTTCTTTAACTCTCTCCCGTAACTGCAGCAATAGCTTTTCCCATCTGTCTTTCTTTACAGCTATAGTTAATTGCTCATCAAGTTTATGTAAAATTGTTAGATTATCGTTGATGCGCTGTTTAACATTCGCCCACTCTTGAAATTTATTATCTAACTCTCGTAATTCTTTAATAAGACTATTTCCTTCACTAATTACTGTATTCCCTCCCTTGCCATTATCCATTACCACCCCTAAAGGCACCATAGCCGCTATAAAGAACAATTCATTTAAGCTGACAAACATTCCAGCCATAAACTGAGGGAAAATAATTCGGATAATAATCCAGCCTCCAATAAGGAATAATGTCAAAAACACCACTAATTTACCCGCGCCCCAGTTCTCCTGCCGGCTTGATTGTTGAGAAAAATGTTCTACTGCCGCGAGCTGTTCTTCAAATTCTCTCTTAAACTCCTTTAAAATCTCGATATCATCGTAAAGCTTATTAGCAGTAGTTTTTGCTTTCTCTACGATTCTATCTATCGATTCAATCTGATAAGGCTCTATATTTTTACACTTCTCAATAAATGTTCTATCTTTTTCAACAGTTGCAAAAACCTCGCTGATATCCTTAGAAACCTTCTCAATCCTTTGTTTTTCTTTAACTAACTCTACACGAATCTCCCCTAAACTTCCCTTAATCAATGTTTGGCTTAAAAAGGTTTCTTTTAAATCATCTAATGATTGGCCTGTTGGCAATAAACCCCCCACCGCAGACAACCATTCTTTACCAGCAGACAATATATTTTTTATCCTGTCCAATTCTTGTGCTTGCCTATTCATCCGCTCTTTAGTATTACCCACTTTCTCTATTAAACTCTGGATATTGCCGTAACATAACATCTCGTCATTAAAGGAATACTTATTCAAATACCTTCCATATTCCACAGCTTCTATCAACTCATTGATAGCCGGTTGTAATTTTAAAATATTTTCTTCTATGGATTCTACCGCCTTAATAAAGTCCGCATCCTTTTTTTGCTGTCTGTTATATTCCTCCTTATACTTTTGTATCAATTGCAAACATTCTTTCACCGGGTCATCTAGATATAACTCTGCTTGTTGTAATACTTTATCAGCGTTTTTAATTTGAGATAACAATTCTTGTTTAACCTGAGGAATTTGACTCCGCTTATTTTTTAAATCCGCGCGAAACTGCTCTGCTGTTTCTTGGGCTTGCAACGGCAGATTTTTATTATTAGATTCTCCCTGTGGATTTACTATTAATTCGGCTGGCGGCCTATTAGAAATTTCCTTTATAACCTGCCTCATCTCTAAAATTTTCTGCCCCTGGTGATTATTGCTTTGGCCTTTTCTCTTTTTTTTCTTTTTCTTCTTCTTGCTATCGTTATTATTAACCTGCTGTTCTGACAAAACAGGTTTTACTGGTTCAGTTAGCTCGTCAATCCTTACCTGAAACGCCGATACTGTCTTTACTGACCCGATATTCTCCAATACTTTCAAAATAACTTTACGGCACATTGGGCTTTCGTCTTTTTCATCCTCTAAGATTTCTAATAATACATCTTCTGTTTCTTCATACTGCCCCCTAAAATACTCCTTACATACCCCTGTAAAAATACAGGCTAAATCATCAACTTCAGATAAGTCATTTACGCGAGAAAAACATTCTTCTAAGGCATATTTACGGTCATCAATTTTAAGTTTAGATAAAATAAACTTACATAAAAGGATCTCTCCTAAATCTGCTTTAATACACTCTTCTAAATCCTTCTTCCAAATACTATCTTCTTCTAATCCATATGATCCTGCCAGCAGGCTCAACCAAAACGCTTTTCTCTTGCACTTAAAATACCCTTCCTCAGACTTAACCCATTCCTCTACAATATTACGTTTGCCATTCTGTATATATAAAGGCGCTAATACTTCCCATTTAGCATCAACTGTATCCGGTAGTTTCTCTATAATACTAATTAGCTTATCCCTTTCTAAGCATAAACTTTTATAAAGTGTGTTTTCCGCGGGTATATAGTTTATAAGTTTACCCAAAAATGCGGCTAATCCGCAATATGTCTCTTCTTTTAGCGCGCCTAACGATAACGTTTTAGATATCAACATCATCTCTACCTTATAATTATCCTGATACCTACTATACGTATCGCCTAACCACTTAAACACCATAGCTATCTCACCCACCCAAGCTGACAAAATAACATCAGGATTGATTTTCTTAACTAAATCTTCCGCTGATAATGGCTCCGTCTCTGCCGGAACCACTCCGCTATTAACTAATATATCTTGAATAAACTGCCAAAATATCCTTACAGCGTTTGTGTAATCAACTTGACATATATATACGCTGGCTAAAAGCATATATATTTTAAGAATGACTCCTTTATCATCTCTTTTTAATTTTTTACCTTTTACCAATAATTTATTCAATTCGGTTATGATCTGATTATCATCTCCTCTCTGTTGTTGATACCAGTTCATCTCTACCTTAATTAATTCAAAACAAAGCTGTCCTCCCGGGCTTAGCTTTTCTACCTTTGAACCTATTACTTGATTCAATATTTTTTTTGCCCTTGTTAACTTATCATTCCTGCATAAGCTTGTTATATGCATAGCCAAAGCCTCATACATAATCGGATTTGCTTTACCAGATTCAATCAACGATTGAAAATCTCTTCCAGCATGGGAATATTCTCCTAAATTAAATCCGGCATAGCCGCGCGCCAATCTCAATAACCGCGCATACTGCCCGCAGCCGCTAATACCCTGTAATAATTCAATGCCTTCATCAAGATATTTAAAAAACAAAGTATCCCTGCGGAAATAATCTAATAAAGGATACATCTGTTTTAAGCAAAGGTCATATAATATCCATCCTTTATTCTCTTTATATTTAGAAAGAGAAGAAGTAAGCATCGTCAACGCCTGCTCTAATGCCTCTTTGCCCGAGTTTGAATATACTAAATCATAGTTATTGTCTTTTTCTCCTCTTATCATCACGAGAATGCTTCCTAAAAGATACTGTATTTCTACGGGTATTACTTTGTTTGTTTTTACATTGATCTTTTGCCAAACTCTTAATGACCAGCGACAGGCCCTTAAAGCTTGCTCATGCTGATGATCGCCATAATATAATAAAGTTATTTCACGCAAGGCTTTCCACTGATACTTTAAGGGAATTTTTCTGTTTAAAGCGCATAAATTTATTGCTTCCAGAAACCACTGTTCTGCTAATTTTGTATACTCGGAATGATAATTACTCTTGTCCTTAATATCTTCAACTTTATCTCGGCTATAATAAAACCCGCGGGCTATCACAATACAAACCCTAACATCTTTAAGTTTTTTTAACCCATCCTGATGAGCCTTGATACCTTCAATTGCTATAGATAACGGCTTACCATTGCCGCTATCTTTAAAATTGTTAAAATGCTTATTGTAAATATCCATTGCTTCTTTATACTTACCTGATTCCAAATAACCGCATACCACTCTGCTTAACTCTTCAAATACACGATATAAATGTTCGGCCCTTAAGAAACAAGGCTGTTTTATGATCTCATCAAAATAATCCAAAGCCTGGCTATATTTGCCTAACTCCCCATAAGTAATACCTTTATTGAGCAAAAAGTAAACATATCCCTGCGTTCCCTTCTTAAATAAAGAAATTACCTCTGGTTTTTCATAAACAGACAATGCTTTTTGATGTTCGTTACTAACTGTATCAATTATTGCCTGATGATACTGGATATCCGCGCGTAATCTCTCCTTGCCTTCTTTTTGCTTTTCTAAAACTTCTTCTCCTTGTGATAAAAGTTGTTTTGCCTGCTCTATTTTTCCCTGCCGGATATAAATTCGCGCTAAATCAGGGTATACTTGGGGTATTTTTTCTAATTTACTTTTATAAAAATCAATTATTTTCTTAATCATATCGCTTCTTTCTTGAAACTTTATTGTGTAGCAAATAACCATTGCTTCATCTAAATAATCCCGCGCAGTTTTAGCATCTCCTTCTTCTAAATATGTAATCCCTAAGGAATAACCAGAATGAATAAACCCTAAGGTAGGCGCTATAGCAGTATTATTTTTTTTATTCTTTTCTTCAATGGGACGGCAGGTATAAGCAAGCTCCCAAAATATTTTCGCTTCTTCTAAAAAATTCTTATTCATACATTGCTTTCCTAACATATAGGCAAAGTCCGGATTAATAGGGTACCGCTCTGAATTCTCCAACGTGAACATTGTGTCTTTTATACTCGATCCTAATCTATTTAATGCCTTTTTCACATTTTCCCTTTCAGCCTCAAACTTACGAGATACTTCCGCGGCTATATTTTGCTGTGACTTACTGACTTTCTTTATATCGTCTAAGTTTACATCTGTTACATTAAAAATATCACTTGTTTTGCCAAACATCCCCAAAACAAACACCAAACCAAACAACCCCATCACCCACCTAACCCAATTAACACCCCCTGCCCCGTCCCCGGCTAAAACAACCACCGGAAAAATAGCGTCAGCTAAAACCAGACAAAGAAAAACAGCCAACACTACTCCTGCCAGCTTCCTCCAACTGCCGTTAACCTCTCCATAACGCCTATATATATAGGTAAGCAGCCCGATGCTCCCCAGCAAGATCCCTATCCTTAACAAAGCATAGTTTAAAAACATCACTATCCCGACTGAAAGAAAAGACATATCTTTCTTCTTTTCTACTTCTAAAAGCTTCTTCAAGTCCCAAGCCGGCCGAAGCTCAATATAATCACCACAGCCAATAATAACAACTTTGTCCTCTACCCCTATTTTTGTTTTTAACTCTACCGGGATCCATACTCTGCAACACTCACCAATAGCATGTTCACCTTCCTTGTCAGGAACAAGCTTAATATATTCCTTGTCCGACGAATTGTCTTGTAACAATATCCTGTTAAATCTCTTACTATGAATAAATGTTCCTCTCATACTGGAAGGAATATATACGCTTTCTGACTTATCTGTAGACAGTTCAAAAAGGCCTCTCAGAATGAACTCTTCTTTCATACTGCTTGCTGTCTGCAAAAATATTTCTCCGGTTATATTATTTTTTTTCTCTATACCCACCATTTCTCTTAAGTATTTTGGCAAAGTTACTCTCCACTTTCCATCCGGCTTAACCTCAGCAGATAACCCAAAAATATATCTGGCCGAAAACTCACCACTCCTCATTAGCTTCACATATTCATAATCTTGTTCTTTGCTCATAATCACTAAAGAAAACAACCCTATATGTTTATCTAACCTTAATCGTAAAATTAAAGAATCTGTCCTATTCTTCAAAATGCCCTTGTTTAATAATATCTCTAAGATTTTTCCTGTGGCTATCCTGTATTTATCATCGACAAACAATGTAATCTCCGATTTTTCCTGTAAAGTAGTCTTGAGCAGTTCTCCAACGAATAACCCCCCAACCCCAGCAATAACAACATTCCCCCCAGCCAAAGCCCCCGCCCCCATAGCCCTGCGCAAAGCCCAAGCGAACAGAACAAGGCTTAAAAATAAAGGCGCTCCCTGCCGCGCCAGCTCCCGCAACTTTACAAAACAAGCGGCGCTAAAAATGCAAAATAAAATAGCCGCGACAGGAACCAGCCCCCAACCAGCCACGGAGAGGTAAGCTGATTTAAATCCTGCCGCGGAAATTCCTTGAAAAACAACGTTAGTTTTCTTATTATCGTTTGCAGTCAGCGGAACAAAAAAGTTTTTACTTTGAGGCTTATTCTCACTATTTAACGGAAAAACTAAACGAATTATTGTTCCGCTTTCCCCTGGCTTCTCAACTTTTTCTATCGGCATGCTTTTAATCTCAACAGTAAAACCTAAGCTCTTAGAAGAGGCTAAAATTAGCCTTAGGCCAATTCCCCTGCCAATTTTTTCTTTTCCCGTCTTACTGCTAAAGTTAGTTATCCATTTATTAAATCTTAATTTTAAAATATCTTCAGGAATTCCTTCCCCATCATCCTCAAATTCAATAATTACGTTCTCCTTCTCAACAAAAAGGCGCAATACCAGATGAGAAACTTTACCTTGTTTAAGAGCTTCACCATTACGCCCTTGCCAAGCATTACTTAAAATTTCGTCCAAAACATATTGCTTAAACTTAATCAACCAATAACATATATTGTTTTGAGGGTTACCTTTCTCCAATAACATTAAATAAGCATTTTTCCGGAAAGATCTGTGAATGACTGGCTTAATTATGATTCTTTCTTGAATTTCTGTGCTAATAAAATTGTTATGATTTATTTTTTTACACCAATCTGAAAGAAAAGAACTAAGGTCTATCTCTCCAATTTCAATTGATCTGTTTATCCGCTTAATAACCCATTTTATAGGCTTAAATATTAAATATGACCCTACTTGTGATCTTGTGTGATCTTTCTTATCCTTAGCAAAAGCACTATTAACAACCCCAAATCCAAACCCTAAAACCCCCAAAACAAAAACCCACTTCCCACCCCCGACTAAGCATAAATTAACCGCAGGCGAACCAAAACCCGGCCAGCCCATCACCATCTGCGAAACCCAAGTTAACAAGATCGGGATTAAAAAGAAAAGGCGGGAAAATATAATCTTTAAAACTTCTTTTATTTCCCAAAAAACAATATTTATTTTCGCATTTGGCGATAAGGAGGGTATAGAACATATAAAATCAGCAATACTTTTTCCAACGCTCACTGCCTCTGCTAAGTATTCTCCGCCTAAGACAGAATAAGAAAAAGATAAATAACCAAAAATGTTCTCTAAATAATTCAATATATTAACATCTATAGATTCATCAGTAGTTTTGTTGTCTATCTCGATTGCTCCATATTTTTTAATTCTCTCTGCGGCAATATTAAACTGCTGAAAATTAACAATAGTCAATGCTAAAGCGTAAAGCCCTAAATATTGATCTACCTGTTCGCTGTCATCCTCGAAACATTGCGCTAAATTATTAATACCTTTAATCATCCACTCTTTATAAAAAGACATAGCTTTCTCTGAATTATCATAAAAATTTCTAAATAACTGGGCTTCTGTCTCACTACCTAAAAATATAGCTGCAATATCCTTTAATTCCATCATATTTAAATCTCTTCGCGAAAAACTCTTAGGCCAACTTCTTGCTTTGTCCATCAATAACTCTTTACATTTGTCACACAATGCTGCTTTTGCTAACTCATCTAACACTTTATTTGGCATACATCGCCTTTTAGTATTTTCGGAACTATCCGGTAATTTACCAGCTATATATAACACCGCAAAACTTTCATCCGGCAATAAACCTTTCAATTTCGGCCTTCTATAATTCCACCAAATGTATGAAATTATAAGGCTCCAAGCGCAGAGAAAAATAAAAACAGCTACACCAAATTCAGATAACCCCCCCGCAAGAATACACTCCCCAGTCACCGGAATCAAAGAAGTTACATTAGGCGATATGGCCCCAAACGCACTCCCTCCCACAGCTTCCAGCTCAGCCGCGAACAACATTCCCGGCAAACCTATAGTTATAAAGACAACCTTGACAAAAATTTGAGAAAATGTTATATTTTGTCTATCGATAAATAGGGGGTTACTATGAAATGGCAAAATTTTGTTGGTTCTGATTCTTCTATATGCCACGGACAAGTATGTTTTAAGACGAAGGGTAAACTTACGCGGATTATGGTATACCTCATAATAGAAATGCTTGAGGCCGGTGAAACCCCTAAAAATATACTTCACGCCTACCCACAGCTTACTCAACCTCATATACAAGCGGCTTTGCATTACGCTGCCGAAGTAATCAAAACAGGCGAACTTGTTTCTTTTTCTTAAATATCTTGAAATGAAATTTCTTATTGACGAGAATATTCGAAAAGAGGTTATAGATTTTATAAAATCCCAAAAATACGATGCTATACGGGTTCCCCTAGGCTTTAAAGATACTGAAATAGCCAAAATTGCCCATAAAGAAAAAAGGATTATAATCACCCACGATGTCCATTTTGCTAATATAATTACATACCCTCCCAGCCAATACTCAGGAATCATCCGAATAAGAATCCACCCTCCTACCGCAGAAACCATAATAAACGCTTTAAAACATTTCTTCCAAAAATACCCTCTCTCAGAAATAGACAAAAAGTTAATAATCTTAGAAAAAGACAGCTTTCGCGTACGATAAAAAGCCGCGCCTCTCTTCACCCTCAAAAACTCCCTAAGCCATAAAACCACCCCTATAGCTATAAAGACAACCACAATAGCAAAAACAGCCCCAGCCACGGGGAAAAGCAGCCCCATAGAAAGAGAAGAAGATCTCGGCAGTTTAATAACGGTTTTTGCGCCTTTCTTATCATCATTACCTGTCCAAACTGTTCCTTTATGGTCTATAACCACCTTTTCCAGCAAAGCTAAACCTATGCCTGTACCTTTTTCTCTCAATGTATACCCTGCCTGGAATATTTTTCTTCCAGTTAAACCTTCTTCGCTGAAACCTTTTCCGTCGTCAATAATAGTAATAATAACTTTACCTTTTTTAACCTCGGATTGTATAATTACTTCTGAACGAGCAAAATATAACGCATTGTCGAATATCTGTAAAAGAGCTATTTTCAACCCTGTCCTACTGCCTTCAGCAGTAACATCAGGAATTTCATTGCTGTAAAATTTCACCTTACCCTGAAATTGGTTTACTTTCTTAACGATTTCATCAATTAATCCGTTAAGGTGAAATCGTTCATAATTAACCTTTCCCTTTACGAAATCTGTTGCCCACATTAACAACTCTAGAGTCCAATAAAGATTTCTCTCAATATTCTCTGATTCCTCTTCTTCAATTTTTTTGAAATTCACTCTTTTTATGTCCCACCAACAATACAATTGCTTATCAATATCATCTCGGCATTCAGATAAAATATTTCTCAAGTAAATCGGACCACTTGAATAATCTAACTGTTCTAAAGCATCATATATACGCTTATTTACATCCACTAATTTCTTTATCATTTTATCTAATTTTCGTTTCGACTTAATGTTTCTATCTATGATATTCTTCATGGTTGATATTATTATTTTCATCGCAGCATTGAGAGTTTCTTCCGTAACCAATCCATGATTCATCACCCCACTCAAACCTATATTGATACGCTCATGCTGTTCTTCTTTCCCTTCTTGAATTACCCAGTTTGTACGCTTCAATAACTCTACCATCCTGTATAAATTTTCCTTTGCTAATAAATACGCATAACTAAAAACTTCTCTTTCCCCAGTTACTGTCTTAGAATATAGTTCTTCTTCGGGAAGAGGAGTATTGCCATCATCCCAATTAGGAATATTAGTTTCTGTCCATGAACGCATCCTCATCTCAGTTCTAGGGATACATACAAGACTGTTTTCTAGACCAGAAATTATATCTTTTATCTCCTCCTCACTTAACACTTTATGCAAGATCCCCCTAGCATCTAAAGAGTTAATCGCTTTCCACCAGTAATAAGAAAATACCTCACAATTTAAGTCTCTTGAATACCAAAATGCCGGGAAAAATTTGTGCATATAAAACAAAATTAAAAATACTGCCCCAAAGAATACAATAATACAACAGAGTAACAAGAGAAGTCTATTAGGTAACGGGTTATCGAGAGTCGCAAGAAACAATAAGAATGTTCCCAAGAACATACATTTTGTACAAAAAGATTCCATAAAAGATAAACCTCCAGCCTTCCTTTTATCATGAGCCCATATGGCTAACCCCGTAACAGACAAAAATAATACACAAGAAACTATTATTTTTATATTAGTCATTACACTGGAAGGTGTACTATTTTCAACTGCTAATGCAAACTTAGGTAGGGATAAAACTCCTCCTAAAATACCCGAAAGGATCATCGAAAACACGCCTCCTCTCACAGACTCGGCCCCAGCCACAGATACTACCCTTGATAAACCTACGATTATAGAAATGGCTATAAAGGTAATGAATACTGCTATAAGAAAAGTGCTGTTGAATCCGGTGAATATGGCTGGGAGGTGTATTTTGTGAGAGGAAGAACTTTTTGTTTGATTTAAAGTTAGATTTCGTTGTTTCAGCATCTTTATGGAAATAACTTGACTTTCTAATGAAAATATAGTATCTTTTAGGTGAGTAGGAGTAGTTAAAATGAAAAAGGCAAATGACCAAAAATGGTTACGTGATAATTTCTCAAGGTTGGTAAAGCAGTACGGCGGAGAGTATGTGCTTATTGCTAACCATAAAGTCTTCCCAGTAAATGAATCCAATATAGCGAAAGTGGAAAAAGAACTACGAAAAAAGTACCATATTTCGCCTATTGGCACACCTATACCCCGCAAAGAAGATCTATTATCTATCTTAATAATATGCGAAAAGTAACTTTCCCCTATATCCTCAATCGCCCAGTTATACCTATAGAAATTAAAAATAAAAAAGAAAATATTTGGATTACTACGGAAGGCTATGTAGACAGCGGCGCTTCCTTCTCTATTTTTTCCGTTAAAGATACCATAAGAATTGGCGTTAATTACAAAGAAGGTAAAGAAATACACGTTACTGTCGGAGACGGCAGTATTATCCCTGTCTATCTCCATAATCTCCCTATCAAAATTGGACATTTTTTGCTTAAAGCTGAACTCGGTTTTTCTCCACGGCTGGGAGTCGGTTTCAACCTTATAGGAAGAAAAGACATCTTTGAACATTTCGATATCACTTTCTCCGATTCCGCCAAAACCATCTCCTTTCTCCCAATTAATCCCTGAAATATCTCCACCAATATTAATCCCATCCACATCCCCCGAATATAAAAATGGCGCCGCCTGAAACTTGATTGGAACTAAAATTACAAAGATAATTTTCTTCAGAAATTTAGATATTGGCTGGAATAACCGGGCAAGAAAAACAGATACAAAACAATCCGCGCCCCTGCGCAGTTTCAAAAACCTCATAATCCATACGATTATTCCTATGGCTATAAAAGTAATGAATACTGCTATAAGAAAAGTGCTGTTGAATCCGGTGAATATGGCTGGGAGGTGTATTTTGTAGGAAGAAAAATCTTTTGGCGAGCTGGAAGCTTTCAGCGCTATTTTAACCGCCCTTACCATCCCTATCTCATTCCTCAAAACATTCTCTCTCGCCCTTTCTAAAACCTCTTGCCAGTCAACCTTGCCTTTTAATTCAGCCCACTTAGCTGATCCATAAACCTTTTTAACTCTTTGCTCGTAAAACCATTTTCGCCAATTATTATTTATAGCTACGGTTAATTCTTTCAGCCCGCAAAGATGGTCGTTGTAGCGAATTCCGTCATAACCATTCAAATATCTCTTGTCTTCTAACTCTTTTTCCTGAAAACCCATACTTCGTAGTAAATTATATATAGGTATTATGTGCTTTCTATAATATGCCCTGTATACGCCCGCGGAAATATATTCCAGCTCTCTTTCTTCAATATCGTTTAAAGTATAATAGGCATGGGCGTATTTCACGCCTAAACTTAACAATAAACTTATCTGATACCCACCGATGAACGCTCTGGCAATCAGCTCCTTTCCTAAGTTTTGCCTTTTAATTTCTAATTTAACCCTACAGGTATGACAGCTAACAGCTGTTTTATCCAAATCCAGCTTAACCGAACCTATAAAAACACTCCTTTGAGCAGTATAAAGCTTAAGTGAAACTACCCAGCTCCCTGTATCAGGGTTAAAGCCAACCTTCCATACCTCTTCTATAGAATAACTGCTAACACACTCCGAAAACAGCTTATGAAACTCCTGCTTTAAGGGACTGCTTATCTTATCTTTATCGCTTGCCGGCATTGTAGCGGGGAAGGGATTAAGACGCAGATATTTCAAAGACACACACCTAATTTTATTCTTAGCTTTCTCAATCCGGCGCGCCTGTTCTATACATCCTGATTTCTTTGCTAAATCATAGCCAATCTTATACATATTCTCCAAATCAATATCATTTTCAACACTATAATCCGTAACAGAACCTATCGTGCCATTTCCGTATTCCGGACTGTAATCAATCAGTTTGACAAGTTCATTCAAAGACAATTTAAGATTTTCAAAATTATATTCAGGCGAATACAGCGCGTAGCTTATCCCTTTAATATTCCAGCTATATTTATTATTAAGGTAAGTAAAAGTTAACTTCGCGCGCAGTTGTTGAAGAGGAGTTTGGACATAAATAACGGACTTACCTTCCAATTTATATTCTCCCACACTGCAGGTAAAATTATCCGGAGTAATCTTTGAATTTCTCTCAAACCATACATTATCATTTTCCTTAAAGTTTATACCTTCCTCATTTCCTATTTTTTGCAATATCTTAAAAATAATATCCGCTTCTGTATTTTCACTCTCTACTAAAATTTTTTCTTTCTCTGCCATTTTGCGCAACGGCCCAAAAAGGCGCCCTTTTCCGCCGGAAATAAGTATCTTTTCCGCCGCGCCTTGCTTAAACAACTTAACAACTCCTTCAAATACCCGCAAATCATCATTCCCGCAAATCACCAAAACATCAGCCTTTTCCTTGCCCTTTCCAAACCTCTCGCCAAGATTCGCTGTATCCTTCTGTGCAAGGAAACCAAAAACTTCTTTCGCTTTCTGTGCGTCAGCCTCTTCTAAAATAGGGCTAATTACTCGGTTAGAATTACCTTTTAGGAAAACATCTTCTTTGGCTGAAAACGACTTCCAATCATCACCCGAAATATCAATCAAATAATCGATACCGCTTTCAGTCCGCTTCGCATATATTTCATAACTAGGAACGTAAACTAAATCATAAGCTAATATCTGCCGGTCCGCGGTATTAGGGCTTAAACTTCTGGTTCTCATTTCAAACTTAGCCTTAGTCCTATCGGGGTTATCGTTAAGCCGGTAACAAATATCGTAATAGGGCTGCAATTCTTTGCGAAAAGCGTATTTTCCTTCAACTATAACAACTAATCTTTTCTTTAATTTAAAAGTGAAATCTTGCCTCTCTTGCTTCTTCCGATTATATCCGTCAATAACTTTTAAGTTTATAGTCTTTTTCTGCGAATTACGAAATTCATTAATCTTTCTTAATAGCTCCAAAATATATTTTTGCTCAAAGAATATCTCTTCATCATAATACAAACCGGGTTTAATCTCTGAAACCATATCCCCTAAAAGGTTTATCTCTTTTTCCGTAAGCGGATATTCATCTTTTCCTAAAGCTAACTTCTCTATCGCTCCCCGCCAAGATTTCTCTTTCAAAAAAATATCCAAAGGAATAACAAGTGAGCTGTAATCACGCATACTTAAAAACTTAACAACTTCCTCAGCTATAGTGGTCTTACCTGAACCAGAAGATCCGTCTATACCCATAACTATAATTCTCCAGCTCTCTTTTCTCTCTAATCCTCTTACTATCTGATTAGCTATTCCTTCAGTAATCGGCCTCAATTTTAATTTGAAATGCTCCTCTTCAGAATAGTTATAGGGTTCGCCCGTACAAGGGTCTATCGGCGGATGACCGTAATAACCGTGTGTTTTCGCATGCTCATCAATCTCTAAAGGAACAATAGCTGAATCATGGGTATTACGATAATAAGTAGAGGCAATATTGAGGTCAATATCGGGATCCCTAGCAAGCGTTACATCTATATCTTCTCTAATTTTCATATCTTTTTTTACTTCTTGATAGATATCTTTTAATTCTTCTAAAGTGATAACAGCGCCATACTCTCCTCTTTGTATCCATCCCACGCTTACTTTGTGGTTAGGATTAATCTTATATTGGAGTTGTAAACCATATTGTTGCTTTGCATACTTTAATACTCTCTCTTTATTCTCAACACCTATCAAATAATAGATATGAATCCTCCGTTCAGAGTTTAAATTAAGAAAACGAAGCATTGCCTCAAAACCTTCCTCTTTATTATTCGGCTCACTGCCTAAATCAGTATATCTTATTAAAGGAAATAGTCTCCTTACTATTCTTTGAATAATCCCATGTCTGTCTTTTGCTGGAACACGCTCCGACTCAGACAAATCTTTATAGCGAATTTCACCATGTATCCGATATACTACAGTATCAAGTTTAAAAATATTTATGCTCATGATTGAGCTTAAAATATGCCCCCAGTGCAAAGGATTTCCTACTGTCGCAAAAAATCCTACTCGAATCTCACGATCAATATTTTGAAATTGAATGTCATCGAAATCCTCTGTAAACTTCGTCAAATTTAATTTAACAAAAGGGCTGATTCTATTTTCCTCAATATCCTTTGCAATGCTAATAAATGTTCTATCAAACGCATGATAAAGCCGAGAAAGAAAAGGCTCCCTCTTTCTTGCCACATCAGGAT
>JBDRIY010000059.1:0-24409 GCA_043815445.1 Candidatus Omnitrophota bacterium
GGTTTCCCCGCCCGATTGTTTTATTATTATGATTATCCGGGCGGGGAAACCGCGCTCCTGTCGATATAATAAAAAAAGACGGTGGGTTTTCCCACCGTCTTTTGGTTATCTACGGACAAGCCGCGGCCTATCCCTATAATATTGTTACATCTCTGGATGAGCAGCTGGACAGATTCCGGATTGATGAGCAGCTAAAGCGCTGCCTGTGCCTTCGGCAGTAGACCGGCATAAGACTCCGGCTTCATCAATGTAGAAAGCATGCCCCGCTGTAGCGTTATTAGAATCTGCCACAGCAAAAAAGTTTACGCCCGCGTTTGGTGTTACTGTAAAAGTATATCCCTGTTTTACGCCTGTCTCTAAAGTCGCGTCAATGTAAGGGGGGAGAGTAAGCGTCGGCGCGGTGGGGCCTAGCTGATCTAAACTTGCGTAAGCATTATTGGACGCTCTCCACTGAATTTCAGCCGCGGCAATAGTATGCAGGGCTGCTGCTGCTGCTGTTTCTTGAGCGGTAACCCGCGCTCTTAACAAGTTAGGAATAGATATCGCCGCTAAAAGAGCGATAATAGCTACAACTATCATAATTTCAACTAAAGTAAAACCTTTCTTTTTCATCACAACCTCCTATTTCTAATAGATCCTACTCTCTATAACGCCATCACCTCCTTTCGAGAGTCTCCCAATATAATATATATACTAACTTAAGCATACCATATTTCCGCAGAATAAACCAATACTTTTCTAAGTCGTTGTGTGAGAAGAAGATACCTACTAATATGTTATATACAAACATATGGATTGTCCTGTAGGGTTCAGGCCTGCCTGAACCTTTAATTTATATAATTTGGTTATTAATTTTTGATACGTTTAATTGTATTTATTAGAGGAATGGGCAGGCCCGTTCCCTACGGGATTAATGTGCTCCTATATACTGAGTCATCTTTATAATAGGAAGAAATAAAGCTATAACTATTCCTCCCACAACTACTCCTAAAAAAGCAATAACTAAAGGCTCTATCAAACTAGCTAATCCCGCGACTAAAGCATCTGTTTGTTCTTCGTAAAACTGAGCTATCTTAGAAAGCATTTCTTCCAGCCTGCCGCTGCGTTCGCCTACAGAAATCATTTTAGTAACCATAATCGGAAAAACCTTGGTCTTTTCTAAAGGGGTAGATATAGGTTGGCCGTCTTGAATTGTTTGCTTAGAAGCTAAAACAGCATCTTCCACTACTTTATTCCCTGAAGTCTTAGCCACTATATCTAAGCACCTCATAATCGGCACTCCGCTCTTAATTAAGGTAGCAAAAGTTCTGGAAAATTTAGCAATAGCCATTTTTCTAAGTAAGTTACCAAATACCGGAAGTTTAAGAAGGAGAATATGTAAATTCTTTTTACCTTTAGGAGTGCCGGTATATTTTTTTAAACCCATAAAAGATCCTGCAACAACAATAGCTGTTCCCATAAGAATCTCTTTTCTTCTAAGAAAATCAGAAATAAATATTAGTACCTGGGTCGGTAATGGTAAAGTTCCTCCCAAAGCAAAAAATATTTCTTTAAACGTAGGTATAACTTTAAAAATTAAAAAAGAAGTTATACAAAATGACATCAATATTATGATTACGGGATAATAAAGAGCTGAGGCCACCTTTTTTCGTAAAGCATTGCTCTTTTCCATATAAATAGACAAACGTTCTAATATCGCCGGTAGGTTTCCTGAAATTTCCGCGGCCTCAACCATACTTAAATAAATATCAGGAAATACATTCTTATGTTTAGACAAAGCTCCGGAAAGAGCGGATCCCTCTTTAACATCTCTTAAAACAGCCCCCACAACTCCCTTAAAATATACATTTTCTATCTGGCCTTGTAAGATGCTTAAAGAATCAACCGCGGGAATTCCGCTTTCAATTAAGGTAGTAAACTGACGGGAAAAAACCACCAAATCGTCAACCTTAACTTTACCTTTTGCTTTAACCGGCTTTCTCCGGCTTTCTTTAATAGTAAAAATCGTATATTCTTGCTGATGAAAATAAGCTATTAAGCCCGCTTCAGATTCAGCTTCTATAGACCCCTTGACGATCTTACCTTCTTTTTCTTTGATGGTATAAAGAAATATTTTCATATTCTCGATATTCGATACACGATACTCGATTCTCGATGATTATCGATGCTACATACTCTATGCGTTATCGAGTATCTAGTATCAAGAATCGAATATCTATTCACTCGTTACCCTAAGAATCTCCTCAACTGAGGTGGTTCCTTCTATACATTTCAAAAATCCATCTTCTTTTAAAGAGCGGAAATCCTTAAATTTCCTGGCATATTTTACTATCTCTTCTTCAGATTTCTGTTCTACGATCATCTCTCTTATTTTATCATCTAAAAGAATAATTTCCAGTACCGCGATTCTTCCCCGCCAACCACTCTGGCTGCAATAATCACAGCCGCCAGGCCGGTAAAATTCTTTTTTGACTGAACGATCCTTAACAAAATCCCCTAACTCTAAGCGCTGTAAAACTTCATCCTGAATCTGATATTTCTCTTTACATTTAGGGCATAGTTTTCGGACTAGCCTTTGCGCGGTCAAAGCTACTAAAGATGAGGCTAATAAAAATGGCTCTATCCCCATATCTCTTAATCTGGTAATAGCTCCCACAGCGCTATTAGTATGCAGAGTAGAAAGAATAACTTCGCCGGTCAAAGAAGCTTTAACCGCGATATCCGCGGTTTCAGTATCTCGAATTTCACCAACCATTATAACATCAGGAGACTGCCTTAAAACTGAACGTAACCCTACCGCGAAAGTAAGCCCTATTTCCGCGGATACTTGAATCTGAGTTATGCCTTCTAAGCGATACTCAACAGGATCCTCTATAGTTATTATATTTTTATCAGGAGTATTTATCTTGCTGATTATTGAATATAGTGTTGTAGATTTCCCTGAACCGGTTGGGCCGGTGACCAAGATAATACCAAAGGGCGCCCGAACAGCTTCTTCAAACAAAGCTGAAGGCCCCTGAGAAAACCCCAGTTCGTTTAAACCTACAGCTAAACTTTCCCGGTCTAACACCCTTAAGACAAACTTTTCTCCCAAATGAGTAGGCAAGCTTGAAACTCTAAAATCAATTTCCCTATTTTCAAACCTGATCCTAAACCTGCCGTCCTGAGGCAAGCGCGACTCAGTGATATCTAAGGCGGAGATAATCTTAAGCCGGGCAAGGACAGCTTGTTGGTTTTTTTTAGAAAAATTAAACTCCTCGCTCAAGACGCCATCTATACGGTATTTAACCAATAATCTATCTTCGCAAGGTTCAATATGAATGTCTGATGCCCTTTTCTTTAAAGCATTATAAATGATTAAATCAATAGCCCTGACTATCGGCGGGTGTTTGCTCTCACTAATTAAATTTTCTAAATCTTCTTTAGATTCTACCCCATCAACAAGGTTAAAAACACCTTCTTCCTTAAATGACTCTCCCGCGTCTTCAGCGGATTTATATAAAATGCTTAAAGTTTTAGCCACATCTTCTTCGCGGCAAAGTACTAAGTCTATTTTATCGGCATGAGCAATAATTTTTAAGTCATCGCAAACCATGATATCCAAAGGGCTTGATGAAGCAAGAGTAAGAACGCCGCCTATCTTGTATATTGGCAATACTTTATATTTAAAAGCTATTTCTCGGGAAATAAGCTCGTTACTATTAGCGGGAAATTTGTACTTTTTTAAATCTAAAAAAGGAATTTTAAGCTCTTGAGAAAATATACAAAGCAGTTCTTCTTCAGTTAAGAATTTAGCTTCAATAAGCAGCCGGCCAAGGCTTTCATAAGTTTTTGCTTTTCTATCAATATCCGAAAGCTGTTTTTTATCTACTTTTTTATTCTGCCGGATATATTCTAATATTTTATTTTTCATAATCTTAATTCTGGATCCTAGATACTGGATCATAGTAAAAACAAATGTTAAAAGATTCGTATTCCTAACCAGTATCCAGCATCGAACATCCAGTATCGAGTATCGAGTATCTATAATCGAGTATCAAGAATTTCATCCGCGGCCGTAACCCTTAGCACTTCTTCTAAGGTAGTTACCCCTTTTTCTACCTTTACTATACCGTCTTCTCTTAGGGTATGCATTCCTAAAGACCTTGCTTCCTTTTTAATCGCGCTTTCCGGCGCGCAAGAATTTATTAATTCTTTCAAACTCGGTGTGACGCGTAAATACTCGCATAACCCTACCCTTCCTTTATAACCTGTATTTTGACAAAAATCACACCCTTTTATTTTATAAATCTTAGCCCCAGGACTGATTGAATATTTTTTTCTTAAACTCTCGGATAGGTTTGCCGCTTCTTTACATTTAGGGCATAGTTTTCGAACCAACCTTTGGGTTAAAACCGCCACTAAAGTAGAAGACAAAAGAAAAGGTTCTACGTTCATATTAATAAGCCTGGTAATAGACCCCGGGCTGGTTGTAGTATGAAGAGTAGATAAAACTAAATGCCCTGTAAGCGCTGATTTCATCGCCATATCAGCTGTGCTGGAATCTCTGATTTCGCCAATCATAATTATATCCGGATCCTGGCGTAATATAGAACGCAGCGCCGAGGCAAAAGTTAAAGCTATGGCTGGATTTATACTTACCTGATTAATCCCTTTTAGCTGATATTCTATAGGATCTTCTACAGTAACAATATTTTTTTCCGGGCTATAAATATAGCCTACTATAGAATATAGAGTTGTAGTTTTGCCCACACCTGTAGGCCCGCAAACAAGAACTAAGCCGTGAGATTTTATGCTATCCTGCTTTAAATATTTTAAAACATCTTCCTCAAAACCAAGTAAATTCAAATCCAATAACGCCGCCTCTTTATCCAAAACTCTGATGGCGGTTTTTTCGCCCAAGCTTGAAGGAAGAATAGAAACTCTAAAATCTATATTTCGGCCTAAAATTTTAGCTCGAAACCGGCCTTCCTGAGGAAGCCTATGTTCAGCAATATTTAAACTGCACATTACCTTTACCCGCGATGTCACAAAAGGATGAATATTTTTAGGGAAAACCTCTAACTCTTTTAAAAAGCCATCCACCCTCAATCGAATCCTACTGGTGCTTTCTAAGGGCTCTATTAAAATATCCGAAGCTTTTTCCTCAACCGCTTTTTTAAGAATAGAATTTGTAAATTTTATAACCGGGGCTTCTTCTATGGAACGCGAGATCTCTTCTTGAGTAACTTTCTTCTCTGTCTCCTCTATAATTTTCAGATTCTCAGTGTTCTGGTTTTCTATGATTTCTTCAATAGATTCTGCCGGCGCTTGGATATAATTAACAGTAATAGCTTTTTTTATTTCCGAGTAAAGAACAACAACCGGATTTACTTCGCACTTAGTAAGCTGTTTTACATCATCAATAGCTAAAATATTTAAAGGGTCAGCCATAGCTAAGGTTAAAGTATTGCCTATCTTTCCTATTGGTAAGATTAAATATGTCCGCGCGGTTTTTTCAGAAATCAAGGATAAAATTTCCTTAGAAATGCTCAGGTTAGCAACCCTAAAAGGCGGGATTGAAAGGCTATTTGACAAAGCGCTTAAAAGCTCAACTTCTTTTATACAGCCCTTTTGAACAAGAAGCTCTGCTAATGAACCGCCTTTTTCCTTACAAGCAGCTAAAACTTTGTTTAAATTACTCTCAGAAAGCAAGCCCTTGTTTATTAAGTAGTCAGTAAATTCATTTTTCATACTCTACAAACTATCCAACATCCAGCATCCAGTATCAAACATCTACCGAGTAAAGTTTCTTCAAAAAGCTTCTTATACCTGTGGGGGTGCTTACAAATATCTGGATTTTGCAGCCGGTCATATCTTCTAAATCTTCTACCGCGTGGACATTAAGAGGGTTAGCCATAGCAACGGTAAGAGTACTTCCTATTTTATCAAGAAGCGCTATGCAATAATGTTCACATACATTCTTAGAGACAATTTTCGCCATTTCATTAGATACTTCATAATTTTCTAAAGGAAGAAAAGGATATCCATATTGTAAAGAAAGGCAACAGGCAATGTCTTCTTCTTTAGCAAAACCTAATTCAACAATAATCTCTCCCAAAAGCCCTTTGCCGCGCTTTTGAGCCCCAAGAGCTTCTTCAAGCTGAATATTGGTTATAACTCCTCTCTCAACTAAAATTTGACCCAAAGGTTTATCGGTATTCTTTTTAGGCGGCTTCATTTTCTTAAGTTTTATTTTTCAACGCGTATTCTATTAATTCTTGAGCGCTGGCCCCGTTAATCGGGCTTTCCGCGACCGAAAAGCATAGTTCAACCGCGTCTTTATAAGCTTCAGTTAGTTTATGTTTTAAATTAACAGCTATTTCCTCAGACTGCCTCTTATTGCTTTCAATTAAAATAACGCCTAAAGTATCCGGGCCGATTCTGCCGGCAATATCTATCGGCCGGAGAGCGCTTTTGAAAACTTTGGCTATTCCTTTAAACATTTTTTCTGTTTCAATAAGGCCGAATTTTTTTTGATAGTCAGTATGGTTTTCTACTTTTACAGTGACAAAACCGCAGGCTCTTTGATAAGCGGAAGCTCTTCTTATCTCCTCTTCCAGTCTTTTTACTACCATTTTTTCGTTGTATAAGCCGGTTAAATCATCCATAATTTCAAGTTCTTCAATCTTGGTTGAAAGCCGTTCACGCTCCCAGATAAGAGTAACATTTTGAGAAAATAAATTTAATACCTCTAAATCATCCTTGTCATAAAATTCTTTTTCTTCGCTATCGCCAACCGCTACCATTCCCACAACTTGCCCCTTAGAAATAACCGGATCTACAATGATATTTTTTACCCCTAAATCCTTAGGCCATAATGAATAGGCAGCTGTTTTATTCTTAGTATCAAAAATAGCTCTCTCGCGCATTTTAGAAAACTCTTTACTCCTTTTTTCTAAAAAATCATTTACTGTTGAAAACTCCACTCCTTCACAAGCGATTACCTGCAGTTTGCCCAGAATGCTGTTTTTTAAGCTGCAAAAGCATATTTGAACTCCTAATAATTGCTTTAGATGACGGCTGATGAATTTAATTACATCTTCGGCCGGAGTGTTTTTAGAAAATAAATCATTAGCTTGGAGAATTGTTGAAAGAATAAGAACTTTCTTAGAAACCTCTCGGTTTAATTCAGCTGTCATTTTAGTAAAATCTTGAAGTTGAATAAAACTATTTTTCACTTTATCGGAAAGAAGGCTTATCACACTATCTAAACTTTGAACCTCATCGGGAATAGCCGGAGTTTCTGCTCCGATATTTTCCAAAGCCGCTTTGGAACGGGTATAAACTTTTATAATAGATTGAAAAACTGTGAATACGGTCCACCAACCTAGCACTATCACAAAAGACAAAGCTGCCGCGGCTAAAGTAGTGATTCTGTAGCCTAAAAAATAATAAGTAAAAACAGCTAAAGGAATCAAAGAAATTAAAGCAATAGAAATCCAGATTTTTCTGTTTAAGCTTATCTCAGATATAGAAAAATTCATTTTCATCTTTACCTCCTACTGGACAGCCTGGTGGCTGTAAAGTACCCTTCCACGTTTTTGTTAGTAAAATAAATAATTAAAACGCCCAAATAAACTATATGCGCGATTACCAATCTGATTAATGACGCCTGAGCCAAAACAGTAAAAAATATAAATATCGCGGCTGTAAAAGAAAAATAAACTGTTAACTTTCTGGCCCACTCTTTTCTAAAAAGAATGCCGGATCCGCTTATGAAAAAAACTAAGGCAATAATAATAGGTATGAAACTGTAGGGTTTAAATTGCTGGTAGGTTATTTCTGCTTGGCCCGGGGAGGCCTGAACGCCTAAGCTTCGAAATGTTTGAAGAATTTTGTCAAACTCTTCAGGGGTAATTTTAAAATAATTAATCAAGGAACTGACAAAGAATATAAACCCGAGAAAAAAACAATTTAACCCGCCTAAAACTAAAATCCCTATGGGCGTCTTTGTTCTCGCTTCCCCGGCCATAGCCTCCCTGTTTTTGGATTCTAAATTAAATATCAAAAATCAAAATGTAAAATGACAATGTAAAGATTAAAATGAAGGGGATTGCTAATTTTGAACTTTAATTTGCCATTTTAATTTTTGCATTTTAATTTTTAATTTAATACGCGACCCCAGCCGGATTTGAACCGGCGTCGTCGCCGTGAAAGGGCGATGTCCTGGACCAGGCTAGACGATGGGGTCAATTATCGATACTCAATTCTATATGCTCGATACTCGTAAAAGAACAATACTCAAACATTTTAAAACATAACTTCTATTTGTCAATGGTTCTGGATACTCGCAAAAAATCAAAAATCAAGCATCGAGCATCTAGTCTTCCGGTATAATCCTTGCTATGCTGGAAAGTTTATCTCCCTTATCTAAGTTTATTACTCTAACCCCTTGGGTTGAGCGCCCGGATGCCCTAATGTCTTTAATTTTAGAACGGATAAGAACTCCTTGTTGAGTAATACATATTACCTCGTCCTCAGCCTTGGCTAAAACAACACCTTGAACATCCCCTATTTTTGGAGAAAGCTTCATATTTATAACTCCCTTACCGCTCCTGGACTGAGTACGATATTCTTCAACATCAGTTCTTTTAGCAAATCCGTTTTCAGTAGCAGTAAGAAGATACATACCTTCTTTTTTAATACCTTCTTGAACCAGCGCCGCTCCCAACACAATATCATTCGGAGATAGTTTTATTCCCCTGACACCCTGTGACTGCCTTCCAGTGAGCCGGACATCTTGAATCTTAAATTTTATAGACAAACCTTTTTTGGTAGCTAAAATCGCCATATCGTTTTCCCGGGCTAAGTGAACACCTACCAGAGAATCTCCTTTGCTTAGGCCTATAGCAGCGATCCCGCTTTTTCTGATATTATCAAATAGGTCTAAAGAACTTCTTTTAACCATACCTTTTTGGGTGGCCATAAAAATAGATTGTTCCGGGCCAAATTCTTTTATAGATAAAACCGCGGTTATATTTGCTTGAGCCCCTAACTGTAAAAGATTAACAATAGCTCTTCCTTTGGAAATCCGCGAACCTTGAGGCACGCCGTAAGTTTTTAAAGGATATATCCTGCCTTCATCAGTAAAAAATAGTAGAGTATCTTTGCTGGAAGCGACAAAAAGATGTTTAATAATATCTTCTTCAGAAGTAGACATTGCCGTGACGCCTCTTCCGCCGCGCTTTTGCTGACGGTAGGCAGTTAAGGGCATTCTTTTTATATATCCCGCTCTACTGATAGTAACAGCCATATCTTCTTCTACTATTAAATCTTCCACCTCAATTTCTTCTTTTTGAGACACAATATCAGTGCGCCGGTTATCAGCAAACTTTTCTTTGATTTCTTTTAATTCTTCTTTAATCAGAGCTTCCTGCTTCTTCTCTGAAGAAAGTATAGATTTTAGATATTCTATCCTCTTAAGCAGCTCTAAATATTCTTGTTCTATTTTTTCTCTTTCTAAAGCGCAAAGCCTTTGCAGCTGCATTTCTAAAATAGCCTGGGTTTGCAGCTCGGATAACTTAAATTTTTTCATCAGGGCAGCTTTAGCTTCTTGCGGATTTTTAGATTTTTTAATAATTTCTATGACCTGGTCTAAAAATTGTAAAGCTATTTTTAAACCCTCTAAAATATGAGCCCGCCTTTCAGCTTTATCTAGTTCAAAATTAGTTCTTCGGATAATAACTTCTTTACGAAAATTTATATGGTGCGAAAGCATTTCCTTAAGATTAAGAACCTGAGGCCTGCGGTTTACCAAAACAAGGAATATCGCTCCAAAAGTAGTTTCCATGCTAGTATGCTTATACAAACGGTTTAAAACTATTTCCGCCTGAATATCCCTTTTAAGCTCTAAAACAATTCTAATACCGTCCTTATCCGATTCATCACGCAAGTCAGCGATGCCCTCCACTCTTTTATTATTAATAAGATTGGCTATCTGCTCCATTAAGGTAGTTTTATTTAACTGATAAGGAATTTCAGTAATAATGATTTGAGTTTTATTATTGGGATGTTCAATGGTTGCTTTTGCCCGAACGCAAAGCTTGCCCCGTCCGGATTTATACATATTTAAAATATCGGTCTTACCGCAAATTATTCCTCCGGTAGGAAAATCCGGGCCTTTAACATACTTATACAGGTCTTTTACTGAGGCTTTAGGATTATCTATCAGATGCTCAACAGCGTCACAAATTTCTTTTAAATTATGAGGAGGAATATTAGTAGCCATGCCCACAGCAATACCGCTTGCTCCGTTAAGAAGCATATTAGGCACAACCGAAGGCAAAACTTCCGGTTCAGTTAAAGAGTTATCAAAGTTAGGAAAAAAATTAACCGTGTTTTTTTCAATGTCTTGGAGAATATAATCGCTAATACGGGATAACCTACACTCAGTATATCTTTGAGCCGCGGGAGGATCCCCGTCGATTGAATTATGAACAAAAACGCCAGCGCCCAACGCAAAGTTATGCCAAGGAGCGACAGTTAAATCGTAAACATCTTCTCTATCTTCAAGAAATTCTATCTTTTCTACTTTATGATTTCTGACATAATCAGCAGCAGCGGAAGTCAATTCCTTAAAGTCATTATTAAAAAAACTGACAGCTTTACCCACTTTAGGGATAGCGTTGTTATATCTCCCTTTTTCGTAAATTTCAGGGCTCAACTCTCCATATTGCTCTAAAAGTGCTTTTGCGTAACCTAAGATTTTGCTTCTCACTACTTTTTCTTTGTAAGAAGGATCTTTCCATTTATCTGCCAAACGATGAATAAATTCTTTTTTTTCTAAAATAGGTTGATAAACTTCAAGATAATTCTTTAAATTAACATCACTGCCTTTATAGCTCTCAACATACAAAGGCATTAAAGATTCGCCGGATATCAAATCTTTTGCTTTTTTATAACTGCCGTCTCTTAACATAAAAAGATGATCGTGAGTGCATTTTATTTCTTCTCCGTTGTCTATAGTCACTTTTAGAATTCTTTCATTTTTCCGTGTCAGCCGCGGCTTTTTAATTTCGGTAATTTCTATTTTTTTCTCTTTAGAATTATATGTAAATGTCCAGTGCCTCTTCCCTTGTTTTTGTTCTTTTATTAATTCTTCGAACGAGAGTTTTTTTCCATCACAAAGAGCCACTTCAGTGTCTTTAGTGAAACAGCCGAAATTTCCTTGCCCATTAACTACCGGATAGCGCAAAGAAAACTCTTGAGCCATTCTCACTAAGGCTTCGTAAACAGCAGTATCGCCATGAGGATGATATTGGCCCAAACAAAATCCAACCACTTTCGCGCACTTCTTATGCGCTTGGTTATAACGCATATGAAGCTCATGCATGGTGTAAAGAATCCTTCGCTGGACAGGCTTTAGGCCGTCTCGGACATCAGGAAGAGCCCTGCCTACAATTACGCTCATAGCGTAAGAAAGGTAAGACTCCTTCATCTCCTCTTCTAAATACCGCTCAACTATTTTTTCGTTAATATGTTCAGGCATTTTCGATCCTCGATTCTCGATTCTCAATACTCGATGCTCGATACTTAAATACTATATACCTTACGAGTTATCAAGAATATAGTATCGAGTATCGAAAACTACACATCCAAATTCTTCACTTCATGGGCGTTAGCTTGAATAAAATCCCTGCGGGGCTCAGCTTGGCTGCCCATTAAAATCGTAAATATTCTATCAGTTTCAACTGTATCTTCCAGGGTAACTTTTAATAAAATGCGTTTTTCAGGGTCCATAGTGCTTTCCCATAATTGTTCAGGGTTCATTTCTCCCAAACCTTTATAACGCTGAACACTCATTCCTTTAGTTGCTAAGGCCTTCACTTGTTCCAGCACCTGTTTTAAACTATCACATTTTATTTCTTCCTTAGTTTCCTCATTAACTAAGACAAAAGGAACTTTTTCTTGATAAAAATATTCCTTTAACGAAATCCCGCTGCTTATAAAGCTTTCATTTATTTTTTTTTATCTGATGTGACTCGTAAATCTCCACATAATCCAACTCCTCTATATCACCGTAAGAAGACAATTGATCCTGGTCCATAACAAAAACCGGTTTTTGATGAACTGAGATTTTATGGCTGGGGTATTGTTTCTTTTTTTCATCGATTGCTTCTATATATTGTTTAAAGGGAACGCCTTTGCGGCCGAGAGACGACTCTAACTGTTCAATAATAATAAGATTACTAATAATTTTTTCCAGCTCTTTAAGTGTGAAGGATTTAATCGGCTTAATTATTTTATTGAGTTTAGCAGCTTTGGCGCCCAAAGATAAAATAATATCATTCATTTCTTTTTCAGTATGTACATATTCTTCCCAATTTTTCTTTTTTATCCGGTATAAAGGCGGCTGAGCAATATAAATATGCCCCTGTTCTACCAAAGGCAGCATATGCCGATAAAAAAGAGTTAAAATAAGCGTCCTTATATGCGAGCCGTCAACATCAGCATCAGACATAATAATTACTTTATTATACCTAAGTTTAGCAATATCCAACTCATTTCCAATCCCTGTCCCTAAGGCGGCAATAATCGCCCTGACTTCTTCACTGCTTAAAACTCGGTCTAAACGGGCTTTTTCAACATTAAGTATTTTTCCTTTAATAGGCAGTATAGCCTGAAAAGTCCTGTCTCTTGCCTGACGGCTTGAGCCTCCGGCTGACTCGCCCTCTACAATATATATCTCGCAAAATTCAGGATTTTTTTCTGAGCAATCAGAAAGTTTACCCGGTAAATTAGCCGCGTCTAAAGCACCTTTTCTACGAGTAAGCTCTCGGGCTTTTTTAGCTGCTTCCCGGGCCCGGGCCGCTAAAACCGCTTTTTGCACTACCTTATTTATAATCGCCGGGTTTTCTTCGAAGTAAGAACTTAAAGCTTCCAAAGCAACAGAACTAACTAACCCATCAACCTCTGAATTTCCTAATTTAGTTTTGGTTTGGCCCTCAAACTGAGGATTAGGGATTCGGACACTTATAACCGCACTAAGCCCTTCACGGGTATCATCGCCGGAAATATTGTTTAAATTCTTTAAAAGGTTTTTACCGCGGGCATATTGATTAACAGCTCTGGTAAGGGCGGTTTTAAACCCGCTCAAATGTGTCCCGCCCTCTATAGTGTTAATATTATTAGCAAAAGAATAAATATTTTCCTTATACCCGTCATTATACTGCAGCGCGCCCTCAACTTGAATATCATCTTTTTCTTTTTGAAAATAAATTACTTTTTTATGTAAAGGGTCTTTATTGCGGTTTAAATATTCCACAAAAGAAACAATCCCGCCTTTAAATTTAAATACCACTTCTTTTTCTTTACGTTCGTCTTTTAGGGTTATCTCTATATCTTTATTTAAAAAAGCAAGTTCTCTTAATCTCTGTGAAAGAGTGTCGAAAGAAAATTCGTGCACCGTAAAAATACTCTCATCAGGTTTAAAAGTAATTTTTGTTCCGGTGGTTTTTGCTTTTCCAATAATTTTTATTTTAGTTTTTGTTACGCCCTTTTCAAAACTCTGATGATAAACCTTACCCTGCCTTTTAACTTCAGCCTCCAGCCATTCACTTAAAGCATTAACACAACTAACCCCTACTCCATGCAGCCCTCCGCTAACCTTATAAACCCTGTGATCAAATTTACCTCCGGCGTGCAAGGTTGTAAGAACAACTTCCAGAGCCGGCTTTTTTAATTTTTGATGGATATCTACGGGAATACCCCTGCCATTATCCTCGACCGACACACTATTATCAGCGTTTATAAAAACTTTTATTTTATCGCAATAACCTGCTGTCGCCTCATCAATAGAGTTATCCACAACCTCATAAACAAGATGATGAAGCCCTCTAACCGCGGTGTCACCGATATACATAGCCGGCCTTTTACGGACAGCATCAATACCCCCTAAAACCTGAATTGTAGTCGCGTCGTATTTTTGTGCCATAATTATTTCTTAAAATAACAAATTCCAAGTACCAAATCTCAAATAAATTTCAAATCTCAAAATCCAAGTTCCAATGAAGAATTTCTTTATTTGGAATTTAAATACCTTTTGTTATTTTTATTTTCTTGATTTTGGGAAATTGTTTTTGTATTTCCTGAAGTAATTTTTCTTTTTTTAAATTAAATTCATAAGTAAAATTTGAAGACTCTGAGGAAAATAAAACTTCTGCTGCTGTTATTGTTTTTACCTTTATATATCCCTTAATCTTCTCATCTAAAATCCCTTCAATATATTGCTGTGTTTCTAATTGTTTTTTTGATTCTTTTTTTCTTTTATTTAAGAAATTACCTAAGAGAAATTTTATATGTGTGGCCATTATAATAGATAAGCCGCGGCCATCCTTATACTTTCATAGGAAGAAGTAGGTAAATATACCCCTGCCTTCTTAATACCGCCGGCTTATCAGCGCTAAAAAAATCCATAGTTATATTTTCATCTTCTATGTTCTTTAAAATATCTATTAAGTAATTAGGGTTAAAACCTACTTCCATATGCGCTCCTGAATATTTCACATCTACACTTTCCTTAACCTCCCCTAATTGAGGGGTGCTTTTGTAAATATTCATACTATCTCTTTTGAGTTCCAATTTCACCCCTTGATAATCTGTGGTAGAAAATAAACTGGCTCTTCTTAAAGCGAAAAGCATATCTTTACGGCTAACTACAAGTTTATCTTTACTTTCTTCCGGAATATATTGCGTATAATCAGGAAACTCCCCTTCTATCGGCCTTGCTACAAATTGAGTGTTTTTAAAATCAAAACCTATCTTATTATTATCTACAAATAAGTAAATATCATCATTTTTTTCTTTTATTAATTTATATAATTCTCCTACTGCTTTTATAGGAAGGATAAATGATATTTTTGATTTTATTTCCGGTTGATTTACAGGTAAACTTCTTTGAATAAAAGCCAGCCTTCTCCCATCAGTAGAAACTAAATTAATTTTATCTTGATTAATCTCGAATAAAATTCCATTTAAAACATAACTAGTATCCTCATAACCCACACAAAAAGATGTTAACCTAATCATCTCTTCAAATTCTTGAGGATTTATTTTAATAAGAGAAACTTCTCCTTTATTAAGAACAGTGGGAAATTCATCAGGATTTAAGGTACTTATCTTGAATTCAACCTTTTCACAGCTTATTAACAGGTTACTCTTAATATTTTCTATTACTATTTCACAGGCAGGCATCTCTCTAATAATAGAAGCAAATCTTTTCATTGGCACAGCAACCTGCCCCGCCTCAATCACTGCAGCCTCTTGCAAGGTTATTATTGTTATATCAAGATCAGTTGCTGTTAGTTTGATTTTATTATCTAAACAGTTTATAAGCACACTGCTTAAGATAGGGAATTTTTGTTTGTTTGTAGTAGGCCCTGTAACTTTTTGAAGGCTTTCTACTAAAGAATCTTTAAAAATTTTAAATTTCATAGTAGTAGCAATAGTAGTACTTGTGAATTCTGTTAAGGTTAAGATATTTTAACAGAAATAAAATTAAAAACAAAATATTTATTTATAATAAATCTTGGATTGTTTCACTTTTTAAATTAGATGTTTGGGAAATTTTTCTTATGGTTTTAACTACTTGTTTGGTTGTGAAAAGCTTTTTATTTATGTTTAATATCTTGTGTAAGGCTGTTAATTACAATTTTTAATTTTTCGTTATCCTTAATATCGTTTTTAATTTTTTTATGAGCGTAAAGAATTGTAGTATGGTGTTTAGATCCAAAAAATCGTCCAATTTCAGGGAGAGAAAAATCAGTTAATTCGCGTATTAAATACATAGCAACTTGCCGCGGTAAAACTAAGGTTTTATTTCTTCTACTCTTTTTTAAATTATCTTTAGGTATATCATAATAGTTTTCTACTTGATTTAAAATTGAATCAGGGGTTATGCGCTGAAATATTTCCTTTACCATATCTTTTAAGATTTCTTTTGCTAATTCAAGGTTTACAGGTTTACTCTCGATTAAGGAATAGGCGATAATCCTCACTAAAGCTCCTTCAAGTTCTCTTATATTTGTGGAGATATTTTTAGCGATAAAATGTATAATTTCAGGGTCCATTTCTATAGGGTCTTTTTCTAATTTTTTTTGTAAGATAGCGACTCGAGTTTCAAAGTCCGGCGGTTGAATATCAACCACTAAACCCCAATTAAACCGCGAAATAAGGCGTTCTTCTAATTTAGGGATTTCTTTAGGCGGCCGGTCACAAGAGACAATTATTTGTTTATGATAATCATAGAGCACATTAAAAGTATGAAAGAATTCTTCTTGAGCAGCTTCTTTCCCTGATAGAAATTGAATGTCGTCGATTAAAAGAGCGTCGCTTTCGCGGTATTTTTGGCGGAATTTTTCCATTGAACGGTTTCGGATAGAAAAAATAAGTTCATTAGTAAATTTTTCTGAAGAGGTGTATTTTACTGTAGCTTGTTTGTTTTTAGAGAGTATAAAATGAGCGATTGCCTGCATTAAATGAGTTTTCCCTAATCCCACTCCTCCATATAAAAAAATAGGGTTATAAGATTTACCGGGAGCATTAGCTACAGCTAAAGAAGCAGCATGAGCCATACGGTTGGAGGCTCCAATAATAAAATTATCAAAATTAAATCGGGGGTTAAGTTTTAAAGAGTTTTGAGGCTCTTCCCGGAATTTTTTCTCTATAGATTTAAAAATTTTATTTGTTTTTTTTTGCAGAAGATTAGGGTTTACTTCAAAAACAATTTCCCAATCTTTTTGAGTTACTTCTTTTAAGCTGTTTTTTATTTGAGTAAGGTAATTGGTTTCTACCCAATCTTTAAAGAAATTATCAGGCGCCTCTAAGATTAAAAGAGAACTTGAGGTTTTTTGAAAGTTTAAGGGAGCGAGCCAGGTATCAAAAGTTGTCTCACCTAAGGTATTTCGTAATTTCTCTTTACAGATTTGCCAAATTTGTTCTGACATAAATTTAAAAATTGACTAGTCTTGTTGTTTTAAAAATAACTTTTTATCTATTGCAGGTATATGGAATTTTTTAATGAAGTTCACAAAATTCACAGCTTATTCACAGTCCTGGATCTTAGATTTTGGATGATAGATACTGGCTTTGGATGTGGGATCCAGAATCTTTGTTTTTACCAGGATCTAAATGATTATATCTTAATATTACCCCTTTGCAATCTTTTTATAGTTGACACAAAGCTGATATATGTTAAAATTCATCCTACATATAATGTTAGCTTTAGCTATCAGGTATGGTTCTCTTAGTTAAGAGAAAAGCTTCTTATCGCTTTATTTTTTGAAGCGGCAAAGAAATGCTATTAGAGGTATTATTATGAAAAAGAATATAAAAACACCAACAAAACTAAAAGGAAAACGTAAACATGGCTTTCACGCCCGCCAAGATAGCCTTGGGGGAAAGAAAATTCTTCAAAGGAGAAGGAAAAAGGGTAGAAAAAGACTTACTAAATGAGTCCTGTTAGAAGCTCTCAAAAACCTCAGGATTTATTGAGTATTAACATAAGCGTTTGTCAGGGCGGGGCTTCTAACAGGATGAGCAAAATAGCCCTTTTTTTGATACGAATATATCAGCGTATTTCTTTTTTGTTTCCTCAGCGATGCCTATATTCTCCGACTTGCTCAGAATATGCTAAACAAGCTTTTTTACGATACCCTTTTTTTAAGGCTTTAAAAACAGCATTATTGCGTATCGGACGCTGTAATCCTTTTTTTAAGGGAGGTTTTGATCCGATAAAATAGCTTTGTTGCAAAATACAAAAACAAAGTTGTTTTTGTGAATAGACTGCGTTGCAATAAAACTTAGAAAAATTATGGAAAAAAGATTATTACTTGCTTTCTCTATAACCCTTGTTTTTTTTCTGGGATATTCTCATGTTATGTCAAAGTATTTTCCTCAACAGCCTGCTGCTCAGAGTGTTAGCGAAAAAAATTCTACTGAGCAGCAACTTCCTTTTTCGGAAAAAACATCAGCAATATTCGAGCCGCAGGAAGTTCAAAGCCTAAGCTTACCTTCACAAACTATAGGAAACTTTATCGTAACCTACTCCCCTCTAGGAGGTTATGTAGAGAGTATCTCTATCGGAACTAAGGATAATATTCTTCCTTTTAGAGATATTGGTTATTTGCCCGAAGATAAAGATAAAGAATTTAAAGTTTATATTAGTGAAGAAAAAATTGAATTTAAGGGCCCTAGAGACAGCAAAAAAGAGTATATATTTAAAGATTACAACTTAACTGTAAGATATTCCCGCCTTCCTTCCCAAAACCAACTATTATTTTCTAACATTATGTCCCCCAGTATGTTAAATCAAAGGTATCAAGAAACTTTTTATGCTCAGGAAGATATTATAAAAAGAAGCGGCGCCAAAAAAGTAAAAAATGCTGTTTACAAGAATGTCCAATATGCCGGCGCTCGAGATAGGTATTATTGTTGTTCTTTGTTAAGAGGTTCTTATGATCTAGAACTGGCAAAAAGCAAGAATAAGACTTATTTTTATGCTTTTTCTCCTCTTTCCGAAATTCAGTTTTATATTGGCCCTCAAACTGATAAAGAGTTAAAACTCTATGGCTTACAAGGAGTTGTATATTATGGATTCTTTCATGCCATAGGTATGTTGATGATAAAAGCTCTTTATTTCTTTTTCTTTTTAACTAAGAGTTGGGGCCTTAGTATTATTTGTTTAGCTATTCTTATTTATGTCATTCTTTTCCCTTTTACAGCTAAAAGTACTAAGGCAATGAGAAAAATGCAGCAAATTCAGCCGGCAATTGAAGAATTGAAGAAAAAATATAAAGATACTCCTCAAAAACTGCAAAAAGAGACTATGGAGCTATACCGTAAATATAAAGTTAATCCTTTAGGGGGATGCTTGCCTTTATTTTTTCAGTTTCCGATTTTTATCTCTTTATACCAGGTATTATTTAGATTTGTTGAACTGAAAGGCGCTAGTTTTTTATGGATAAATGATTTATCAGTACCTGACCATTTATTTGGGCTACCGTTTGGGCCGCCTGTGAATTATTTTAATCTTTTACCGCTATTAATAGTTGTAGTGGGGCTAATCCAGCAAAAAATGACCATATCCTCCTCGTCTTCCCCGGAACAAAAGAAAATGGGATTATTTTTTAGCGTTTTTTTAGGAGTAATCTTTTATAACTTTCCTTCAGCCTTAGTTCTCTATTGGTTCGTCCAAAATCTCCTAACCCTACTTTACCAAGTCCGGCTCTCTAAAACCCAACAAAACTAACCCCCTCACCAGAGTTTACCCTGCGAACACAACACAAAGCTTAATAAAACTACACCCCAAGCAACTTTTCTCCAAAAGCTCTTTATAATCCCTAATCACCACTACAAAAACCCAAAAAACACAACACAGCATTACAAATACACCTAAAGTTCACTAAATAAGCAATCAGACTGCGTTACAATTGCTTATATCGCGCAAACGCACGCAATATATTGTAGTTGCCCAATTTATTGGGTAGCCTATATCGTGCCTGATAAATCAGGCAACTACAATATGACACGGCCTGAATGCTTATTTAGTGAACTTTAATTTTGCGTTTTCACGTGAAAACGGTAAAAATGTAATACAGGGTTGTAAATACTTATTTGGTTTGCACCGGCGGGGTAGATACTTCATTGGGGATATCTACAATGATACGTTTATCTTGGGATAATAGCGGGAATCTCTATAATTAAAAATATCGAGGGTTAGAGAGGCAGCGCATAAAATAAATAATAAAAACCTTGCAATTAAGATAATAAAGGATTAATATAGATATATATTTTAATCTATATACGAGCGTTTTCACGTGAAAACGCTAAAAATGCAATATAGCATTACAAATATTAATTTCGTTCGCACCAGCTATGGGTAAAATAATAGGAGTATGCAATCAAAAAGGCGGAGTAGGTAAAACTACTACAGCCATTAATTTTAGCTCTTATTTGGGATTAAGCGGTAAAAGAGTCTTGCTCATTGATATAGATCCCCAAGGGAATGCTACTTCAGGCGTAGGATTTGATAGCCAAGGCAAAAATACCATTTATGATGTTCTAACAGGTAAGGTTTCTATTAATGAAAGTATTTATCAGACCCAATGGCCTCAGTTGTCTATTATTCCTTCTGACATATCACTTACCGCCGGAGAAGTTGAATTAATTAATATCGAAGATAGGGAATTATTATTAAAAAGGGAAGTGTATAGCATAAAAGATGATTTTGACTATATTGTCATTGATGCTCCGCCATCCTTAGGTTTGCTTACTGTCAATGTTTTAACTGCTGCTGATAGTTTAGTTATCCCAATTCAATGTGAGTACTATGCTTTAGAGGGAGTTTCAAAATTAGCTCAAACCATTGAGTTATTAAAAGAAAGATTAAATCCTTTGCTGGAGATAGAAGGTGTTTTGCTGGTTATGGCTGATTTTCGCAATAGGCTAACATTACAAGTTATAGAGGAAGTAAGGAATTTTTTTGCCGACAAGACTTTTAATATTATTATTCCGCGTAATGTCCGGCTTGCGGAAGCTCCAAGCTTTGGTAAGCCTATTCATTTTTATGATAAAAGTTGTGTAGGAGCAAAAGCGTATCTTACTCTGGCACAAGATGTTATAAAAACTAATATATTGCTCGAAACGCTAAACTCTAAGGTTTAGGATTCCAGGCGCTACATATCTCTTTTTTACAAAACAGAGGCTGGAGAAAATAGTTATTCTCCCCCCTTTGAAAAAAGAGGGTAGGGGGCTTAAATGGAGGTTAATCATGGCACAGCGAGTTTTAGGAAAAGGCTTAGAAGCACTTATCCCTAAAAATCCTACAATTATCTCATCTAAGGAGTTTATCCATTTATCTTTGAGGGATATTCAGCCAGCCAAACAGCAGCCTCGTCAAAGAATAGATGAGAAAGAGTTGGCGGAGTTAGCAGCGTCTATTAAAGAAAAAGGATTTATACAGCCTGTTGTAACCAGAAAAGTAGACAATGGAAAGTATGAGATTGTTGCCGGCGAAAGAAGGTATCAAGCTGCCAAAGCCTTAGGGCTTACCGAAATTCCGGTAATTGTTAAAGAATTAAACGATAAAGACGCTTTTGTGCTGGCTATAGTCGAGAATCTTCAGCGTCAGGATTTAAACCCTATAGAAGAAGCTCAATCCTTTAGGCGATTAATGAGGGAGTTTGAATTCTCTTTAGAAGATATTGCCCGTTTCATAAGTAAAGACAAAACTACGGTTGCCAATGCTTTAAGGTTATTGAATCTTCCTGAATCTATACAGGAGGCATTAAGCAAAGGCCTAATTAGCCGCACTCAAGCTAGGACAATTTTAGGAGTAGATAAATTAAGAGATCAGGAGAGAATTTTTCATCAGATTTTGCAAGGAGGGCTTTCAGTCAGAGATATAGAAAAAAAAGTTAAATCTGTATCACCTAAGAAAAAAACCGACCCCTTTGTTTTAGATGCTGAGGAAAAGCTGCAAAAGTCATTAGGTACTAAGGTCCAGATTTTGAACAAAAAGGCCGGCAAAGGAAAAATAACCATTGAATACTATACTTTTAGCGATTTAGAAAGAATTATAGGGAGGTTAACAAAATGAATGAAGCGACATTAGTCATTATAAAGCCTGACGGGCTTAAGAAATCTCTCACCGGTAATATTTTGAGCCGGCTGTCAGAAACCAAGCTAAAGATAGCCGGAGCTAAAGTTGTTAGCGTAAGTTCTGAACTTGCTGATAAGCATTATCAGCATTTAAAGAGCGCGCCTTTTTATCCGGAATTAGCCAAGTATATTACTGGTGAGCTTCATGGTGAAAATAGAGTTATGGCTCTTGTGTATTGGGGGGAAGATGCTATAAAAAAAGTAAGAGATATTGCCGGAGCGACTAACCCTGAGCAAGCTGACCCGGTAAGCCTTCGAGGAGCTTACGGCAGGATTTTAACTACCGGCTTGTTTGAGAATGTAGTACATGCTTCCAGCGACCCTTCTGAATCTGAAAGAGAAATTAAGCTTTGGTTTGATCCTCAAGAAATAGTTTACGACCTTTACCCTGTTGTTGAAAAGGTTATTGACAATGTTAAAAGGAGGGTTTGGCAATGAGATCGATGACCGCTTACGCGTCTTTTCGTAAAAATAAAGGCGGGCAAAGTGTTAATATTGTTTTACGTTCGGTAAATTACAAGTATTTAGACGTATCAATTCATAACCTGCCTATTGAAAGCATTCTTTTGGAGGAGGCTATAAAACGGGAAATTAAAAAAAGAATTCAGCGGGGAAAAATTGAGGTTTTTATTTTTTCATCAAAGCCGCAAGCCAAGAAAGTTTGTGTTAATCAAAAAACTATCGCTGAATATATTTCTCAGGTAAAAGACTTAGCCCGTAAACATAACATTAGATCAGAGATAAGTTTAACTGATATTTTAAATTTGCCTCAATCAGTAACTTGGGAACCGCAAGGAGAAACCGGAGAAAGCCTTATTTTGCCGGCGCTCAAGCAAGCATTAGATAAGCTGATTAATTTCAAGGAAAAAGAAGGCAGGGTTATTGAAAAAGAAATTAGAGCTAACGTGGCTAAATTAAAAAGCAATATGGAGGAGACTCGCCGGCAAAAGCCTAAAGCTTCAAAAGTTGAAAACGGAAAAGAAGATATTGATGAGGAACTTTCTTTAAGCGCCTTTTATATAGGTAAGCTTGAAACAAAGATCAGCCTTAAGAAAAACGCCCCCATAGGTAAGTCTATAGATTTTTTAACTCAAGAGATTCTAAGGGAATTAAACGCCGCATCCAGTAAAACCAAAAAGGAAACTCCGGCGTTTTTAATCGTAGAGGCAAAAAGTTACATAGAAAGAATAAGGGAGCAGGCGCAGAATATCGAGTAAAACAACGACAAGCTCGAAACCCGAAATGAAAACATTAAAACCGGAAAAAACTAAAATATTTATTATTTCAGGCCCGGGAGGTGTAGGCAAGACCACCCTTGTCCAGCAGCTATTTCAAATAAAAGGCGTTCAGGATTCAGCAATAAAGGCTGTAACGATTACTACTCGTCAGAAACGTTCTGAGGAAGAGGAGGGCAAAGATTATTTTTTTGTTGATAAAGAGGAATTTTTAAGGCTTGAGAATAACAGTTTTTTCTTAGAAAGTCAAAAGTTCTTAAATGATTATTACGGGACTCCTAAGATTTTGCGAGGATTAGCAAAAAAGAAAGAAAAAAATCTTGTTCTTTGTATAGATGTCCAAGGCGGAATGTGTTTGAAAAAAAAGTATAAAGATGATACAATAGTTACCATTTTTATAACCGCGTCAAGTGAAAAAGAGTTGACCCGCCGAATGAAAAAAAGAGATGAAAGCGGCGAGATGATAGAAAAGCGGATAGAGCTGGCTAAAAAGGAATTACAGCTTTCAAAAAAATATGATTTTTTAGTAGTAAACAAAAACATAAAAAACACATTAGAAGAGTTAAAAGCTATTTTGCTGGAAAACCGTTCAAGTTCTAAAAAGAAAGTTAAACAAAGCCGGTAACTGTTGAAAATATATAGGGGGATGATTTAAATGATAGACAGTCCAATTCTTTCCAATAAGAGCTTAAAAGCAGGGCAAGGTTCACTTTATAAGTTGACTATTTTAGCTGCCAGAAGAGCAATTAGCTTAGCTAACGGAGAAAAGCCTTTGATAGATAAACCCGTAGAAAGAGCCTTAGATAATGCCTTACAGGAAATTATTGAGGGAAAAATAAGGGTGAAAAAGGCAAAATAACCAGTAAGTTTTCGTGAGGCCGTGATAAGCTAAGCATATTTGAAAAAATGGCGGGATACCCAAGCGGTTTAAGGGGGCGGTTTGCAAAACCGTTATTCACCGGTTCGAATCCGGTTCCCGCCTCTCTGATGTATAATAGTGATATAGTAATAAGATGCCGGGGTGATGAAATTGGCAAACATGATAGACTTAAAATCTATTGTTCCGTAAGGGACCTGCGGGTTCAAGTCCCGCCCCCGGCATTCTATCTTTGATAAAAATATAAGTAACAAGACGAATCCATGGGCGATTAGCTCAGCTGGCGGAGCGTTTGCTTGACATGCAAGAGGTCACAGGTTCAAGTCCTGTATCGCCCATATTAAAAAGTTGACAATTTGCATAATTAATATAAAATTTAATTTCTTTAAACATAACATCGGGGTCGTTGATTAGCCTGGCTTAAATCCCCTGCCTGTCACGCAGGTGATCGTGGGTTCAAATCCCATCGACCCCGTTTTGTTCTTATCCCATAGCCTCTCAGTGAAAACTAACTTTATCTCAACAATAAAGTAACTTTGGATGCAGCAAAGAGAAAAACTTCGCTAACGCGAAGGCTGCACACAAATCCCATCGACCC
>JBDRIY010000060.1:0-9900 GCA_043815445.1 Candidatus Omnitrophota bacterium
AAGCCCCATTGAAATAATTCAACCTATAACCTATCTACTCTGTGGCTATCTATCTTATTCTATTGATAACCCAGAGTTTTCACCAACTATTATTACTGAACAATTATCGTATCATCTCCTTTTATTGGCTTCTATGGGGTAAAAGTCCAGCGGGTTTAAGAGTTATCAGCGCTTTTCTTCTTATAAAATCTGCTTTTTTGAAAATCTTTTTTTAATTTTCTGTTAGCCCTATGGCATAAGGGACAGATTTTTTCTAATAATCTGCATGTATAATAAAATATATTCTTTTTTTTACAATTTCGAGTATAGCTGCATATCCGGCATTCAGCGCAAAGCCGAATAGCATCACTATCTTTTTTCATATTTTTATTCATTTTTTAGGCATTGAGCTACTTTAGGAGAAAGAGCTTTTGGAGAAAAATCATTGCCTATGCAGACTAATTTAGTTTTAGCGTAGGCTAAGACTTTGCTGTCTCTTTTTGCTTCTTGGAAAAACTCTAAGGAAACATTTTTTATTTTAATTATCATGGTAAAAATCGTGAGGTTATCTCCGTAATGAGCAGGTGACTTATAGTCAATTTCAACCTTTCTTACTACAAATAAAGTCCCTTTTTTAGCTAATTCCCCTATATCCACTCCCCGGACACTCATAAACTCAGTACGGGCTTCTTCGAAATACTTAAGATAGTTGGCGTAATAAACCACCCCTCCACAATCAGTATCATGGTAATGAATTTTTTTACTCATCTGTATCATAATAATTGATTATATCACTTTTTCCGTAAGATTCAATGTTGCTTAAGAAATCTGTCCATATCTTCCGGCAAATTTATATTTAAATCCACCCTATCTCCGCTTGAGGGGTGGATAAAACTCAAGAAATAGGCATGCAAGGCTAAACGCTTGAACTTAACTTTAAAATCACGCCGAAAAGCGTATCTGTCTTCTCCTAATATAGGATTATTGATTTTAGCAAACTGAATTCTCAGCTGATTTGTCCTTCCGGTTGAAGGCTTAAGCTCAACCACACTAAAATTATCAGCTTGGCGCAAAACTTTATAAAAGGTTTTAGCTTTCTTGTGTTTTTCTCCGAACTTTTGGCCCTCTTTATCAATAATATAACCTTCGAGTATACCAGTTTTGTTTTTTAACCTTCCCTGGATAAAAGCAATATACTTTTTTTTAACCTCTCCTATTTTAAATTGCTCCATAATTTTTTCCTGAATTGCTTGAGTTTTAGCATAAATTATTAATCCAGTAGTTTCCCTATCTAATCTATGGCAGGGAAAAACTTTCTGGTTCTTCTCTCTTCTTAAAAGCAAAGTTAAAGTATTCTTCTCTTTCTTAGGCGAAGGCTGAATTAAAATCTTAGCGATTTTATCAACAACTATTAAAAAATCATCCTCAAAAACAATATTGAAAGCTTTCTTCATCTTCAATGCCGGGATTACACCGCGGTAAGTTTTTTTATTTTTTCTATTTCTTTCTCAGCGGCAGCCTCTCCTCTTTTTATAAACTCGCTAATCTTATTAAATTCCATCCAGCCCAATCCTTCTAAATCAGTATGTACAGTTACATCCGCGATCTTTAAAGCATCCTCAACAAAACGCTGCTGCATAGTTTCAACACTTCCAAAAATAAAATCAAAAATATAAAATTTATCTCTTTTGTTATATTCCCTAAGCGCCTGCTCCGGAGAAAGCATAATGTTAGAAGCTATTATTTTATAAGTATTGTATTGTAAAAGTATCTTTGTAGGAAGGGGGTTTAAGATTCCTCCGTCTAAAAGAATATTTTTCTGAAGTTTAATAGGCTCAAATATTCCCGGAAAAGCGCAGCTCGCCGCTACTGCTTTATAAATATAGCCCTGTTCCAACACCACAGTTTTACGCCGGCAAAAATCAAAAGCAACTATCTTAAGAGAATGCTTTAAATCATGAAAAGTTAAATCCTTGAAAATACTCTTAAAAATATTTTCAAGGCGCCGAGATTTAATAAACCCTTTAAAAGGTAAAGCTACTCCAAAAATAGAAAAAGAACTGACCTTTTTACCAAACTCATTAGCAAATTTTTCTATATCCGATATGCTATACCCTGCCGCCCATAAAGCAGCCACTATAGCTCCCATACTTGTCCCGCAAATAATATCTACTGTTATATTATTTCTTTCTAAAACTTTTAAAACTCCTATATGCGAAAAACCATAAGCAGCTCCGCTGCCCAAAGCAAGGCCCAAAACAACTTCGCCAATTTGGCGGGCAATCCTTTGAACGATTTTAGGGTAACTTTCAGAATTACGCGAAAGCACAGTCGCGTAAATCGGATGGTTGAGGCTTTTTTGCTTTTCCTCAAAAGAAAGGTTATCCAGGCCGTAAATTTGTGATAAAATAACTTTTATTTTTCCTGAATTTAAAAGATTTTTAGCTTTTAGTTTTTTTATCAATGCCTCTCCCTCAACAAGCTCCTGCTTATCGGGAAAAAGAAAAAAATGAAGTTGATGCGCCGGCTCAGTAAACTCATTAAGGTAATCGCTTAAAAAAGATTGCGGCACTTCATAAAGAATAAAATGATAACTTTCGGAAAGAAAATTTAAAAGTGAAGAAAAATTTTCTCCGCTTTCCGTCTTCAGGTATAAATAATCAATATTATCATTTAATATAAAATCTGATAAACTGACTTCCTTAAAATCCTTTAAGGCCAAAATTTTATTGTTATACTCTTTAGCAAGAAATCCTTCAGCCTTAAAATCTAAAGCCTGTTCATCCTGTATTAAAACTTGGACAACTATTACTTTTTTACCAGTTTGTTCTTTTAATTGACGGGCTAAATCAATCATATAAGTAGTTTTACCCGAAGAAATACTCCCCATAACCCCTATTCTCTTAGATTGAAATATACTTTTAGGCTTGTGCCGCGCCGTAACCCTCTCGGAAAGCAGGCGCGAAAAATCTAAAGCAGTTAAGGGATTTTTTTCTAAGAACTCCTTAAAATTATCTTTATCTATCTGTAAAATGAAAGAAGTTTCAATTGATTTTACGGTTACAGAATGAGACGCGTCTGTGAAAAGAGAAATAATACCAAAGCAAGTTCCGCGTTTAATAATCTCTATTTCTTTTTCTTTTTCACCAAATTGCGTCAAAACAGCTGCTCTTCCTTTAAGAAAAAAATAAAGGTAATCCGCGCAAGAAGCCTGTTTATAAATTATTTCAGCGCTCTTATACTCTTTAATTTCAGAAATATCAATTAATTTTCTTAAGAGCCTCTTTTTTAACTTACTAAAAGGCGGAGAATTGCCTATGATCAGCTCTATTTCTTTTTTATCCATATTTAATGAGACTTAGCCTTTTTCCCAAGTAGGCCTAACGGGAAGAAAAAAGCTGTAGTCGAATTGAACCCTGAGTACTCGAAGGGCCCCATACAAATTATTAAATATCTACCTTGTTTTCTTTGCATATTTTCGCGTAGGCGCGCGCGAAAGGCTTTATCTTACGCCTGAGGTTTTTATAATCAACCTCAACTAATCCAAATCTTGGTTTAAACCCCTTATCCCACTCGAAATTATCTAACAAAGACCACCAAAGATAACCGGCTACATTAACTCCTTGAGAAACCGCTTTGGCCATACTTTTTAAATGACTGATTAAAAAATTTTCATAAAAATAATCCTCTTTTTCGGGAGTTCCGTTTTCAGTGATTATTACCGGTAGATTAAACTTCTTAAGCTTCAACAAAACATCATAAAGCCCTTTAGGATAAACATTCCAGCCTAAATAATTCTGCCTTTCTTTATGCGAATTATGCGGGCATTCAGCGCCTAAGAAACCTTTAAATTTAGTATACTCTCGGCAATAGTAGTTCAAAGCTATAAAATCTAAACTTTTCTTTTTATTAAAATAATCAAGAATCCAAAAATTAAAGCTTTTATTCCTTATGCAAGCGCTTAAGGAGTTCAAAATAAAATTGGTATCCGGACAACCGGTAAACACTCTTATATTTTTGGCTAAAGAAACTTTGGGGAGAATATTACTTTGCTTGTAAATTCTTTTTATCTCTTGATAGCCCGTAATATAAGCGCTGATAATATTACTTAAAACTTTTTTCGCTATTCTTAAAGATTTTTCGCCCGGCGGCCATATTCCTTGAATAAAACTATTATAAATATAAACAAACGGCTCATTAAAGATAAGCCATATATCTACCTTATCTCGCAAAGTTTCAACTGTCTTTCTTAAATAAGCAAGAAAATCATCTACGTTTGAGGAGTTAGCCCAGCCCTGTTTTTGGGAAAACCAATTAGGGTTAGTAAAATGATGCAGGGTCGCTATAGGTTTTAAGCCAAATCCAACAAGAGAATCAACTACTTTTTTATAATGGCTTAGCTCTTCCTGCGAAAAAATACCGGCGTCAGAGCATATCCTGGCCCATTCTATAGAAAATCTTAAAGAATTTAGGTTCAACTGATGAGCAAGCTGAAAATCTTCCTCAAATAAACGGTAATGGCCGCAGGCATCTCCTGCCTGCTCCAATCCCATGTTTTTTTCCCAAAAATTCCAATCACAGTTGTAGTTCCCTCCTTCACACTGATAGCCCGATATAGCCGCGCCCCATAAAAAAGAAGAAGGAAATTCTATTTGCATTGCTCGCTTTGCTCTCTGCTCGATACTAGATACTCGATTCTCGATAGTCAGATACTATATATCTTACGAGCCATCGAGTATCGTGTATCGAGTATCATACACAATGTTATTCTACACTTACCTTCATTTTAAAAGCTCTTTTTTTTTCCTTGATAATAAAAAGAATAACTAACTGTTGATAAATCTTTTCAAGGCCGGAATCCGAAGAAGAAATCGTCCAAAAAGGAAAAGTAAGAACTTCGGCCTGATCAAACTCGAACCGCGCGATAACCTTTTTAAAGCAACCTTCTACTTCCAAAAATTTAATGCTTCCCCAATTCTTTGGTTCGTTAAAAGAAGCGCCTTTTGCTAACAACGCTAAGTTAAATTCTATACCAAAATTATGATTATTCAAGGCTTTGCTTGTATTAAATTTATAGCAGACATCAAATCCGCAAGCGTTTTGAAACTCTATTTGTTTTTTAAAATCCAAATCGCCGGCGCGAAAACGGTAATTAAGGCAAATTTTATTCCTTGATTTCCTAATAACCGGCTTATAAGGCCTATCACTTAGAGTATCTACTCCTTTACCCAAGCTAAAATCTTCCGCTGTTAAATTTTTTTCTAAAATGTGGTCCATTAGCCCTAAGCGGTTATAAGAATCATATATAAAAATTTCTTTACCTGGCTTATGGTAATCCTCTTTAATTCTATTTATAGTATCAAGAAGATTAAAGCCTTGCTGCTTTAGGCTTAGTTCTCTCAAAGCTCCACCTGTCGAAGAAAAACAACAGGCTATATACTTATTTTTTAAAATAACTTCATCTCCCGCGCCTATATCAATATTTCCCTTCTCAAAAATAAGGCTTTTTTTGTTATATTTGCTATCAAATAAATTTTCAGCATTGATCAAATTTCTATAAACAGCCTGGCGCAAATGAGGCAGATAAAAACCTCCAAAAAGTCCGTGCCAATAAGGGCAGTTAGTCTGAGCTTTCCATAAGCTTATAAAGATATCTCTGTCTTCTTCGAGACTAGCGCCTTTATGTATTTTTTTACTTAAACCAAGCATTCTTTTATGCATATAGTTAAGCCTCTTATATTTAGATAAAAAGCTTTTAAAGTTTTTGCCTTTTGTCCATTCTCGCATCTTTTCATAGGAACCGGAAGGTAAATCCACAGGGCCGTTAGATGAAAATTTTTTAAGCGCCTCCCGGGGAGTAATAGTTTCAATACCCGGTGAAGACTCAAGTGAAGAAAAAAATTCCCTAAGCCAGCCTTGTTTATAAACTTTATCAAAAGTCCCCGGACGCAAGCCGTATTTTTCTCCGTCAAGAAAAAGAGTAATTAGAGTATCTTCTTCTTTTTTAAACTTTCCTAAGATATTGATTATTTCTTCGGGCGGACAAAAAGGAATTTTATACACCAGCTCCTGGTTTATAGGGAAAACCGACACTGATCTATTTTGGCATCCAGTAGTGTAATAACCCTGAATATTTTTAACTCCGGCGGAATAAAAATGAACTTCGTCAAGAAAAGTATAATTCAAGCCGCAAGAATTAATTATTCCGGATAGATACCCCTCCCAAACTCTTTCGGCAAGCCAAAGCCCTTTAGGTTCAAGGTCAAACTCTTTTTTTAAAAAATCGTTCATAAAAGAAATTTGGCCCTTTTTATCTTCGTCGGAAATTAAATCCAAAATCGGTTCATAATACCCTCCGCTAATAATTTCAATTTGACCGGCGGCAGATAATCTTTTCAAAGTATCAAGGAATAAAACGCTCTCTTTGCTTTCATAATCGTAAATAGGCCCAGAATTATGAATAGCGCATTTTATGGAAGGAAATTCCTCTAAAAGAGAAATAAAAGGCAGATAGCACTCGCGAAAAGCCTGATCAAAAACCCAGGAAAAATTTCCTACAGGCTGATGGTTATGAACACCGAATACAAAATATACTTTACCTTGATTTTTGCGCATATGCTGATAAGGTAAAAAAAATAAATGTAACCCTCTTTTGACTCTAAGAAATATGAGTATTTTAAAAAATCTTTTATTTCTCTATGCTTGGTTTCCTTTCATGTTTACAGCATTATATCAATATTCCCGCCCCATCCATATTATCCCCTACCGCCATAAGTATAAAATATTTGTATGGCGGTTTTGCTATTTTTTCAGAAATTGAGATGTTTTTCCAATAATCCACAATATTAAGATAATTTTAATTTTTATAAAGGTAAGATTAAAAATGTAGCCGGTGTTTTAGAAATCCCCAATTTCACCGGTTTGAATGTCCCCACCCTGGCAGTATTTTAAGTACGTAAACAGAAAACTGTTTATTGTAGGCGTTTATCTCAAGAAAAGCATAAAACTTTTTATGGAAATAAAAACGGAGGGGAGAGGATTCGAACCCCCGGTGGATTTCTCCACAACGGTTTTCAAGACCGCCGCATTAAACCAAGCTCTGCCACCCCTCCTGAGGGCCAGAGCGCTTACGCGCTCATCTATACAGAATTAGCTGCCCCTAATTAATTTTTATTAAAAATAAAATTTTGTGTTTTCTCTAAAAGTTTTAACTGGCCCTTCATAGGGGCCCTGCCCCTCTTGACGCTCATAAAAGTAAGATTTTCAATGAAGAAATACTTTTATTAGCTGTCACCCCGAAGAATTTCATAGAAGCAATCTAGATTTTTATCTTTCAACAAACTACGAACCGCCAACTACAAACTACAATCTTTAGCAAGTTTCTTCTTTGCCGTCAAGGGCCTCGGCTATGAGATCTTTAATCATTATCCTATCTTTTTCACTGATATCATGGAATTCTATTCCTGTATCAAAGAAAAACGTGCCTTCGAGATATTTACTTTCTCTTTTTTTAATCCAAACTATTTGGCCTTTACAACGCAGTACTTCTTTCCTAGTAAAAATTTCCAGATCAGTGATAGCCCCCATCTTTAATTCTTCTTCAAGAGTAACTTTTACTCCTCCGGCACTGGCATTTTCAGTGTAAGCGGAATATGTTGGGCCTTCAAAAGTATGAATATGGATTGTAAAGGGGAATTCTACCCTAAGATACCTTCTCCTGTTCACGTCATCCCATTCATGAATCTTAGTCTTTTTTGATGCTTCCATAATTTCACCTTTTTTTTATGATATGTAGGGGCAATCTATATAATAAGTTAGCTGAACACCTGAGCAAATATATATTGTATCAGGCTCGTGCCATTCCTTGCTCCCTCTATAATAATTTTACCTATTTGAATATTAAATGCAACCTTTAAATAGACTCCTAAGAAGATTAAGTTTAGTATATATAAAATACTAAAAACAAACATATAATTAATAAAAGTTGAGAAAGTATGCCCTTTAATTTCTTTAGCTATAAAACATAGATGGCTAGTTAAGATAAAACCTCCTAAAAAAGTAAAAATGTCTTTGTTGAAAGAAGTATTTAAAATTTTTGGCAACAAAAAATAACCTATGCCGGAAATAATAAGTAATGCCGGAAACAAAATCATTAATTGTGAAGAACGGAAAAAGAAACTTTGAACCTTTTTATAAAAACCGTTTAAATTCGCGATAAACTCAGAAAAACTAAAAAATGCCACCACAGAAAAAATAAGAATATTTATATTAAAACCAATTTGGGTTTTTATTTGATGCCAAAAACTTAGAGTTAGCTCAGTAAAAAAACAAAAAATTATTAGAAAAAGAACTAATTTTACTAAAGTAAAAGCGTAATTATTTTTCATTTTCAATGATCCGCATTAGGCGGAGAATTAAACCCTGAGTGTTTGAAGGGTCTCATATAGGTTATCTTTTTTCATTCACAACCTTTTCTTCCCATCCATATACTTTTTTAAGGCCTTTGGTATAAGGACAGAACCGTTCTTTTGCTGATAATTTTCTAAAATAGCAATAACCAGCCTAGCTAAAGCTACACCTGAACCGTTTAAGGTATGAATTAAATTTGGTTTTTCAGTATTTTTACCCCGATAACGGATATTTCCCCGGCGGGCTTGAAAATCTTCAAAGTTTGAACAGCTGGACACTTCTAACCATTGTTGAACACCGGGAGCGTATATTTCGATATCATAGCATTTTGAAGCGGCAAAGCTCATTTCTCGGGTAGAAAGTACAACTACTCTATAAGAGATGCCTAATAACTCAATAACCTTGCAAGCATCTTGAAGAAGCTTATCCAGTTCCCTATAAGAATCTTGAGGTTTAACGAATTTGACCATCTCAACTTTATCAAATTGATGAACCCTTACCAGCCCTTTTGTATCTTTACCATAAGAACCAGCTTCTTTTCTAAAACAAGCAGTATAGGCAACGTAACCTAAAGGTAGATTTTTTTCTTCTAAAATTTCGTTAGAATGGATATTAGTGAGAGGGACCTCAGCAGTAGGAATTAAAAAATAATCGTCGTCTTTTAAGCGATACATATCTTCTTCTAAATTTGGCAACTGGGCTGTAGTTGTCATTGAGTTCCGATTTACCAGAAAAGGCGGAGAAACTTCTTTATAATTATGCTTACGGGTATGTAAATCAAGCATAAAATTAATTAGCGCCCGTTCAAGCTTAGCTCCTTGGCCTTTAAAAATAACGAAATTCGAGCCGGTAATTTTAGCAGCTCTTTTAAAATCGATAATATCTAAGCGTTCAGCTAATTCTACATGAGTTAAAGGTTTAAAGTTAAATTCTTTAAGATGGCCCCAGGTTTTTATAATTCTGTTGAAAGAAGCATCGCCAATTGGAGCGGAATTATGAGGTACATTAGGAATACTTAGTGACTGATGTTGAAATTTTTCTTTTATCTCTTTAAATTGTTTTTCTGTCTCGGTAATTTTCTTAGAAATCTCTTTACTTTCAGTTATTTTTTCTTTAGGGTTTTCTTTTTTTCTGATAAGCAGATTAACTTCTCCGCTAAGTTTATTCTGAGCCGCTCTTAAGCTTTCTATTTGCTTTAGTAAATTTCTTCTTTTTTCATCAAGTTCTAAAAAAGAATTTAAATCAAATAGGCTGCCTTTATCTTTTAAGGCTTTTGCTATTAATTCAGGATTTTCACGTATAAATTTAATATCTAACATAACATTTACATTATACAAACTTTTTTAAAAAAATCTATACCCTATTTCCACCCGAATTGCCTCACATTAAATGTTACCCGGAGATTAAAAAATCCTCTTCGTTGACTCATAATAAATGTTACCCTTGTATGGGAGGTAATTATTATGAGTCCAAAGACAAAACAAGAGTATACAGCTATTATAGCTAAGCGTT
>JBDRIY010000061.1:0-8598 GCA_043815445.1 Candidatus Omnitrophota bacterium
TATGCATCGATTACCTCCTGATTTGTTGAGCTTTGGTAACCCAACTATATCAGGTTTCTGTATGGTAATCGATGTTTTTTTATTTACCCCTCTCTAACAGGTACTTATGTATTTTCTATCAACTCGGATAAGAAAGAACCCTAAAATCCGAGTGAAGTTTTTCCTCGCAGGGGAAAAACGAACGTTTCTGCGGAAAATTACCTAAGCCGGCCGCGCGGACAAACATTCGTGTGAAATAAGTAATTATACGAAAATTCTAACGATTTGAAGAATTAGGTTGGCATAGATACCTGCGGCAACATCATCCCCTACTATTCCTTTCGATCCTCCAAGATTTTCAATCTTATTAGCGGGAGGAATCTTAATCATATCCAGCATTCTAAAAAGAAAAAATCCGCAAATTATAAATTCTATTCTCTTGGGGATAAAAAGATAAGTAATGAGCATTCCTGAAAAATCATCAATAACTATTTTTTTACAATCTTTTATTTTAAATATTTTCTCCGCTCTTCCCGACAGCGCGTATGCGATAATAACCGAAACAACGGTAAAAATAAAAAAATTAAACGGGCTTTTTATAAGAAGAAAAAGCAAAACCGCCACAACACAACTTGCGGTCCCCGGGCACAAAGGAGTATACCCCACTCCAAACAGTGTCGTTATCGTTAAAACAATTTTATCTTTTATCGTTTTGGTCATTTGAATTTGCCCTTCGACGGAGTTTACCCTGAGTATTCCCGAAGGGCTTAAGATGGTGAGCCTGTCGAACCATTTCAGATTTCGATATTCGGATTTCGGATTTATATTAGAATGTCCGTATTGCTTTTCGGTTCAACCAAAGATAATAAACCCCTGAAAAAAGAGTAATAATAATTATATACCACATCATTAAAGGTATGAATATCTGATAAAGGAAGAAAACTGTCTTACCTTCAGGAAAGACTTTAGATAAAATAAGGGCTGTAAAAATACTGATTATCCCGATTACCTGAGAAACAGTCTTATGTTTACCAAGCTTCTGCGCTTCTAAAACGATTCCTTTGTTCAAACCATACAACCTTATTCCGGTAATAAGAAATTCTCTAAACATTATCAAACTCACCATCCAAGCGTTAACTACTTTTAATTCTAAAAAAGCGCAGAATATGCCAATTATCAGTATTTTATCAGCGATAGGGTCAAGAAGTTTACCTAAATCAGAAATTAAATTCTTCTTTCTTGCTAAATAACCATCAAAAAAATCAGTTAAGGAAGCTATCCCAAAAATAATTAAAGCCATAATCAATAAACTAAAAGTATTCCCCAAAGTAAGCCCAATACAAACAAAAGCTAGGATAATACGTGAAATTGTAAGTTTATTTGCTATATTCATTTCTCGATACTCGGTTCTCGATGCTTGATTCTCGATAATTGATGCTCGATAATTATATATATCACTAGCTATCGAGCATATAGTATCGAGTATCGATTATATACCAACAAGGTCATAATCATAAGCATCTATTATTTTTGCCTTATAAAACTGGCCTATTTTTAATCCTTTTTTCTTAATAAAAACTATTCCATCTACTAAAGGCGCGTCATATTGGCTTCGGCCTATAAAAGTATCTCCGGCCTTGCTTTCTACTAAAATTTCTAAATTCTGTTCCACAAAAACACTGTTTAGCTGATGAGCTATTTCTTTCTGCGCGAGCATAATTTCTTTAAAACGCCTTTTCTTTGTACCAGAATGAATCTGAGGCTTTAAATTATAGGCTTGAGTTTCCTTCTCCCGTGAATAAACAAACGCTCCTAAGCGCTCAAACCTAATGCTTTTTAAAAAGCTGAGTAATTCTTTGGACTCTTCTTCGGTTTCAGTAGGAAAACCAGTAATAACCGAACTCCTGATAACACAGTTAGGAATCTTTTTTCTTATCTTACGAATTAGCTCTATTGTTTTTTTTCTGCTAATTCCCCTATTCATTATTCCTAAAATTCTATCACTTATATGCTGAATAGGCAAATCAATATATTTACAAATTCTTTCTTCGTTAGCTATTAATTCTATTAAGGAATTACTGAAATTTTTAGGATGAGTATATATTAATCTTATCCATTTTATTTTGACTTCTTTTAAAATACGCTTTAAAAGATAAGTTAAATTTTGATTGTTCTTTAAATCCTTGCCCCAGCCGGTAATGTCCTGGCCTATAATGTTGAGCTCTTTGACTCCTTTTCTATCTAAATATTTAGCCTCTTTTATAACCTCATCTGCCGGCCGGCTGATTAAAGGGCCTTTTATGGCAGGTATAGCGCAAAAACTGCACCCGTTAATACAACCTTCAGATATCTTTAAAAAATCGCTAAAACCGGAACTTAAACTTTTTCTTTTAACAAAATAGGGGCCGAAATTTTCGATACAGCGCCATTCATCTACTTGAGGAAAATATTTTTTAAGTTCTTTTTCATATCTTTTTACTAAACACCCAAAAACCAATATTTTTCTTATCTTCTTTTTCTTTTTTAAATCCAAAGCCGCTTTTATCGCCTCTAAAGACTCCTCTTTCGCTTTATCAATAAAACCACAAGTATTTATAATCAATAAATCGCTTCCGGTTTTTATATCCGGCTTAAAGATATAACCCTGATCAGAAAATCTCTGAGCTGTAACTTCTGAATCATAGGTGTTACGAAAACACCCCAGAGAAACGATTGAAAACGTAGGATGTGGGATGTGGGACGTAATAGACATTATTTGTCTATAGTAATCCCCGATGGTGTTATTTTGAGGCTTTTTATTGGCTTGCGTATTGAAGATAAAGGAGGTAAAGCTTTACCATTTACTTCGAGGTGCACGGCTGAACCATCGCTAATTCTAAATTCTATTTCTTCATCCGCTTCCCAACTTTCGACAACATTTCTATCAAGAATTCCTTCAAAAAGAAGTTTTCCATCAACTACCGTCCTTATAAAACACCTCTTCTTAGCGGTTAAAGAAACTCCTATTCCCTGCGTTCTGACTACGGCAGTAGGAGCAATCGGCGATAGCTTAGGCTGAACCTGACGGCTGGCTTCTTTCGGCGGCCTTTTGAACGATTGGATAACTTTCCTGAAAATAAATCTGGTAAAAGCAAAAAAACTCCAAAGAAAAACCACCACTAAAACCGCAACAATAACTTTCTTTTTTATCTTCGAAAATGACTCTTTTAATTTCTGCGCCTGAAGTTCCGAAACAGGATTAAGGTTTTTCTTCACTATCTTTTTTTTATTTTTAATTTGAGGAGAGGGTACGGATTCAATTTCTTCTAAAGCTCTGCCCATATCTATCTCTAGAAATGAAGCGTAAATTCTCATAAATCCTTTAAGGTAAGCGGAATTTATATTGCTTAAATCTCCGCTTTCGATATCTCTTATTACCGAAGGATGAAGTTTGGTTTTTTCAACGGTTTCTTCAAGGCTATAACCTAAATTCGCTCTTTTTTCTTTTAGTTTGGAACATACTTCTTTTATCATGTTATTCTCAATACTCGATCCTCGATACTCGATACTTGATACTTGATACTTGATACTTGATGCTCGATATATTACGAGTTATCGAGAATCGTGTATCGAGTATCTAGAATTATCGAGTATCTGCTTTCTACACAACTTCTGCTTCCGCGGAAGGGTATCTCTCTATTAAATAACTTTCCGGGTCAACTAAGATTTCCCGAGCTTTGCTCCCGCAAAAAGGCCCAACTATATTTTCCTGTTCCATTAAATCAAGAAGCCTTGCCGCGCGGGTATAACCTACCCGAAGGCGCCTTTGTAAAAGTGAAGCTGAAGCCTGGCGAACGCGTAAAATCGTTTGTACTGCATCATCGAAAAGTTCATCGCTGCCTAGATTAGAAGCATGCTTTTTACTCCCCTCAGAAATAGCATCCTCATAAACAGGTTTACCTTGAGACCTAATAAAATCAGTTAAAGCCCCAATATCTTCATCATCTATATAAGAACCTTGAGCCCTAATTAAATCTAATGCTCCAGGCTTTAAAAATAATAAATCCCCGTTGCCGAGAAGTTTATCAGCACCCATCTTATCTAAAACTGTACGTGAATCTACCTTTGAAGCAACCTTAAAAGATATCCTTGCCGGAAAATTAGCTTTAATTACTCCGGTAATTACATCTACCGAAGGCCTTTGAGTCGCCAAAATAAGATGAATACCAACCGCTCTTGAAAGTTGGGCTAAACGCTGAATCGCGGTTTCAATACTTTCTCTGGCAACAATCATAAGATCAGCTAACTCATCAACAACTACTACGATATAAGGAAGTTTAGGGCTGCTATCGCCTTTATTGTAAAGGTCAATATTACGGCAGCCGGCTTTAGCAAGAACTTTATACCTTCTTTCCATCTCCTCAACTGCCCAATTCAAGGCAAGAAAAGCTTTTTTTGCCTCTGATATAATAGGGTGAATAAGATGCGGTATTCCGGTAAAAGAGGCGAGTTCCACCATCTTTGGATCAACCATAATAAATTTTACTTCATCAGGCTTTGCCTTAAAAAGAATGGACGAGATCAAAGCATTAACACAAACTGTTTTTCCTGCTCCGGTAGCTCCGGCGATTAAAAGATGAGGCATATCATTGAGGTCTGCTACGACAGGATTTCCTGAGACATCTTTTCCAATAGTTAAAGTAAGTTTTGAGGAAGCGTTTGTGAATGCTTTTTCTTCCAAAACTTCTCTTAAAGATACAAATTGCTTTGTAATGTTAGGAATTTCAATACCGACTGTCCCTCTTCCGGGCATTGGAGCGATAATTCGAACCTGAGAAGACTTCATTGATAAAGCAATATCATCAGAAAGAGCGGAGAACTTTTGAATTTTAGTCCCTGGTTGAGGCGCAAGCTCATATAAAGTTACAACCGGGCCTTTCTGCACGCTCACCACTTTTGCCTCTACACCAAAATCTAAGAGAGTATTTTCTAAATCTTTAATATTAGATTTTATATCTTCTTTTGCTTCCTTTTGTCCGGAGTAAGAAGGTACTTTAAGCAAACCTATTACAGGGAGTTTGTAAGTATTAGGGTCAAAGCTATTCCCTTCCTGAGATTCCAAAACTCTTATTTTCTTTTCAGCTTGTTCTTTAGTGACTGATTTTTGCGCCGCCAATACTGTACCGGCGCCTGAAGCAGATTCAGCTTTAGGGGTATAAACTTTTATTTTAGGCTTTGTATTAGGTAGAGGCCCTCCTCTGCCTGTGCCCGTTAGGGTATGAGGGTAAGCAGCCTGTTTGGCCTTTTGTTTAAGCCTTTTGTTTTCTATTCTTTCAATTCTCCACTTTTTCTTAAATTCCTGTAGATATTCGACAAGATTAACCATCAAATTATTTATGCCCCTAACAAAATCAACAAAGAAAAATCCGAAAAATAAAACAACATTTACTGCCATGAGTAAAGTAATAGTTAAAATTGAACCGTGAATTCCTAAATATTTCTTAAAAAAATCGGACAGAAAAAAACCTATAATTCCTGAAAATTTGAATATATTCAGCTCATCTTTGATAAACAACCCTATGAACGCGGAAAGAAAAACAATAAAACAAATAAAAGCCGCTATATTAACAGCTTTTGTCCTACCTAATCCGCGGAAACGCAGCAATTTCAGCCTATCCAAGCCTAAAAAGAAAAAACAAAAAGGAAAAAAATATGCCGCATAGCCAAAAATAAATAAAAGAGAAAAGGAAAGATACGCTCCAATTATACCTATAAGATTAGCAATCTTTTCAGGGCCGGGAAAACTTAAAAATAAGATATCTTTGGAAGTGTAAGAAATTAGGCTTAAGAATATTAGAAAGGAAGTGAGAATTAAGCTTATGCTTTTCAAGAAAGATGAAAGATGACGCATAATTAGCTAACCCCTTGAATATTTTTTAAAATTAGTAAGGGGCTGTCCTGAGACCGCAAGGCCGAAGGATCTCTTTAACTACGTTGTTGTTGCTTGTTTCAAGCTAAGCCGGACTTTTCCTTGAGGGTCTATTCCTATTACTTTTGCTTTAACTGTATCGCCCTCCTTTAAGAATTCTCCTACCTCCTTAACAAATCCATCCGCAATCTCAGAAACATGCACCAATCCGCTTTTACCTGGCGCAATTTCACAAAAAGCGCCAAAAGCAACGATTTTTTCAACTTTTACGTCGTAAATCTCTCCAATTTCGACGTCTTTAACTAAATTTTGAATTATAGCCGAAGCCTTTTCTAAATCCTCGGCAGTCTCAGCAACTACTGAAACTACGTTAGTTTCATCATCAATATCAACAGTAACATTATTGTCCCGCTGAATTTTCTTTATTATTTTACCGCCCGGGCCGATAATAGCCCCTATTTTATCAGGATTTACTTCAAAAGATTTAATTTTAGGCGCGTATTCAGAAAGAGCCTGGCGAGGTAAAGATAAAGCATCTTTCATTTTTTCTAATATAACCGCGCGGGCTTGTTTGGCGCGAGTCAATGCTTCTTCTATTATGTTATAAGTAATACCTTCTATTTTCATATCAAGCTGGATAGCTGTTATTCCCTGCTCAGTCCCGGCTACTTTGAAATCCATATCTCCGTAATGATCTTCAGCTCCAGCTATATCAGTAAGAATTTTATGTTTTTTATCGCCGGATACAAGGCCAATAGCAATCCCCGCGACCTGTCTTTTTATAGGAATTCCCGCGTCCATCAAAGATAAAGATGCTGCGCAAGTTGAAGCCATACTCGAAGAACCATTTGATTCTAAAATCTCAGAAACTATCCTTATAGTATAAGGAAACTCCTCTTTAGAAGGCATAATCGCTAAAAGCGCTTTTTCAGCTAAAGCTCCATGGCCGGTTTCTCTTCTTGAAGACCCCCGAAGCATCTTTACTTCTCCTACGCTAAAAGGAGGAAAACTATAATGAAGAGTAAAATGTTTTGATCTTTCTCCCTCTAAGGCTTCAATAGACTGTTCATCAGAGCTTGTCCCTAAGGTTGTAACCGCTAAAGACTGAGTTTGTCCTCGAGTAAATACTGCTGAACCATGAGTCCGCGGAAGGACCCTAACTTTACAATCTAAATGCCGTATATCTGAAATACCTCTTGAGTCAGGCCTTTTTTCTTCTTCTAATATCTTTTCACGCATAAATTCTTCTTCCAGGATAAAAAAAGCATTTTTTATTTCAGCTTCGGTAATCTTAGGATTATTAGTTGTTATTTCTTTAATCAAAGCAGCAAATACCTCATTTAAAGCGCTATTCCTTTCTTCTTTACCTTCCAGCCCATAAATTTTCTCTAAACTCGCGTTAGCTTTTATTTTAATCTGCTCAAGCAAGTTATTATCTATTTTAGCTAAAGGAACCTGCCTTTTTTTCTTGCCTGTCTTAGCTTTAAGGCTTTTTTGAAGCTCAATCAGCTCTTTAATAGGAAAATGAGCGAATTTTATTGCTTCTAAAACTTCCTCCTCAGAAAGTTCATTCAGCCCTCCTTCAAGCATTACTATTTTTTCTTGAGTCCCTACTACCACTAAATCCAATACTGAGTTTTCTCTTTCTTTATAAGTTGGGTTAATTATTAGCTTGTTATCAACTTTACCTACTCTTACCGCGCCTATAGGATTATCAAAAGGTATGTCAGAGATAAAAACCGCGCAGCTTGCCGCGTTAATCGCTAGGATGTCAGGATCATTTTTACGGTCGCTTGATAAGACCATAGCAATTACCTGCACTTCGTTAGTCATTCCTTTAGGGAAAAGCGGCCGAAGCGGCCTATCTATAAGACGGGAAGTAAGAATTTCTTTATCTCTAGGACGGCCTTCTTTTTTAAAAAAACCGCCGGGGATTTTCCCCACAGCATAAGTTTTTTCCTGATACTCTACCATTAAAGGGAAAAAATCTCTTCCCTGCAAAGGATCTTTAGACATACAAGCAGTAGCTAAAACCACTGTGTCACCGTAAGAAACCTTAACGCTTCCTCCAGCTTGTTTAGCCCACTCACCTGTAGTAAAAGCAAAAGAATTATTACCTAATTTAGGAATAGATACTGAAACAGACATATTATTTAACTTTTAGCTCCTTGGAGACCTCTCCATAACCTTGAGGATCATGTGTTTTAAGATAAGTGATAAGGCGCCTGCGCCTTCCTACAAGAATTAAAAGGCCGCGGCGGGAATGAAAGTCTTTTTTATGGCCTTTAAGATGTTCCGTAAGATAACTAATCCTCTCAGTAAGCAATGCAATCTGCACTGCTGCTGAGCCGGTATCTTCCACATGTTCTTTAAATTTATCAATCAACTTTTTCTTTTTAATCTTATCAATCATAGTTTATACCTTTATATTACTTTAATTTATTGGAATTTTTGACCCTTTATGAGACAACAAATACCCGTATAGCCTTTTGCTTGAGGCTTATTCAAGTATCTTTAGTGAAAGAATATTGTATCAGAATATATTCTAAAGTCAAATTTATTTTTGGTTTCGAATTGCCTCACATTAAATGTTACCCGGAGATTAAAAAATCCTCTTCGTTGACTCATAATAAATGTTACCCTTGTATGGGAGGTAATTATTATGAGTCCAAAGACAAAACAAGAGTATACAGCTATTATAGCTAAGCGTT
>JBDRIY010000062.1:0-3126 GCA_043815445.1 Candidatus Omnitrophota bacterium
GATGCAGGAAATGCAAAATTAGCAATTAGCAATTAGCAGTTTAAAATGAGAGAATTGAGAAGGAAGATGCAGGAAATGCAAAATTATCAATTAGCAATTAGCAGTTTAAAATGAGAGAATTGAGAAGGAAGATGCAGGAAATGCAAAATTATCAATTAGCAATTAGCAGTTTAAAATGAGAGAATTGAGAAAGAAGATGCAGGAAATGCAAAATTAGCAATTAACAATGCAAAATTGAAGAAAGAAAGAAGAAGAAAGATGGGAGAATCTAGAAATAACGGAAAAGATAATAGTGATTTAACGGAACGTTTACTTGATTTTGCGGTAACAGTTATTAAGCTTATTGATATGTTGCCAAAAACAGCAATAGGTAAGCATATCGGCGGACAGCTTATACGTTCCGGAACATCGCCAGGGTCAAATTACGAAGAAGCATGTGGAGCAGAATCAAGAGCTGATTTTATACATAAGTTAGGGATCGCCTTGAAAGAACTTAAAGAATCTCGATTTTGGCTGAAACTTATTAAACGCGCTAAACTTGTCCAATCCGAATGCGCAGAGCCTTTTCTTCAAGAATGTCAAGAATTATGCGCTATTTTAGCTAAAAGTATTATTACAGCTAAAGGAAATAAATAATTTTGAATTGTTAATTGTTAATTTTTCAATGACGAGTGAAGCGAGTAGAGTTATTTTTATAGTAGGTCCTACCGCAACAGGCAAAACTGAGGCTGCTTATTTATTGGCTCGCCGCCTCAAGGCTGAGATTATTTCTGCTGACTCTATGCTTGTTTATAAGGAGCCGCGGGTTATAACTGCTAAGCCCTGCTCTCATATATTAAAAGAAATTCCCCATCATTTTATTGATATACTTTCAGTTCAGCAGGATTATAATGTTTTTGATTACTTTAAGGCAGCTTCAGGTAAGATTATTGAATTATATAACCGTAAGACTCCGGTTATTGTTTGCGGAGGAACAGGGCTTTATGTTAAAACTATTTTAGACGGTATATTCGAAGGCCCGGGAAAAGATGAAAATTTACGCCGGGAATTAGAGAAAAGGAGCAGTCAAGATTTATATCAAGAGCTTAAGGTAATTGACCCTGAAACCACTCAAAAAATTTCTTCTAACGATTTAAAGAGAATTATCAGAGCTTTAGAAGTTTATTATAAGACAGGATCAACTATTTCTAAGAAGAAAAAACAAACAAAAGGCCTTTGGGGTGGGATAGCGATAAAAATATTTGGCTTACGGATAAAAAGAAGCCTTCTTTATCAAAGAATTAACGAACGGGTTGATAAGATGTTTGAAAAGAGAGTAGTTGAAGAGATAAGAGAGCTTCTCAAAATGAATTTAAGCGTAACTGCTGAAAAAATAATCGGCATAAAAGAAATAGGCTTGTTTTTAAAAGGAGAATTGTCAGAACAAGCTGCTAAGGAATTGATGAAAAAGAATACCCGAAATTTCGCTAAGCGTCAGCTCACTTGGTTTAGAAAGGATAAAAGAATTGAATGGATGGATGTGGATAGTTTAAGGCCAGGAGAAGTGGTGGAGGAGATCTTGAAAAAAAGTTAAAGTTGAACGGTATACGGTCGCGTAGCTGGAAACGATTATCGATTATCGGTTAATCATTAATCGTGTTTTTCAGACGCAACCGATAGGCGTCCGACGATTCGAGCTGCACAACCTTTTAACGATGGACAAAGAAATATGCACAATACAATAAAAAAAGAAAACGCGCTTTTGATTTTGATTGAAGAACAAAAAGAAACCTGGAGCAGGGAGGATTTGGCTTCTGAGTTTAAAAATCTTGTTCTTTCAGCAGGGATAGGGGTTGAGGATATTGTTTTCGTTAAGTTAAGAAAAATTAACCCGCCTTTTTATATAGGTAAGGGCAAGTTAGAGGAACTCACGGCTATGCTTGGGGAGGAAACCGTTAATCCCGCTGAAGACAATCCGCCTCAGGCGGATGCCGCGAAATTGGCCTCTAACGGGGTGAATGTAGTTATCTTCAACAAGAATCTTAATTTTACCCAGCAAAGAAATCTAGAGGAAGCTTTTGGAATAAAAACTATTGACCGGACTCAGCTCATTCTAGATATATTTGCTAAGCACGCTCAAACTCAAGAAGGAATTTTACAGGTTGAGTTTGCTCAGTTGGAATATTTACTGCCTCGCTTGCGCGGTAAAGGCATTGCTCTTTCCCGTTTAGGAGGAGGTATTGGGACAAGAGGCCCGGGTGAGAAAAAGCTTGAGGTTGACCGACGGAAGATTACTGATAAAATAGCCCATCTTCAAAAAGAATTAAAACTTGTCCGCCAACATCGCGAAGTAATGCGGAAAAAAAGAAATAAACAGGGCATAGGAGGATGTTCTTTAGTAGGATACACCAATGCCGGAAAAACAACTTTATTTAATACTTTAACCCAAAGCGCGCAAATTTCCTCATCAGATTTATTTACGACTTTAGATACGGTAAGCCGGCACCTGCCTTTACATAATAGTTTAAAAATTGTTTTATCGGATACAGTAGGCTTTATTTATAAACTCCCCTTGGATTTAATAGAAGCTTTTAAAGCAACTTTAGAAGAACTGCATTATGCTGATGTCCTGCTTCATGTTATTGACGCTGGGAGCCATAATGCTTTGCAGCTTAAAAAATCGGTTGATTCTACATTAGAAGAATTAGAGCTTTCAGCCAAAACTATAATTACTGTTTTTAATAAGGTTGATAAATTATCTCCTCAAGATTTATCTTTTTTAAAAAAAGATTACCCGCAGAGTTTATTTATTTCCGCTCTTAAAGGGATAGGAATCGAAGAATTAAAAGAAGAGATTTATCAAAGCCTTTTTAAAGAGACGGTTGAGGCAATGATAAAGGTGCCTTTTGAAAAGATGAGTTTATCCAACTATATTCATAAACAGGCTGAAATATTAAAGAATAGTTACGGAGAAAATGAAGCAGTTTTTTGGGTGAGGATAAGGAAGGAGAAACTGGCCTATTTAGAGAAGCAGGGGTTGATTATAAAGGAAATTTGATTATCGCGGGAGAAAAAACTACGACAAAATAGTTAAAGTTCACTAAATAAGCATTGCTTATTTAGTGAACTTTAATTCTATTTTCTTGG
>JBDRIY010000063.1:0-37857 GCA_043815445.1 Candidatus Omnitrophota bacterium
TCTTGAGCCGCGGACACTATCCTGCCGTCCTGGACTAAGCAAGCCGCGCTATCATGATAAAAAGCTGAGATTCCTAATATATTCATAACAATTCCTTTGCTAATCTTTTTACTATTTTAGCGATAGAAAGCGAAGCGGTCAAGCCCGGAGACTCAATACCAATAAGATTTATAAATCCTTCTAAACCGTTATCAGCCTCATCTTTTATTAAAAAATCTCTAAAATCTTCTTCTTTCCCCTGTAATTTCGGCCTTATACCCGAAGTATCCGGCCCCAAGTCTTTTTCTTCAATAAAAGGAAGAAAGGTTTTAACGCTTTCGTAAAAAGCTTTTGCTTTAGCTTCATCAACGTCATAATTTATTTCATCTACATACTCATCGTCCGGGCCCAGGCGTAAACCTCCTCCTAAATCCAAAGTCGCGTGAATCCCAAGGCCGGCTTTACTTTTAACGGGAACCGGATAAATCAGCCTGTTGATATATTTTGCTTTATTATTATGAACTCTAAAATAATCGCCTTTGCAGTATTTTAACTTATATTCTTCTTTATCAAGCCTAATCATCTCTGCTATTTTATCCGCATTTAATCCGCCGCAATTAATAAAAACCTTGGTCCAAAAACTAAAACCGCCTTCTCTTTTATCCTCCACATACACCTTAAAGCCGCCTTCAGCCTTATCCACGCCAACCAGCTCCGTTTCATAAACTATATCCGCCTTTGAGTTTGACGCCAGACTCTTCATAAAATCATGCGAATCTATAATGCCTGTTGAAGGCGAATAAATAGCCGCGCGCGCTTTTATATTCGGCTCAATCCTCTTAGCCTCTTGTTCAGAAAGAAACTTTAAATCATGAACTCCGTTTTCTATGCTATTTTTATAAAGCTCTTCTAAAGCTTTAATTTCACCAGTATTAATAGCTGTAATTAACTTGCCTATCTTTTTATGGTCGATATGATTATTTTGACAATAATCATAAACAAGGCGCCTGCCTTCTACGCAGGTTTTAGCTTTTAAAGAATTTTTAGGGTAATAAATTCCGGCGTGGATTACTTCACTATTTCTTGAGCTTGTTTCCTGACCAAAACAAGAATTCCTCTCAATAACAACAATATCAGAATAAACCTTAGAAAGTTCGTAAGCCGCCGCCAGCCCTATAACTCCAGCGCCAACAATAGTAATATCTACTTTTTCCATTTCATACCATCAATTAAACATATTTGATAAGATAATGCAATAGAAAATACACAAAAATCCTAACCTATTTAGCTTTCTACCTATACATAAGCAGAAATCATCTTATTAATTTCTATATATAATCATTTTTGATTATAATGGCCGCTGAAAAAAGAAGAGATATTTTTGGCTATATACTTTATTTGGCTGTCTTGAAGAAAAGGGTGTATGGGCAGGCTTAGAATTTCTGATGAAGCTTTTTCCGCGGATTTTAAAGAACCCTTTTTCGCGCTTCTGAAAACTTTCATCTTGTTAAGAAGGACTGGGTAATAAATACGGGCGGCAATACCTTGAGAATTCAGGTATTTTAAAAGTTCATCTCTTTTTTGAGAAACTTTTATAGTATAAAGGTGATAAACGTGGCTGATACTCGATGCTCGATGCTCGATGCTCGATAATTTGGGTGTTTGAATTTGTTTTATATCTTTAAGGGCATTATTATATTTTTCTGCTGTCTTGATTCGTAATTGATTAAATTTATCAATATGTTTTAGCTTAGCTAAAAGTATTGCGGCCTGAATCGCGTCTAAGCGGCTATTAACCCCTAAATAATCAGCTTGATATTGTTGGACCTGGCCGTGAACTCGTAATATCTTTATGGATTCGGCTAATTCTTTGCTATTACCGGCAACAAGCCCTCCATCACCGTAACATCCTAAATTTTTAGAAGGAAAAAAGCTAAACGCTCCTAAATCGCCTATTGTGCCTAACTTCTTATCTTTATAGCAAGCGCCAAAAGCTTGGGCTGTATCCTCTAACATAAATAAATTATTTTCCTTGGTAATTTTAGAGATTTCAGCCATATCACAGGCCTGGCCGTAAAGATGAACCGGGATAATTCCTACTGTATTTTTAGTAATTGCTTTTTTAATTTGGACAGGGTCAATATTGAAAGTATCCTGGTTAATATCCACAAATACCGGCGTTGCTCCACTGCGGGCTATTGCTTCGGCAGTAGCAATAAAAGTAAAATGGCTAGTAATAACTTCATCTTTTTTATCAAAACACTCTTTACCTTTCAACTTTAAACTAAGGGCGCTTAAGGCTAAAATTAAAGCGTCAGTTCCCGAAGCAACTCCGACCGCATACTGAACGCCTAAATATTTAGCAGTTTCTTTTTCGAATTCCGCGACTTTTTCGCCTAAAATCCAATGCTGAGCTTGTAAACATCCCTTGAGTTGTTTATCCACATCTTTTTTAATATAAGCGTATTCTTTTTTTAAATCTAAAAGTGGTATATTCATTTTTCAACACTGTTAATATAATCCGCGGATTCACCAACGAATTTTTCAAGAATTTCAAAATGCTTAGTTTTAATTCTATCGTATATTTCTAAGGCCTGTTTTTCATCATATACATGAGAAGTTCTATTCCTATCATCTAATATATCCATCCATCCATGCCCATCTTTAGTCAATCCAAATCTAAAAGCTTCTTTTATCACGAGGCGAGGCCATTTAGCGTCAATATTATTACAATCTAATATGGATTTAGCTAATTTCCAAGCTAATTCAAAAGTAAATTCAAATCTTTGGATTGTTCCGTCAACCGCTAAACTATTTAACGAAGATTTTTCTTCTACAGCCTCCTTTAACCTTTTTACCGCGTTTTTATAATCTTCAAAAAGCTCTTTAGTCCTTTCCAGAGTCATAGATAACCCTCCCTCTATTTAAAATTTTTTCTTTGAGCCTGTCTCTACTGAGAGTATAAAAGTTAAGCACGTCAAACTTAAAGGGCGTTTTTATATCTTCATCTAAATCAAACTTCACCACAGCGATATCGCTACTTGTCCAGTCCTTGCTGAAAATAGCAATATCTATATCTGAATTATATTTAAAAGTACCTTCTGCTCTTGAGCCGAAAATAACTATTTTTTCCGGCTTTTTATGCCCTACAATTAATTTTATTATTTGTGATACTAATTGTTTTTCTAGGCCGCAATCTAAATAATTATCTTTCATTGTTTTATTCTTTTCCTAAAATATTCTATTGTTCTTTTTAATCCTTCTTCCAGAGAAACTTTCGGCTTCCAGTTTAATACTGATTCTGCCTTGCTTAGGTTAGGCTTTCTTTTTTTAGGGTCATCTTCAGGCAAAGGCTCATATTTTATCTTTGATTTTGATCCGGTTAATTTCAAAATCTTTTTAGCCAGATCAATAACTTTAAATTCACAGGAATTGCCTAAATTTATAGGCCATTTATAATCAGCTTCCATCATTTTCAAAATACCATCTACTAAATCATCGACATAACAAAAAGAGCGGGTTTGTTCGCCTTTTCCGTACATAGTTAAATCTTCGCCTTTTAAGGCCTGAACAATAAAATTTGATACAACTCTTCCGTCATCAGCAAGCATATTCGGCCCATAGGTATTAAATATACGGGCAACTCGGACATCTAAGCTATTATAACGCAGATAAGCGTAAGTTAGAGCTTCAGCGCCGCGCTTTGATTCATCATAACAGCTTCGAACCCCGATTGGATTTACATTTCCCCAATATTTTTCCGATTGAGGATGAACTTTAGGGTCACCGTAAACTTCGGAAGTTGAAGCTAAGAAAAACTTGGCATTTTTATTTTTAGTTATACCTAAACAATGATAAGTCCCTAAAAGGCCGGCTTTTAAGGTTTCTATAGGCCGTTCAAGGTAATGTTTGGGCGAGGCTAAGGAAGCAAAATGCAAAATCCAATCTAAGCCTTCCTTTAGCCTTAAAGGGTTTGAGATATCATGAACAATTAATTTAAAATTAGAATTATTTATCAATTCTTCTATATTTTTATCTGAGCTGGTAATAAAGTTATCCGCGCAAATCACAGAATTTCCCTTATCAATAAGCCTCTTACATAAATGTGAACCAATAAATCCCGCCCCGCCGGTAATTAAAATATTCATTTAAAACTCCTGTTTGTATTTTTGAAGTATATTATATCATAAAATCTACTAATATTAACGTTGTAATTTATACCCATTTTAGGCTTACCCCTTATGGTTGATAGCAGCTGTCTGCTTGCTTAATCTATTTTCCATACCCTTCAACTGTTCTTTTTAAGCCTTCATAAAAATCTATTTCAGGCTGCCAATCCAATAGTTTCTTTGTCTTTTCTATATCAGCGTGAGTTTTCCGCACATCGCCTAAACGCGGCTCTAAATATTCCGGTTCTACATTTTTAGCAATAATCTCTTTCAAGGCTTTAAAAAGACTGTTAACCGACTGAGGATTGCCGCCAGCTACATTAAAAACTTGGCCGCCTATTCCCTCAGCCATTAAAGCCGCTATATTTGCTTTTGCTACATCGTCTATGTAGGCAAAATCTCTTTCTTGCTCTCCATCTCCATAAATTGGCGGCCTTTTATTATTAAAAATAGAATTTATAAATTTAGGAATAACTACAGCATATTCATCGTCTAATGATTGGCGCGGGCCAAAAACATTGAAATAACGCAAAGATACTACTTCTAAACCATAAGATTTACTAAATAGATAAGCGTAATATTCAGTCATAAGCTTGGTAGCGGCGTAAGGAGATATCGGAACCGGTAGATCAGACTCCTTTTCCGGAAAATCATGCCTTTCTCCGTAGACTGAACTACTGGAAGCGATAGCTACTCGTTGAACCCCTTTTTCTTTAGCTTTAAGCAAAAGTTTTAAGGTTCCGGTAACATTTATCTGGTGGTATTCAAGCGGATTCTTCATTGACTTAGGAACACTGCGCAAAGCTGCTTGATGAGAAATAAACTCAACTTCTCCCAAAACATTCTCAAGTAGATCATTATCGGTAAAGTCCTTTTGAATAAACTTTATTTTATCTAAATTATGAGCGATATTTTCTAATTTACCAGTGCTTAAATTATCCACAACCGTAATTTGAGCCCCTATATCTAAAAGCCTATCTACGATATGCGAACCAATGAATCCCGCTCCTCCGGTAACTAAAACTTTTTTGCCTTTAAGCTCTCTCATTTATTAAAGCCTCTCCACATTCTCAAAATCTCTCTTATAAACATTACGAGTATCAAAAATTAGCTTAGTATTCTTTCTTAAAAAATCATAGTTTATTCCCGAATGAGCAGTAATGATAACTACACAATCGTATTTTTTTAAACTCTGCCGGCTGAAATCCGCGCTTCTTAGGTCAATACTGTTTATTTTCAAATAAGGTATTAAGGGGTCATAATAATTTACTTTTATTCCTCTTTTCTGCAAAAATTCAATAATCTCTAAAGCCGGGGCCTCTCTTAAATCTTTTACGTCTTTTTTGTAGGCAGCGCCTAAAATTAAAATTTTTGATTCTGCTATTTTTATTCCTTTTTCTCTTAACAATTTCTCTAATCTCTCCACTACGTATTTAGGCATAAAATGATCCATATATGAAGCTAAATCAATCATCTTAGTTTTAAAGCCTACTTTTTTTGCCTTCCAGGAAAAATATATAGGATCATCAGGAATACAATGGCCGCCTACTCCCGGGCCGGGATAAAAAGGCATAAACCCAAAAGGTTTTGTTTTTGCCGCTTCAATCACCTCCCAAATGTTTATCCCTAATTTATGGGCCGCAACAGTAAACTCATTTATCAAGGCAATATTTACCAGCCTAAAGGTATTTTCCAGCAACTTCGCGCTTTCAGCAACTTCAGGGCTTGAGGCGGCAAATATTCTTTCTATGATTTTAGAATAAAAACTTTTAGCTAGCCTTCCTGATTCAGGAGAAAGCCCTCCCACAATTTTAGGAATTTTAGTCAAAGGAAACTTTTTATCTCCGGGATTTACCCGTTCCGGAGAAAAACAAAGAAAAAAATCATTTTCTTCTCTTAATCCCGTCTTTTTTAATTCCGGCAAAACTACTTCTCTGGTTGTAGTAGGGAAAGAAGTACTCTCTAAAATAACCAGTTGGCCTTTTTTTAAATATTTTTTAATTGTCTTTGCCGCGCCTACTACATAAGAAATATCCGGTATTTTAACTTTGCGTAAAGGCGTAGGCACACAAATTATTATAATATCTGATAAGCCTAAAACTTTTTCATCAATGGTAGGCAAAAACTTTTTATTTTTAATCAACGAAAGTACTTCTTTTGAACAAACATCAACTATATACTTTTGGCCTTTCTCCAACTTGCTTATACGGGATTGATTATTATCAAACCCGTAAACAAAAAAACCTTTCTTAGCAAAAGCAACCGCCAAAGGCAAGCCAACATACCCCAAGCCGATAATACAAACCTTAGCCTTCTTTTCCTCTATTTTCTTTTTAAGAATTTGGTAAGTTGACATAATTTTTACTCGATACTAGATACTAGCTTCTCGATACTCGTAAAGAATAAATTTTGTAAATATCTAAATTTACACAATCTTCTTTCCCGCGAGAATCGAGTATCGTGCATCGGCTATCTGCCTATCCCTATATACTCAAACCCCAACCCAGTCAAACTATCCCTCTCAAACATATTCCTTCCGTCAACAACCAAGGGATAATGCATTAACCCTTTTATACGTTTGAAATCTAATTTTTTAAATTCATCCCATTCAGTTAAAAAACACACACAATCACAATCTTTAACTGCTTCATAAGGATTTTTACTAAATTTTGCTTTGCTTTTTTTGCCCTTGCCGAAAATCGCTTTAGCTTCATTTTTAGCCTGAGGGTCATAAAGAGTTGCCTCTGCTCCCTCTTTTAAAAAGAAATTAACAATATCTATTGAAGGCGCGAACCTCATATCATCAGTATCCGGCTTAAAAGCTAAACCTAAAACAGCTATTTTTTTGTGTTTTAAAACCCAAAGATGCTCTTTAATCTTTTCTACAAAATAAACCCGCTGTTCATCATTAACCTTTTTTACTTCTTTAAGCATCCCGAAATGATAACCCAGCTTTTTTGAAATATGTAAAAAAGCTTCTACATCCTTAGGAAAACAAAAACCGCCATAACCTGCTCCAGCCTGTAAAAAATCTCTGCCAATTCTTTTATCTAAACCCATCGCGTCAGCAACCTTCATCACATCCGCGCCGGCTAAATCACAAACCCTTGAAACCGCGTTTATGAAAGATATTTTTGCCGCCAAAAATGAGTTCGAAGCGTGTTTTATCAACTCAGCAGTATTTATATCGGCAACGATTATCGGCGCTTTTAAAGAAAAATAAATTTCTTTTAGTATTTTTTCCGCTCTTTCCGACTCAACGCCAATAACAATTCTATCGGGAGAGAAAAAATCATAGACTGCTTTTCCTTCCCTTAAAAATTCAGGATTTGAAGCTACATCAAAATCAAGATTATTTTTTTTATACCTATATATAGTTTCTTTTACTTTTCGGCCGGTTTGAACCGGAACAGTTGATTTTTCAACTATCAACTTATAAGAATTAAGATTTTTAGCAATGACCCTGGCAACATTTTCTATTGAAGTGAGATCTGCTGAGCCATCATCTTGAGGAGGGGTGCCTACGGCGATAAAAATTACCTCTGATTTTTTTATTGCTGTATCTAAAGAATAGGAAAAACTAAGGCTTTTCTTTTTAAAATTTTTTGTTACCAAAGGCTCAAGTTCCGGTTCATAAAAAGGCAGGTTTAGTTTTTTTAAAGATTCTATTCTTTTTTTATCATTATCAGCGCAAATCACACTATGCCCTAACTCAGCAAAACAAGCTGCCGCTACCAACCCTACATGGCCGGCGCCAACAACACAAATTTTATATTTTTTAACATAATTCTTTTGCTTCAAGATTTTTTGCGGCATTATTCCTCCTAAGGCTGATCAAGTGAATACTCGGCGTAACTGGGTTTTGCCCCTTTATACTCCTGGTCAAAATCAAAACTGATATCAGGAAAAGCTTTCAAAGTAAAGGCGAACCAAAAACTAAGATCTTTTCCTCCCCGTTCATGCCTATTAATATCTAAACCAAAATCCATCCACCAGCAATGCATATCAGTTCTCAGCACATATTGCTGAGCTTCGAAATCTTCAGTTATACCTTCGTAGCGTAAATAATTTCTAAACTGTAACTTAGGTGAAAGATGATAAGTAAAATCAAGAGTGCTTTGAGTACTGCTTTGCTTGGTATATCTTTGGCCAAAACAAAAAACATATTTTTCTTTTTCTACTTCTTCTTCACCTTCAAAAACTTTAGTCATTCCTGTGATAGTAAGATCAGCGCTAATACTGCCCCATCTTCTAGTGGGAATATTATACGTAGAATTAAGAGTTAATGATGTTTCTTCTTTAGGGTAAATTTCAAAGGTATAATTTATATCAGTAAGATAACTGGCCGCGCCGTTAGGCGAACCCTCTTGATTAAAAGTGTATACTGTTGAAGGGCTAAAATATATAAAATCCCAGGTTCTTTCTTCATTTCTTGCCTGTAATTTATTTTCTAAACTAAAAGTAGCTGAATCCTGCCTGGACAGGCTGTCATCACCGTCAAATTGAAAAACATTACCGTTGGCAACCGTAGGGTCATGCATATATTTATAATCTATCTTAGGTGTTAAAACATGGCGCATTTTATCAATCTTTTCTCCAAAAAAACTCCAGTCAGCATCAAAAATTTTATAAAACTTCATACTAGCGGCTGAGCCGGCTTCAAGAGCATTCCGCCACATATCAAAACCACCGGAAGGATTACGGGAATAAAGCATTGTATATTGGCCGATATAGGGATCCAGGCTAACCTTAAAAATCTTGTTAGCATAACTTAGAACATTATGTGAATAACTCCTCCAGGTTTTATCATATTCACGTGAATATCCGGCTTGAGAATATATATTGCCCACTTTATCGGTTGATTCAAAGTAAAAATTACTTTCCCCCAATCCTTGGCGGTAAAAGCTATATTCTAACTGGGGCAGATATTCGGTTTCAGCAAAAAACCGGTTTACTCTTTTTTTAGCATGCAAAGATAAAGAAGCATTAGAAAGCGAATATGTAGCTAAGGCATAAGTTGAAGTTGTCGGTGAAGCTTCATGCTCCCTGGCAAAAAAATCTTCCATAATGTACTCATCGGAATATTTGTTAAATTCACTTTTTATAGACAGCTTCTCCAAAGGTTCCCATTCATAAAATATCTGGGCCTTATAACGGTCATCTTCTAAGTATTTAATCCTCGCGGGAGATACTCTTGACCCCGGCAAGCCGGAAAGCTTATCTTCTCTGCTGTCTAATTTATAATACACATCGGCTATACTGTAATATTTAGCGAAAATACTGCCGAAATCAGTATCAGTACTGTTAGATAAACCAAAACCTTTACCCCTCTTATAATAATAATCATAAATAATCTTACCCTTACTCTTGTCATTCAACCTGTAACGGTAGCGGCTTAACATATAAGTGCCCCATTCTTTAGTTTTTCCCGCGGAAAACTCAATAGGAGGCATATTATCTTTTAAGGAATGAGAATATTTAGGAAGATAAAAAACCGGAGTATCTCCTATCATTAAAATCATATTTCTGGCTACTATTTTATCACCGGGATAAACAAAAATTCTTTTCGCGGTTAAGCGCCAATGGGGATGTTCTAAATCACAGGTTGTAATATAAGCTCTATCTAAAATAAACTTTTCTTTGCCAATTTTTTCTCCCTGTTCAGACTCGCCAAAAATAGGCGCTTCTTCAAACCTTATGTTGACCATTTCGGCGTTAGAAGTATTAAAATTATAAATAACATTTTCACCGTAAATTACGGAATTGCCGTTTATTACTTTCACGTTTCCCTTGGCGTGAGCAATATTTTTATCAGTATCATATTCAACTGAATCACAATAGAGCTCAGAATCTCCGCTCTTCATCACTACATTCCCCTTAGCAAAAGCTTTTCCTTCCTCCTGGCCATAGCTTATCTGGTCACCGTCAATAACCACCGGAATCACGTCTTCTTTGGACTCTTGAGAAAAGGCAGCAAAAGGAGCGATTAATAAACATAATAAAAATATATGCTTCATCATCACGCTAAAAAAATTCTTTTGTATTCGCATTGCTAAATTTAAAATGCTAATTGATCATTTTGCATTTAAAGTTTCCCTCAACTTCCCCCAATCATCCATGAATCTCTGTATTCCTATATCAGTCAAGGGATGTTTCATCAGCTTCTCTATCACGTTAAAAGGAACCGTTGCTATATCAGCTCCTATACGGGCAGATTCAACAAAATGAAGAGGATGGCGTATTGAAGCAACTATTATCTGAGTTAAAATTCCGTAGTTTTCATAAATGAGTTTTATATCCGCTATTAAATTCATTCCTTCGCTTGATATATCGTCAAGCCTTCCCACAAACGGAGAAACATAAGTTGCTCCGGCCTTAGCAACAAGCAGGGCCTGAGAAGAAGAAAAACATAAAGTAAGGTTTGTATTTATATTTAAAGAATTTAAAACCTTTGTTGCTTTTAAGCCTTCAACTGTGGAAGGAATTTTTATAACAATATTTGAAGCAATCTTTATCAATTCTTTTGCTTCCCGGACCATACCTTCACTGTCTAAGCTGGTAACCTCGGCGCTTACCGGCCCCTTTACTATTTCAGATATTTTCTTAAGCTGAGCTCGAGGCTCGTTTTTTTCTCTAGATAAAAGAGTGGGATTAGTAGTAACCCCATCCAAAACTCCATAAGAATACGCTTTTTCTATTTCTTCAATATTAGCAGTATCAATAAATAACTTCATCATTGCTCCTATGTTTAATTCTCAATCTTCGATATTTGATATCTGGCCTTTCTCTTACGAGGATCGAGTATCGTGTATCGAGTATCTATTTAAGCTTTCCTTGGCCAACAACGCCGCCCCCACTATTCCCGCTTCTTTTAACTTTGCCCTTACCAGCTTCAAACCTCTAACTTGAGGCCGCATTGCTTGATTCTTTATCACTTCCCAAACTAAAGGCTTAAATATCTTGAAAGCCCCGGATACCCCGCCTCCAAAAATTATCACCTGAGGATTGAAAACATTTACCATTCCCGCTAAAAAACCGCCTAAAGCGAATGAAAATTCTTTCCAAATGACTAAAGCCTGCTTTTCTCCTTTTAGCGCTCTATCAAAGATATCTTTAACTTCTTTAGCGCCTGTCCCGCTTTTCTTAAGCTGATTATATCTTTTAAGCAAATAGTTATTGCCGGTAAAAGTTTCAATACATCCATACCCTCCACAACCGCACTTTCTTTTTTCTAAACTAATAGGAACATGGCCCAACTCTAAAGCGCTTGTTTCAGCGTTAAGAATTTCGCCGTTAAAAATAATCGCCCCTCCCAAACCAGTGCCTAAAGTTAGAAATATCGCCCGCGATTTTCCTTTTGCCGCGCCGCAACGAGCCTCAGCTAAAGCAAAAACATTGGCGTCGTTATCCACGAAAACAGGAAGTTTAAGCTTTTTTTCAAGAACATCTTTCAAGGGATAGTTACACCAGCCGTCTATATTAGGAAGGTAATAAATGAAGCCTTTTTTCAAGTTAATTATACCCGGAGCGCCTATACCTACGGCTTGAACCTTAAACGCGCTCAACTCTTTTACTAAAACTTCTACTTCTTTTATAAAAGCTTGCTTATCTTTCAGCTGTTTTGATTCATAAACCAGCTTCTTTAATATTTTACCTTCCTGGTCAACCACCCCAGCCTTTACATAAGTCCCACCCCAATCAATTCCTAAAAAAACTTTCATAATATATATTATTTAGTATACCTTAATACCTTCACTTTTCAATTAAAAAATGGAGCAGGAAGATATAATAACAACTCAAAAGCCAAAAAAAGGAACCCTTGAACGATATAGCAATTTTTAATAAAAAAGTACCGTTAAAAAAGCACATTTGTGTGAGTCTCGGTCAAGCCGAGACGAGTTATGTGCTTTTAGGTATTTTTTTATGTGCCGAAGGCAAAAATTGCGTCTAGTGAAAGGGTTCTTTTTTTGGTTTGGCTAGCTATGTAAATATATCGGGGCGAGTGGATTTGAACCACCGACATCTTGATCCCGAACCAAGCGCTCTAGCCAAGCTGAGCCACGCCCCGAATTCTCGATACTATATACTCGATGCTCGATTCTCAATACTCGATGCTCGATGCTCGATGCTCGATACAAGATAATAAATTATATATTATGCGAGCTATCAAGTATCGTGTATCGAATATCAAGTATTCTTTAAAAGATAATCAAACTCTATATTCAGCCGTGATCCCGGCTTCTTATATTTTAAATTAGTTTCCTGATAAGTAAAAGGAATTATACTCACGACAAAAGTTTTTGATAAAACTTTTTGGACAGTAAGAGAAATTCCTTCGACTGTTACTGAACCCTTGATCACGATAAACTTTTTAAAAACTGAAGGCAAATCTATTTCTAATTCAAAAAAACTATTTCGTTTAACCGCCCTGCGCAGCCTTGACTCTACATCAACATGCCCTAATACAAAATGCCCGCCTAACTTATCGCCTAAGCTTAAAGCTGGTTCTAAATTTACCAAATCTCCTTTTTTAAGCTGCTTAAGATTAGTGCCCTTAAAGGTTGCAGCTATAACATCAAAAAAAATTAAATCTTTTTCCTTTCGAGTTAAAGTAAGGCATACTCCATTAACCGCGATGCTATCTGAAGATTCAGCATCTTTAAAGATAATTGAAGACTGTATTCCCAGCTTTATCAGAGAACCGCCGTAACTTATATTGGCAACCTTACCTACTTCTTTTATAATTCCCGTAAACATAAAAAATACCTGTAGAATCAATGGTTTATACAGTTTTTATTTTAATTAATTATACCATATAGTAAACAAAAATCAATTTGCTTATCTTTAACTACAACTATAAGATGATTAAAGTAATTCTTTTATCCGCCTAAAGAAAAACCCCGCGCTTGTTAAAGCGCGGGGCCTGAATTCTCAAGATGTTTTATTTTATTTCTTAGAAGCTCGCTACGAACTTGTGCCTTTCGCTAAGCTCTTATTTTTTCTTTTTCTTCGCTACTTTCTTTGCCGCTACTTTCTTCTTTGCTGCTTTCTTCTTTGCCATTTATCACCTCCTTTTTAAGTTCTAACAAAAGTTAGAACAACCTCTATTTTTAATTTAACAAATTTATTAAAAATGTCAACACCTTTTCGTGTTTTTTTTAAAAAAATTTTCAAATTAAACAAGAGGAACTTTTTTCGCGGCGCTCCAAAGATATTCAAGATTATAAAAACTTCTCGCTTCTTCTAAAAATACATGAAGAATGACGTCAAAAAAATCAACAAGAACCCAGCGCATTAATTTATCTTTTTCAAAATGCCGCATCTTTAGCTTATCTTTCCTACATCTCCTGATAGCATCTCTGGAAATAGCTTCAACCTGTTGAGCTGATTCCGCCGAACAAATAACAAAATAATCACACAAACCGCTTATCTCACTAACATCAAGGACAACTATATTATTAGCTTTTTTTCCTGAAGCAAACTCCGCTATCTTTAACGCCTTGGCTTTACTTTCTAACATTTCCATTTAACCGCCTTTGGTATGGCCTTTGGCTATACCTGATTACACCGATTTTCCGCCAGAGGCGGATCAGCCTTCGGCTGAAAAGCTAAATACACGAAACAAAACATCTCGATCCTTATAGGCTGCCTTTTATTTCTTCCTCCATAGTATCAGGAATATCGCCTACACAGGAGATACAAAGATTCTCAAATTTAAATATATCTTCAGCCAACTTTTTTATCTGAGAAGATGTTACGGATTCTATTTCTTTTTTTATCTTTTCAAAATCATATATTTTCCCTTGAGCTAAATAACCTTCGGCGAGATAAAACATTTTTCCCTGAGGCTGTTCTAAAGCCATAGCAGCCTGGCCTAAAAGGTAATCTTTAGCCCTGGATAATTCTTTTCCCGCGGCTTCTTTTTCTTTTATCTTATTTAACTCTTTAAGGATAGCACCTATTGCTTCTATTATTTTGCTTTTATCCAATCCCATATGAATCACAAAAGCTCCGCTATCTCTGTACTTTCGGACCTCGGTAGAAATGTCATAGCATAAAGGCCTTTTTTCCCTTAATTCTTCAAAAAGCCGGCTGCTCATATTAGCGCCCAAAATAACACTTATAAGCTGAGCGGCCGCTCTTTGCCGGCTTAAATAAGAAATACTTCTAAAGCCTAAACAAAGATGAGTTTGCTGTAAATTTTTCTTCTCCACTTTAATCCTCTGGCCGCGGAAAACCGGCGGTAAAACAAAATTAAGTTTAAGCTTAGAACAAGGCTTCTCAATCCTCTGGCTTAAAAGGCTAATTATTTTTTCCTTAGAGTAAGAACCAGCGAAAGAAACAACCATATTTGAGGGTGTATAATATTTATCCCTAAAATTACTTAGATCCTTCTTAACGATATCTTTAACTGTAGAAGTATAACCTATGATTTCTTCTCCTAAAGCATGTTTGGGCCAAAGTAATTTGTCTAAAAGCATTCCTGCTCGAGACGCTGGAAGATCATTATACATTTTTATCTCTTCTAAAATAACATTTCTCTCTTTATCAATATCTTCTTTTTTAAGAAGAGGCTCAAGCGCCATATTCAAAAGAATATCTAAAGCTATAGGAAGATTTTTGCTTAAAAAATGAGCATAATAAGCAGTCACCTCTTGAGAAGTAAAAGCGTTCAAAGAACCGCCCCTTCCTTCTATTTCTCTTTTTATTTGAAGATGAGAATATTTTTTAGAACCCTTAAAGACCATATGTTCTAAAAAATGAGCGATTCCTTTTATTCGTTTAGGTTCAAACCTTGAGCCAGTCTTAAAAAATACCCCCAAAGACGCGGTTTCAACCCCCTTAAAAGGCGCGAATATAAAAGCTGCCTTACCTATATTTATTACTTCTTGCATAATGAAAACGTTGAACGGTATACGGTTGCGTAGCTGGAAACGGTTATCGTTTTAGCCAGAGGCGAATCCGCCTTCGGAGAAAAACGTTAAAAAACGTATTTTTTGGGCGCGACCGATTAATGTATGACGATTCAAGTTACGCGACCGTAAAACGTATACCGCATTAGTTTTTTCCTGTCAAAACCCTTATATGCTTCTCCAATTTACTTAAAAACCCCTTATCCCCATGATGCTTCTCTATAAACTTAACTATTTCACTTCCTACAATAACCCCATCACTAAACTCGCTAATCCGGATAACCTGCTCCCTGCTATGAATACCAAACCCTACACATATAGGCAAATCCGTAACTCTTTTTATATTCCTAACCTGCGAAGCTAAAGAGCTGTAATCAAGCTCCTTAGGCCCAGTTATGCCTGTTACTGATATATAATAAATAAACCCGCGTGAATATTTAACTATTTTTTTTATCCGTCCAGCTGAAGTAACCGGAGTAACGAAAAAGATAGTATCTAATTCTAATCCTCTTGCCTTTTCAATATAATCTTTGGCTTCCTCCAAAGGTAAGTCCACCATTATTAAACCGCTTGCTCCAGCATGTTTGGCCTTCTTAAAAAAATCTTGCATACCAAACCTAAAAATAGGGTTATAATAAGACATAACTACGGCTGGAATAGTTAAACATTCTTGTAACTTAGCTAATTCAACAAGAAAATTATTTATATTAGCGCCTTTTTCTATAGCAGCGGAAGTTGCCCTTTGAATAATCGGCCCATCAGCCAAAGGGGTCGGAAAAAGGCAAGCCTAGCTCGATCACGTCCGCCCCTCCTGCCTCAATAGCAAGACAAATCTCCTTAGTTGATTCCACATCGGGAAACCCAAAAGGAACATAAGCAATAAACGCCTTACGTTTTTCTCTCTTTAATTGATTAAATTTATCTTTTATCGTCATTTTTTTGCGTATCACGTAACAAGTATCACGTAGCACGTCTAAAAAACGGTAAGTAAAGATTAAGGTGTTACGTGTTACGTGTTACGTGTTACGTGTTACGTGTTACGTGTTACGTGTTACGTGTTACGTGTTTTAATAATATCCAAATCCTTATCCCCTCTTCCTGACAAGCACAGAATAACTGTCTTTCCTTTTGCTTTTTTCGCTAACTGCTTTAAGTAATAAATCGCGTGAGAGCTTTCTAAGGCGGGAATTATACCTTCTGTCTTGCAAAGAAGTTTAAACCCTTCTATGGCCTGTTTATCGCTTACTGCTTCATAAACAGCTCTTTTTGTTGATTTATAAAAAGCATGCTCCGGGCCTACTCCAGGATAATCTAAGCCGGCAGCAATTGAGTGAGCATTTTTTATTTGGCCGAACTTATCCTGTAAAATATAAGACTTTGAACCTTGAAATATTCCCAATTCTCCTTTAATCAGCGACGCGGCATTATAACTGTTTAAGCCCAAACCCGCGGCTTCAACTCCAATAAATTTCACTGTTCTATCCTCAAAAAAAGGGTAAAAAAGGCCTATAGAATTACTCCCGCCGCCAACGCAAGCAACTAAATAATCAGGAAGCCTTCCTGTTTCTTTTAATATTTGGGCTCTTGACTCTTTACCAATAATCATCTGGAAATCTCGAACCATCATAGGGTAAGGATGAGGCCCGACAACCGAACCTAAAAGATAATAAGTATCCCGCACATTAGTCACCCAATCTCTAAAAGCCTCATTACAAGCATCTTTCAATGTTTTTGTCCCTGTTTTTACCGGGACTACTTTTGCCCCCAAGGCCTTCATCCTAAAAACATTCATACTTTGCCTTTTGATATCTTCTTCACCCATATATATATCACATTTAAACCCTAGAAGCACTGCAGCTGTAGCAGTAGCGACCCCATGCTGGCCAGCTCCGGTTTCAGCAATTATCCTCTTCTTACCCATATATTTTGCTAAAAACGCCTGAGCTAAAGAATTATTTATTTTATGAGCGCCAGTATGGAGCAAATCCTCCCTCTTTAAATAAATCTTAAGCCCTAAGTGCTTACTTAAATTTTCAGCAGAATAAAGAGGAGTAGGCCTTCCGGCATATTCACGAAGATAAAAAGTAAGTTCTTTTTTAAACTTTTTATTTTTCTTTATCTTGCTATAAGCAGCCTCAAGCTCTTCCAAACACAAAGAAATAGTCTCAGGAATAAACTTCCCGCCAAACGCGCCAAAATATCCTTTTTTATCCGGTAATTTCATAAATTATTATTTATCCGCCCTTTCAGCATTTTACTTTTCTTATAAAACAATCTACTAATTTCCTGCTCTTCTTACCCGCATATTCCTCTACTCCACTGCATACATCCACAGCATAAGGTTGTAATTTCTTTATACCCTCTATATTTTGAATATTAAGCCCTCCGGAAATAATTACCTTTTTTCCGGCTTTTATCAAACCTTTTAACTCCTTTAATGTTTCCAGCGAAAGAGTTTTATTGCCTTTACTTTTTTCTTCATACTTGACATCAAATAAAAAAGCATCCGGATTATAAAGGGAAATTTTCTTCTTAAAAGGTAAATCGCGCTCAAACAAAACCTTTATAATTTTAAATTTAGGTTTAAAAAAATCGCAGTAAGCCGAAGATTCCCGGCCGTGAAACTGCAAAACATCAAGCCTAAGGCTGGAGGCAATATTTAAAACCTTATTCTTTTCCTCATCTAAAAAAACTCCAGTCTTGACTACAAAAGGGCCTAATTGCTGAATAATCTTTTTTGCCGCTTGTTTGCTTATATAACGCGGGCTTTTCTTAGTGAAAATAAACCCTAACGCGTCCGCTTCGCAACCGCAAGCGTCCAGCGCGTCATCCAAATTAGTAATTCCGCAAATCTTTACCTTAATCATTAAATATCTATATTAAGTTCTTTTATTTTTTCTTCAATATTATCCGCTTTCATAAAAGCCGTGCCTACAAGAATAGCATTAAACCCTAAACCTTTAAGAAGCAAAACATCTTTAAACGAGTTAATTCCGCTTTCGCTTATCTTTGTTACACCTCCAGGTATAAAAGGAGCTAATTGTTTAGAGCGATCTAACTTTACCTGCAAAGTATGAAGATTGCGGTTATTTACACCTATAATATCCGCTTTTAAAGCAAGGGCTTTTTTCAGTTCTTTTTCAGTATTTACTTCGGCCAAAACATCCATTCCTAAACTTTTGCTAAAGTCATAAAGGCTTTTAAGCTTTTCTTCTGTTAAAATGCTTATAATAAGCAGGACACAATCAGCGCCAACCGCTCTTGATTCTAAAATCTGAATCTCATCAAGTATAAAATCTTTACGCAAAATAGGCAAGCCGACTTTCTCTTTAATATCAACAATATAGTTAATTTTTCCTAAAAAGAAATCTTCCTCTGTGACTACGGATATAGCGATTACCTTTAATTTTTGATATAATTTAGCTAATTCCAAAGCTGAAAAATCTTCGCGTAAAATTCCAGCTGAAGGAGAAGCCTGTTTGATCTCAGCAATCAACGAGATTTTGCCCTCTCTGTTTACCGCCTTTTTAAAAGATAAAGGCTGAGGAGCTTTTTTTATTAGGGATAAAAGCCCTTCTCGATTTTTCTTTAAAACTTCTATCCTTTGCTTTTTTGATTCTAAAATTAATGAGAGTACTTTATGCATTTTCTAGAAAACCTCGCTAACACTCGGTATTTCTTGATTACACAGATTTCCGCCAAAGGCGAATCAGCCTCTGGCTGAAAGTGTAGATTACACCGATTGCTTTCTTTAAACCTATGTAATCATTTTATGCTTTCTTATGCCCCAGAAATCTTTTAAATTCCAAATACTTTTCTTTAACTTTTTTGCTATCAATTAAGTCAGCGGCTATTCTTGTCCCTTGTTTAAAATTATCCGCTTTTCCCAAAATATAAAAACAAGCTGAAGCGTTTGCTAAGACAATATCACGGCAAGCTCCTTTTTTGCCTTCAAAAACATCTTTTATGATTTTAGCGCTCATTTTAGCGTCCTTAACTATTAAATCTTTTAATTTAATCTTTTTTAAACCAAAACTTGAGGGGCTTAAAATAATACTGCTGATTTTCTTGTTATTCAACAAAGAAGCGTAAGTTATTCCGGTAAGAGAAATTTCATCAGCTGTATCTTTGCCATTAACAACCAGCGCGTTTTTTAAACCCAACTTCTTAAGCACTCTAGCCAAGACAGGGGTTAGATTGCGGTCATAAACTCCTAAAAGCTGATAGTTTGCTAGAGCTGGGTTGCAAAGAGGCCCTAAAATATTAAAAATTGTCCTTATTCCTATCTCTTTTCTTACCTGAGCCGCTTCCTTTAATGCCGGATGGTATAAAGGCGCGTAAAGAAAACTTATCCCTATTTTCTTTAAAGCCTCTTCCATAACTGAAAAAGAAGCGCTAATATCAATCCCTAAAGCTTCTAAAACATCAGCGCTTCCGCAAGAAGAAGACATAGCCCGATTACCATGTTTGGCTACTTTTATGCCCGAAGCAGCTACAACAAAAGCTGTCGCGGTTGAAACATTAAACTTATTTAAGCCTGAACCTCCTGTCCCGCAGGTATCCATAATTGGTTCGTCACAAGACTTTATTCCTAAAAAGCTATCTCTAACATTAAGCTTAATTGCCTTTTCTCTAATAACAGCAGCTGCCGCCCAAATTTCATTTTCGGTTTCACCTTTTACTTTTAAGGAAGTTAGAAACGCGGCTATTTGAGAAAGAGTTACTTGACGCTTAAAAATCTCCTCAAAAACCTGTTTAGCCTCATCAAAAGAAAGGCTCTTATTCGCGGTTAATTTAGAAATTGCTTCTTGAATCATTTTTTATACTTCTAAGCTATAATTTTAAAAAATTACCGATAATTTTTTTACCTTCCTGAGTTAAAATAGACTCGGGATGAAACTGAACTCCATAAACATCCAAATCTTTAATTTTTATTCCCATTATTATACCATCTTTAGTATAAGCGGTAATAGTTAAATTTCCAGGCAAGGTTTTTTTATCAACAATCAATGAATGATACCTTGTGGCTATAAAAGGATTTTTAACCCCCTTAAAAATATCTTTAGCATTATGCTGGATAAGAGAAGTTTTCCCATGCATAATTTCCTTTGCCGGGATAATACGGCCCCCAAAGCAGTCAGCAATGCATTGATGCCCAAGGCAAACCCCTAAAATTGGTTTTTTCTTATAAAATTCAAGTATAAAAGAAGAACTTATCCCAGCGTCCTTAGGCCTGCCTGGCCCTGGTGAAATAACTGCTTTTTCAAAATTTAACTTTTTCAACTTATCTAAGCTAATCTTGTCATTTCTATAAACAACAACCCTAGCCCCCAATTCCTCAAGATATTGGACGATGTTATAAGTAAATGAATCGTAATTATCAATAACTAATATCATATCCTCGCTCCGCTCGCATTGCAAAATGCAAAATTAGCAATTAGCAATGCAAAATATTAAAATTGTCCGTATCCTCTTTCACTTTAAATTGCTAATTTTACATTGCTAATTTTAACTTGATTTCGTTTTACTGCTTCTCTCTCCTAATCTTCGCTCCCAGCAATCTCAACTTCTCCTCTATCCTCTCATACCCTCTGTCAATATGATATACCCTTAAAATTTCGCTTTTACCCTGTGCCGCTAAACTTGCAATCACTAAAGCTGCTGAGGCTCTCAGGTCTGAAGCCATTATTTCGGCTCCATACAAGCTATTTTTACCTTCTATTATAGCATAAGGCCCGCTTCGCTGAACAGCCGCGCCCATACGGTTTAATTCCGCGACATGCATAAACCGATCGGGATAAATCTTCTCGCTAATAAGAGAAATCCCTTCGGTAAAACAAAGACAAGCCATAAATTGAGCTTGTAAATCTGTAGGAAAACCCGGATAAGCAAAAGTAGTTATATTAACCGGATTTAGCTTATCTTTAGGCTCTACAAAAATAAAAGAGCTTTTATCAATACTTATACTAGCCCCTATCTTTTTAGCTATTTCTATTACTGAAGTAAGATGACAAGGGTTTGCTCCCTGTATACATAAAGAAGACCTTGTTGATAGGCTCGCGGCGATAAAAGTTCCTGCTTCTATTCTATCGGGAATGATTCTAAATTCACAGCCCTTAAGCTGCTGAACACCCCTTATCTTTATTAAAGGGGTTCCTTCACCGCTAATATCCGCGCCCATTTTTTTTAAAAAATTAGCTAAGCACTCCATTTCCGGCTCACAAGCCGCGTGTTCAATAAGAGTCTGTCCTTGAGCCAAAACAGCGGCCATTAATATATTAGCAGTAGCCAGAACTGAGGAACCAAAAGCGCCTCCTAAATAAATATGCGCCCCTTTTAAGCTCTGAGCCTTCGCGTGACAATAACCCTTTTCAACTGCCACTTCCGCCCCCAAAGCTTTTAATCCTTTTATATGCAAATCTACCGGCCTTGGCCCGATAATACAGCCGCCGGGTAAAGCAACTTTAGCTCTTTTACGTTTTGCTAAAAGAGGCCCTAAACAGCAAAAAGATGCCCGCATTGTCCTAACTAAGCGGTAAGGGGCAACATAACTCTTCTTATCATTATTTTTTATAATTAAAACACTTTTTTCAAAATGAACCTTCTTGCCTAAAACCTCCAAAATACCTATCATTGTCCTTATATCTTTTAAATCAGGAACATCCTGGATTAGGCACTCTTGGTCTGTAAGCAAAGTAGCGGCCATAACCGGCAAAGCAGCATTCTTTGACCCGCTTATCTTTACTGTCCCTGATAATTTAGATTGGTGAACAATAAATTTATCCATCGTCCTTCATCCTTCGTCTCTCGTCCTTAGTTTCAATACCACTCCTCTCCAATGCCCCGAATAATCCTTAATCCACTCTATTATATTATATTTTCCAATATTACAAATAATTTTTTCAACCGGATTCTTATGTTTATAGCCTATCTCCGCGATAAGATACCCTCCGTTTTTTAAATAAGTTGGAGCATCCTTTAATATCCTTTTAATATAATCTAAACCGTCCTCGCCTCCGGCAAGGGCTGATCTTGGTTCATATTCTAAAGTTCCTTTAATATTCTTGTCTTCTACGTAAGGAGGATTAGTAACTATTAAATCAAAAAAACTCTTTTTAAAACCAGAAAGTAAGTCTGAATAAGCCAAGGTAACTTCTGCTCTATGAAAACCAGTATTTATCGCGGCAATTTTTAAGGCTTTAAGGCTGTCGTCACAAGCATAAACTTGTAAGTTCTTCGGGCCCTGTTTTTTTATACTTACAGCTATGTTGGCGCAGCCGCAGCATAAATCCAAAACACAGCTTAAATTATGTTCAAGAATGATATTCAGCGCTTTTTCAACTATTAATTCTGTTTCGCGCCGAGGAATTAAAACATCCTTGCTAACCTTAAATTCAAGGCCAAAAAACTCTTCTTTACCTAAGATATAAGCTAAAGGAACACCTTCAAGATAAGATCTTTTTACCTTTTCTAAATACTGTTCCTTTTGATCTGTTATAGATTTATCTTCCTCTAAAATAGAAACTTTTTGAGAAAAGGCGTTTTTAACGAGAAAACGCAAATCTGTATCATTAAAAACCTGTTTATTTTCTTTAAACCAATCCTTTAATTTCATAAATTTTTTTTCTTTCTTCCGCGACCAGCCTTTTACCAATTTCTTCAAGATCCCCCTCCAAAACAGCTTCTAGGCGGTAAAGAGTAAAATTAACTCTATGGTCGGTAACCCTTCTTTCAGAGAAATTATAAGTCCTTATTTTTTCACTGCGCTCTCCAGTCCCCACTTGAACCTTGCGGGATTGAGATATTTTTTTAGCCTCATCCCGCATCATTTTTTCCATAATTCTAGCTTTAATAACCCTTAAAGCTTTTTCTCTATTTTTAATCTGTGAGCGCTCATCCTGACAGCTCACAACTGTATTGGTAGGAAGATGAGTAATCCTCACCGCTGAATCTGTAACATTCACATGCTGGCCGCCGGCTCCTGAAGAGCGAAAAGTATCTATCCTTAAATCTTCGTAGTTTAACTTTAATTCTACCTCTTTAGGTTCAACTAAAACCGCGACAGTTGCTGTTGAAGTATGGACTCTGCCTCCGGATTCAGTGGCTGGAACCCTTTGAACTCTATGCACTCCGCTTTCAAATTTAAGCCGGCTAAAAGCTCCTTTTCCTTTGACCGAAAAAATTACTTCTTTAAAGCCGCCTATTCCCGTAGGGCTTGAGCTTAAAACTTCTATCTTCCAGCCTTTTTTCTCTCCATATTTTGAATACATTTTAAATAAAACCGCTCCAAAAAGAGCTGCTTCATCGCCGCCGGCCGCCGGCCTTATTTCAATAATAACATCGCGCTCAGGCTCATTCTCCTCAAACACTTTATCCTCTATTTCCAGGTCAACAGCCTCTATTTCTCCGCTTAACTGTTTAAGCTCTTGCTGAGCTAAAAGCTTTAGATCAGCGTCTTCTTTAGGGTCAGCAATAACTTTTTTTAAATGCTGTTTCTGATTAAAAAGATTTTGGCGGGAATCAAGCAGCTTGATAAGTTTTTCTAAATAGGCAAACCTTTTAGCCAGTGTAGAGTATTTTTCTCTATCCTTTAGAACTTCCTCCGAGGACAGCTGGCCGGATATCTTTTCATATTCTTTTTTTAATTTATCGGGGTTGATCATCTTAAATTGTAGTTAGTAGTTTGTTGTTGGTTGTTTGTTGAAAATAATAATTCTTTCTAAAACAAACTACGAACTACGAACTACGAACAACAAACTACTATTCATTAGCTATTATTTCTTTTTACCGTATTTCTTCAAGAATTTATCAACTCTTCCTTCAGAATCAACAAACTTCTGCTTTCCCGTAAAAAATGGGTGGCACTTGGAGCAGATTTCTACATTGATTATTTTCTTTGTAGAACGGGTATGAACTACATTACCGCAAGCGCACATAATTGTTGCCGCCTCATATTGAGGATGGACTTTCTTTTTCATAGTTTTACCTCTCTTTTATTTCTTGTTAAGCGTTACTAAAAACTCTACGTTATTTTTGGTCTTAGACAACTTCTCGATAAGAAGCTCTAAAGCCTCAGCAGAGCTTAACTCATTTAAAGCCTTCCTTAGTATCCATATTCTTTGAAGCTCATCAGGGTTAATCAGCAGCTCCTCTCGCCTGGTATTAGAGCGCTTAATGTCAATTGAAGGATAAATTCTCCTCTGAAATATGCTTCTGTCAAGTGTTATTTCCATATTACCGGTTCCCTTGAATTCTTCAAAAATTACATCATCCATGCGCGAGCCAGTATCAACTAAACCTGTGGCAATCACAGTTAAAGACCCCCCTTCCTCAAGAGCGCGGGCAGCGCCAAAAAATCTCTTAGGCTTATGCAAAGCGTTAGAATCAATTCCTCCGGAAAGTATTCTTCCGGAATGAGGCTCGATGATATTATATGCCCGGGCTAAACGAGTAATACTATCGAGCAAAATTACCACATCTTTTTTATGTTCGACCAGCCTTTTAGCTTTCTCCATAACTATCTCCGCAACCTGAATATGCCTATGAGCTATTTCGTCAAAAGTAGAACTTATAACCTCACCCCTTACTGTATTCTTCATTTCAGTAACTTCTTCAGGCCTTTCGTCAATAAGAAGCACCATAAGAATAACATCAGGATAATTTTTAGTTATAGCGTTAGCTATTTTTTGCAAAAGAACCGTTTTCCCACTGTAAGGCGGGGCCACTATTAAGCTTCTCTGTCCTCTTCCAATAGGAGAAAGAAGGTCAAGTATCCTGCAAGAAAGTTCCTCAGGAAGAGTTTCAAGGAGAAATCTTTCCTTAGGATAAATCGGGGTTAAATTATCAAAAAGAATCCTATTCCTTGACTCATCAGGGTGCTCAAAATTAACTACTTCAACCTTAAGCAGAGCAAAATACTTCTCGTTATCTTTAGGGGGTCTTATCTGGCCGCTAACAGTATCCCCTGTTCTAAGGGCAAATTTTCTAATTTGAGAAGGAGAAACATAAATATCATCAGGCGAAGGTAAATAATTATAATTACTCGCCCTCAAAAATCCGAAACCCTCCGGCAAAACTTCTAAAACTCCGGCCCCAAACATTAATCCCTGTTTTTCTGCCTGAGCCTGAAGAATTTTAAAAATAAGTTCCTGTTTTTTTAAACCGCTTACTCCGTTAATGTTGAGCTCTTTTAACACCTTATTCAGCTCTGATACTTTCATTTCCTTTAAAACGCCAATGTTAATCTCATTCTCGGCTAATACTCTTTTCACTTTTGGCTTTATTTTATCTTTTTCCACAGTAAATTTACCTCCTTTTTCAACTCCTCAATTCCTAAACTATTATCAATTATAAAATTCGCCTTTTTAACTTTTTCCTTAACTGGAATATATAAAGCCAGCCTATCTAAGGCTTGGGCGGAAGAAAAATTATATTTTTCAGCTATCCTTTTAAGAACCACTCTTTTCTTAGCTGTAATCAAAATTGTTCTATCAAAGTATTGCCCTAACTTTTTTTCAAAAAGAAGAGGAACCTCCGCCGCGTAAACCCCGTTAGAAACAATCTGCCTCGGGCAGGTGCCGCGAAGCGGGCTTCTAACGGGGTAAACTATTTTTTTATTCTTAGCTTTATCTAGCCAATTCAACAAATCTTCTGTGACCGCGGGATGAACTATTCTTTCAAGTTTCTTAAGCTCTTTCTTATTAGAGAAAACTATAGCTCCTAAACAGCTACGGGAAATTTTTCCCTTTTTCAAAGCTTGGGGAAAAGCTACTATTACCTTCTTATAAACAGAACTTTCTCTATCTTTATAATACTGGTGAATTTTCTTATCAGTATCAAAAATACAAGCCCCTTTATCCTTAAACATCTTAAGAACTGTACTTTTTCCACTGCACAAGCTGCCGGTTATCGCGAATACGCTCATATCTTTAAAAATATTTAATAATTTAAATTTGAAACACGAAATTCGAATTTGTTTCGAATTTCAGATTTATTTATAATTTATTAATTTTTCATACAATTTTATATATTCTTTTGCCGCTGTTTCCCAAGAAAAATTATAGTTAGTTACTTTTTTTATTAGCTCCCGCCACTTATCTTTATTTTGGAATAAACTATCCGCTCTTTCAATAGCTGAAATTAAATCCTCACTCTTATAATTATTAAAAACAAACCCTCCCCCGCCTTGAGAAACATCTTTAACCGTATCAATAAGGCCTCCGGTATAATGGACTAAGGGTATGGTAGCGTATTTATAGCTAATCATTTGTGAGAGCCCGCAAGGCTCAAACCTAGAAGGCATTAAAAATATATCCGAAGCCGCGTATATCTTATGAGCTAAAACTTCATTAAAGCTAAGCTGTAAAGAAAAAGAATCTCTAAACTTAGCTTGTTTTTCTTGTAAAATCTTATGATATTTAGGCTCTCCCTGCCCTAAAACTACCAACTGATACTTTTTCAACATTTCATCTAAAGCTTTAGAAAAAATATCTATGCCTTTTTGTTCGGCAAGCCGGGTAACCATCCCTAATAATAAAACATTTTTATCTTTTTTTAACCCTAATTCCTCTTGTAAACCAGCCTTATTAATAGCCTTATTTTCAATTGTTAGAGGATCGTACTGCTTATATATAGCTTTATCAATTTTAGGATCCCAAATATTATAATCAATAGCATTAAGGATACCATAAAGACTTTCTTTTTTTTCTTGGAGAACCCCCTCTAATCCGCAGCCATATTCAGGAGTTTGCACTTGCTTAGCATAAGCCGGGCTTACAGTAGTTATCTTATCAGAAAAAATAATTCCTCCTTTAAGCAAATTAACCTTACCCCAAAATTCTAAATAATGCATATCGAAATAATCTTTAGAAATTCCCAAAGCGTCAAACCTGCTTTTTTCAAAAAGCCCTTGATAGGCAAGATTATGTATAGTTAAAATACACTTGGTATTTTTAAAAAAAGAATCATCTTGATAAAGAGTTTTAAGATAAATACTTATTGTTGAGGCCTGCCAATCGTTATTATGAATGATATCCGGCTTAAAACCAATTTTTTTAAGTATTTCTAAGACTTGCTTACTGTAAAAAGAAAACCTCTCTAAACTATCGGGATAATCTTTACCTTCAGCCGTAGTATAAAGAGAATCTCTTAAAAAATAATCATCATTCTTAACAAAAACAACCTCTATTCCGTTTAGAGCGCTTGTTCCAAAGCCACCATATGTTTTTTCAGGCTTTATGCTTTTATAGAGAGGCATAAATATTTTTACTTCACAGCCCGCTTTTGCTAAAGCCTGAGGAAGCGCTCCAGCCACATCACCAAGCCCGCCGGTTTTAGCAAAAGGAAAAACCTCAGAAGAACAAAATGCTATTTTCATATTTACCTTTAATTTCTAATTAACCTAATTGATCTAATTTCTAACCATTAGGCCTACTTGGTCAAACTCCAAAAGTTTTTAAATCCGAAGCACGAAATCCGAAATACGAAACAAATTCGAAACTCTAATGTTCAAATTTTTAAAACGGGAAATATCGTTTCGGTCATTAGAATTTTTGTCATTCGGATTTGCCCTTCGACGGAGTTTACCCTGAGTATTCCCGAAGGGCTCAGGATGGTGAGCCTATCGAACCATTTCGGATTTCGATATTCGGATTTCGAATTTTTTAATCATTGGGCATTTTTTAGAGCAATTAGAAATTGAACGTTATCTTACCTCACCCCAATTATCACCATATTTAATATTAACCTTAACCGGAACTATCAATTGAACACTCTGCTCCATACGTTCTTTCACAATGTCCGCAAGCCGCGGTAGTTCATCCTTAGGGGCATCGAAAATAAGTTCATCGTGAATTTGTATGGTTAACTTCGCTCGCATAGACTTTTGTTTTAATTCTTCAGCTATTTCTATCATTGCCTTTTTTATAATATCAGCACAAGAGCCTTGAATAGGCGCGTTTATTGCTTGGCGCCGGGCAAAGTCTCTAAGCCCCGCGTTAGGGCTGTTAATCTCAGGCATCTGCCTTCTCCGTCCTAAAATTGTTTCTACATAACCTTGATTTTGGGCAAAGATTAATATCCCATCTATGTATTTTTTAACTTCAGCATAACGCCCAAAATAATCATCAATAAAATTTTGAGCTTGTGCCGGAGTTATCTTTAATTCTTTAGAAAGGCCGTAAGCGCCCATTCCGTAAACTATGCCGAAATTTACTCTTTTGGCTAAATTACGCTGTTCTTTTGTTACTTGTTCAGTTTCTATCCCAAAAAGCAAAGAAGCAGTCCAGCTATGAATGTCTAAATCTTCTTTAAAAGCTTTGATTAAATTTTTGTCTTCAGACAAATGCCCTAAAATCCTTAATTCAATCTGAGAGTAATCCGCGCTAAGGATACAGCCAGAGTCAAAAGAAGAAATAAAAGCTTTTCTCAGTAAAAAAGAAAACTCTCCTTTAGTCGGAATACTCTGCAAGTTAGGTGAAGAGCTGGAAAGCCTGCCGGTTTGAGCCGTAGTTTGATTAAACTGAGTGTGTAAAAACCCCTGAGCTTGAGAAACCTTTTGAGCCAAAGGAACGATGTAGGTTGTTTTTAATTTGTTTAACTGGCGATACTCCAGAATAAACTCAGCAATCGCGTGTTTTAAGGATAACTTTTCTAAAACTTCCTCGTTAGTTGAATAGCCTGTTTTTGTTTTTTTGACCGGAGGTATTTTCAACTTCTCAAAAAGAATAACTTGAAGCTGTTTAGGCGAATTCAAATTAAATTCTTTTTCGGCGATTTCAAAAACTTTTTTTTCATTACTTTTTATTTTTATATCTACTTTTTTTAACAAATCATCTAGAATGTCAGCGTCAACCTTTACCCCATCATCTTCCATCTTTCTGAGAAGATAAACCAGAGGCATTTCTATTTCAAAAAAAAGCTTATTTAGATTTTGCTTTTCAAGCAAAGGCGCTAATTTAGTATAAATCCGGTAAATATAATAAGGATCTATCTCTTGGGAAGCTTGAGTAACATATTCCCCTAAATAATGCGCTGTTATTGCCTCTAAACTATAATTAGAGAGCGCTGAATTAAGCAAAAAAGCGGCGATTTTGACATCAAACCAGGCTTCTTTTATATCAGCTATTTTTAACTGCTTTTTAAAGGCATAAGATATTTTTTTTATTCTACTGTCTTTTAGCACTTGCTGAACGCTTTTAAGCCCCGCCCTATAAATACATTTATTATTATCATCATAAAAAAAAGCCTTATCAGCACTGATAGAAACCGCGAGCGGCTTTTGTTTAAACTGTTCAAAAAAATCTTTAGGAATTTCCTCTTTAATTTCTATGTTTGCTTTGATTGGCGCTGGAGCAAAATCTTTAAGCAAAGATTTAAACTCTAACTTTTCAAACATTTTATAAATTGCCTCTGAATCCGGCTCTCCTACTTTTAAATCTTGCCAACTTGTCTCAAGCCCAAAAGAGCGCAGTGTTACTAAATCCTTACTTAAAAAAACTGTATCTTTATTCTCAGCCAATATTTTCCCCAGCTTAGAAGAGATTTTATCTAAATTTTTATAAATATTTTCTATCCTGCCGAACTCTTTTATCAATTTAACCGCCCCTACCTTGCCTATACCTTTTGCTCCGGGAATATTGTCAGCATTATCTCCGGCTAAAGAAAGATAATCAATCATAAGACAAGGAGCAAACCCGAACTCTTTTAAAAACTCCTCTTTGCCAAAGGTTTCATCTTTATTGTAGTTATAAATTGACACTTTATCATCTTCAAGAAGCTGACAAAAATCTTTGTCTGAACTGGCTATAACAACTGAAATATCATCTTGAACAGCTCCCAGGCAAAGATCAGCAATTATATCATCAGCTTCAAAACCCTGTTTTTCTATTATTTTTATGCCTAAAGAATTGATTAGCTCTTTAACTAGAGGAACTTGCGCTTTCAAACCTTCCGGAACCGGCGGCCTATTAATCTTATACTCCTTAAATTTTTCCTGACGGAAAGTCTTACGGGAAACATCAAAACAAACTCCTATATATTCAGGATTATATTTAGAGATTATTCTTTTTAAAGTCTTATAAAACCCTAATATACCTCCCGTAGGGAAACCTTTTGAATTAGATAGTTTAATAGCAAAAAAAGAACGATAGCACAAAGAAGTGCCGTCAATAAGGTACAATATTTTTTTTAACATCAGGAATTAGAAAATTATAGGCTGGCTTAGTCCTTGTTTTTCTGAGCAGCGCAAAGAACTGCTGAAAGAGCTTTTTCAAGCTTTTTCTCCGCGGACGCATAATCACTACTTTTTATATAATCTAAAGCATGCTGAGTTTCAGTTAAAGCATTATCCCTTAGCTGAAACTGCCGGGCCTTTTTCAAAAAGCCTTTTGCTTCTTCTTGAAGCTCTTTATGAGGAGGGTTCAAAAGAATAACCGCGTTGAACTCTTCTATAGCAGCAGAATAATCTCCCGTGTAAAATGCTTGACTACCGATATTAAAATGATATTTAGCCTCTTTTATCAATTTTAATTCTTCTTGTTCGCGTTTCATAATAAGTTTCTGAGATAATTGAGCGGCTTCTTCCTCTAATATTTCCTTTCGTATTTGAGGATAAGCGCCTAATTTATAAAGATGCTGACGGGCAGCTTCCCGCCAATAATCGCCTTCCTTTCCTAATTTATATCTTTTTTCCCAATAATCAGCAGCTTTTTCAATTTCCCCTTTTTTTTCACAAATAAATGCTATATTAGTATAAGCCGGTAAATATAGAGAATCTAACTTCAGCACTTTTTCATACATTGCTAAAGCTCCTTCTATATCACCCAATGATTCATAAATTACTCCTAAATCATTATGCGCTTGAGTAAAATGCGGGTCTATCTGAACAGCTTTTTGATAGCAGGTTAAAGCGCCTTGGGCGTCACCTATGGACTGCAATGCATAACCTCTATCCCTACAAGCCTGAGCATTTTCTTTAACAGAACTTTGAGCTTGGGAATAAAATGAAGGCAAGAGCAATAAGGCGGCTACAAACAATGTCCTCATTAATTTAGAAAATATCATAAATAGCCTCTTCTGTCAAGCATCTTCTCTATTCTCTATTCTCGATACTCGATACTTGATGCTTGATGCTTGATGCTCGATACTTGATACTTGATACTCGCATTAATTCAAATCTTTAAGGTAGATATACTCTATTTCCGAAAAAGCTCCGCCGTATACAGTAGGATGCAGGTTACCAAATCGATTTCTAACCGCGTAAATAGAATAAGGGACTACTGTGTAAATAAGGGGTAATTCTTCTGAAACTATTTCTTGCCATTGAGCAAACTGCTCTTTTCTTTTTTCTTCATCGAGAGTTTTCGCGCTTAAATTAAAAATACTTTCTATTTTGCTCTCGTAATCAGCAATAGGCTTTTTACTGTAATTCCACATATGCAAATTTCCCTCATAAGACCACACATTCTTGCCAAAATAAGGCTCAATCCCGCCGGTTAATCCAATTAAAACCATCTCCCAATCAAAAGTTACCGTTAATTTATTTACCAAATTATTGAAATCAAGCGGTAAAAAATATACTTTTATTCCCACAGCCTCTAAATCTTTTTTGATTAAAGAGGCTATTTGTACTCTTTGAGTATCATTAGCCGAAGTGAAAAAATTAACCTCCAATTCATTACCCAACTTATCTTCTAAAAAACCATCCGCGTTTGTATCACTAAATTCTAATTCTGATAAAATTTCTTTTGCCTTTTTAGGGTTATAAGAGTGTTTCTTTACCTTATCATTGTAGTAATAAGTATTTGCCGCGGTTACTGGGGAGAACTGCTCCAGTCCTAACCCATTCATTATAAGATTAATTATTTTCTTCCTATCCAAAGCATAAGATATAGCTCTCCTAAACCTCCTATCTTGAAACCAATTAAGTTTATACGGGCTGACAAAAGGCTTCTTAGTTTTAGGATTAATTCCTAAATTTTGATTTAAAACTAAAAAATTAGAGCCTAGTGCCGGCCCGGCATTATAAATTGTAAAATTTTGTTTTTTCTTAAGCGGGCCCAAAATACCTAAATCATGGGGCCGAAGAGCGTAATAGTCAACTTCTCTTTCTATAAATTTTAACAAAGCCGTATCGGCATTAGAAAGAATAACTATTACTACCTTATCTAAATAAGGTAGTTTATTGTCACAGGCATCTTTTTTATAATAATAAGGGTTTCGTTCTAAAATAACCCTTTCTCCAGCTAAATATTTTTTTAGCTTAAACGGGCCAGTGCCCACAACATCTTCAGGCTTGGAATCAAGCGCTAAACCAAAAGAAAATTTGCCTTCTTGAACTAAGTTTTTATACTTATGAGCCGGTAAAATATCCTGAGAAAGAGCCCTTAAAAACGGCGCGAAAACAAAAGGAAGCTTAAATTTTACCGCATAATCTCCAGCTTCCTCCACTATTATTTTGTTGCCTTCTATAGTAAAAATATCACGGCTGGAAGCGGGAATGTCAGGATTATAAATTAAACTATTAAAAGTAAAAACAACATCTTTTGCCTTAAATTTTTCTCCATCATTCCACTTAATGTCTTGACGCAGGTAAAAAATCCATTCTTTGCCGTCAGCGGAAACCTTCCAGCTTTTAGCTAAATTAGGAAGAACTTCTAAAGTCAAAGGATGAGTGCGAGTTAAGCCTTCAAAGATATAAGAAGTAACTTGAGTAGTCGAAGTTTCCTGAGCAACAATAGGATTAAATGATTTTGGATCAGAAGTAGCAGGTACAACTAATTCTCCGCCGGGCCTGCCGCAGCTAAGCTTATAATCCTTATAAGGTTCCTTCAGCAGCGATTCAGCAAAAGCAGAAAAAGATACTAAGGCAATAACTGTTATTAAAATAAACCTAATCTTTTTCATCCTGAAAAAGGGGTAAATCCTTTATTCTAACGGGGTAAATCTTCACTGAGAGGCTCTTTGAGAGGTTCCGCGAGAGGCTCTTCCGGCGCGGTAATATTTTCATATTTACCCATTAAAGATTTACCTCTTTGCTTAGCAAGGTAAGCTAAGGATATAGAGGTAAGAAAAAAAATAACAGATAGGGCTACAGTTACTTTTACAAAAAACGCGCTGGTTTTTGTGCCGAAGATTGATTCTACTCCGCCTAAAGCCTCTACCAACCCTCCGCTTCTTCCTCTTTGGATAAGAATCATCCCAATTAAGCTAAACGCGGCTATAATATGAATAATCAAAACAAAATTATACATTTTTACCTCTTTGTTTAAATAGAATTTTTAACTATTTCCGAAAACGAACCAATCTCTAATGATGCTCCTCCGACTAAAAAGCCATCGATATCCGGTTCATTAATCAGTTCTCTTGTGTTGGAAGGCTTAACGCTTCCTCCGTAAAGAATTATCACGTTCTCGGCGGCTCGAGAAGAATACTTTTCTCCTATCCGGCCGCGGATAAACTTATGCACTTCCTGCGCTTGAGCGGGAGTAGCGGTTTTTCCGGTTCCAATCGCCCAAACCGGCTCATAAGCAATAATAATCTTTTTATTTTCTTCTTCGTTTATGTCTCGCAACCCGCCTTCTAGCTGTGTTTGGACAACATCAATAGTTTTTTGAGCTTCTCTTTCTTCCAAAGTTTCGCCAACACAAACAATAGGCAATAATCCTGCCGCAAGCGCGGCTTTTATTCTTTTGTTTACAGTTTCATCAGTCTCGAAAAAATACTTTCTTCTTTCGGAATGCCCGATTATTACGTATTTGCAACCAGCGTCTTTCAGCATTAAAGGCGCTATCTCTCCGGTCCAAGCTCCTTTTTCTTCCCAATAAACATTTTGAGCTCCAAGTTTAATATTAGATTCAATAACTACATCTGAAACTTCCGAAAGCGCGGTAAAAACCGGACAAATTAAAATATCGGCTTTATCTATATCAATCAGCTCTCTTTTTAAGCCATTAGCAAGTTCAATAGCTTCCTTAATAGTTTTATGCATTTTCCAATTACCGGCAATAAAAGGTTTTCTCATATTTCGCTCCGCTCATTAAATCAAAAATCAAAATGCAAATACCAAAATGACAAATTAAAATTCAAAATTATCTTTTTTCTTAATTTTTATTTGTCTCTTTGCATTTTATTTTTTAATTTTACTATGTCATTTTACATTTTGATTTTTGATATTTGATTTAGAATTTTAAAACATCGGTAATCATCTGTGATTTTCACTTATTCATCAATGCCGCAATCCCCGGTAACACCTTCCCCTCTAAATATTCTAAAGATGCCCCTCCGCCGGTTGAAATATGCGACATTTTACCTTCTAAAGAAAACTTTGCCACTGCTGCCGCTGTATCTCCTCCGCCTATAACTGAAACCGCCCTTGAATCAGCGATAGCTTGCGCTAAAGCTTTTGTTCCGGCGGCAAACTCATCTCTTTCAAAAACTCCGGCCGGGCCATTCCAAACAATAGTTTGAGCCGTAGCTATTTTACCACAAAACAACTCTATTGTCTTGGGCCCTATATCCAGCCCCATCCAGCCGCCCTCTATTGATTCAGCCTCGGTAATCTTTATATTAGAAGGCGCTTCAAAATTATCAGCAATTATATGGTCAATAGGCAAAACTATTTCAACGTTTTTTGCCTTTGCTTTTTCAAATATCTTTTCTACAATTCCAAAACTTTCTTTTTCTAAACGGGAAGAGCCGGTTTCAATGCCTTGGACCTTCATGAAAGTATAAGCCATAGCTCCGCCGATTAAAATACAGTCGGCTCTTTCCATCATATTCTCAATAACCGGAATTTTGTCGGAAACTTTTGCCCCTCCCAAAATAAAAATAAAAGGATGCTGAGCGATAGTTAATATTTTTTCAAAATATTCAATTTCTTTTTGAACTAAAAATCCTGAAACTGATTCAAGATAATGAGTAACGCCTTCAGTCGAAGCGTGAGCCCTATGCGCGGCCCCAAAAGCATCATTGACAAACACATCTCCCAATAAAGCTAATTCTTTAGCAAATTCCGGGCTATTTTGAGTTTCAGCTTTATGAAACCTTAAATTCTCAAGAAGAATAATTTCACCCTCGCCTAAAGAATTAACTTCTTTTTTAACTTCCTCGCCAATACAGTCACTAAGCATTTTAACCGGCTGGCCTAAAAGCTCAGCTAAGCGTTTAGCAATTGGTTTAAGGCTAAATTCAGATTTAACCTCTCCTTTCGGCCGGCCTAAATGGCTCATCAAAATCAGTTTAGCTCTGTTATCAATAACATATCTTATAGTGTCAAGCGCGGCTCTTATTCTATTATCATCAGTAATATTTAAATCCTTATCCAAGGGAACATTAAAATCAGCCCGCATAAGCACGCGTTTACCTTTTAGCTCAACATCTTTCACTGATTTCTTATTCATATTTATCCTTTATTCTAAAAACTTATTAAGCAGAGAACAAAAATAAGCGCCGCCCTAGCTTATTTTGTCATATAATTAATTAGGTCTACGACTCTGTTAGAATAGCCCCATTCGTTATCATACCAAGAAAGAACCTTAACCATTTTGCCAAGGCAAAATGTCTGCTCAATATCTACTATTGAAGACAGCGGATTTTTTTTAAAATCAATAGATACTAACGGCTCTTTGCACACGCCCAGTATACCTTTTAATTTACCGTTAGCAGCTTGTTCTAAAATCTTATTTACTTCTTCTTTAGTTGTTTCTCTGCTTGTTTCCAAAACCACGTCCACAATCGAAACCGTAGGTGTAGGAACGCGAATTGACAAACCGTCTAATTTTCCTTTTAATTCAGGAATAACTAATCCTACTGCTTTAGCCGCTCCAGTAGTTGTCGGTATCATAGAAAGGCCCGCGGCCCGAGCCCGGCGTAAATCGCTATGAGGAAAATCTAAGATTTTTTGGTCATTAGTATAAGAATGAATGGTGGTCATTAGCCCTTTTTCAACCCCTAAAGCGTCCTTAAGAACCTTGACGACCGGAGCTATACAATTAGTGGTACAGGAAGCGTTAGAAACAATATTATCAGTAGCGGAGTTATACTTTTCTTCATTTACCCCTAGAACAAATGTCGGTATCGCACCTTTTGCCGGAGCTGAAATTATAACTTTTCTTGCTCCAGCTTCTATGTGCTTTCCAGCTGTTTGGGCATCACGAAAAAATCCGGTTGATTCAACCACAATCTCAACCCCTAAATCAGCCCAAGGAAGCTTTGAAGGATCTCTCTCCGATAAAACCTTAATCTTTTTGCCATCAATAACAATAGAATCACCCTCAGCTCGAATATCACCTTTAAAAATTCCAAAATTAGAATCATATTTAAGAAGATGAGCTAAAGTTTTAGCATCCGTAAGATCATTCACCGCCATAAACTCAATACCGGTGTCTGTTCTTTCAAGCGCTGAACGTAAAACCAATCTCCCAATTCTCCCAAACCCATTAATTCCTACTTTTATTGCCATCTTATTACCTCCTTATTGATAATCGTTAATCGTTTTTCGGTTGCGTCTAAAAAATACGTTCTCCGCTTAAGGCGGATCCAGCTACGCAACCGTATACCGTTCAACTTAACTCTGTTTCAAATACTTAGCCGCGGCCTCCGGTGAAGTAGGATTTATATAAAATCCTGTTCCCCATTCAAACCCCGCAGTCTTGTTTAATGTTGGTATAATTTCAACGTGCCAATGATAATATTTCTCTCCTTCTCCGTTATAAGAATTAGTATGAATTATAAAATTATAGGCCGGATTTTTCAACACTTTTTTTATCTTTGTAAGCGTTTCTTTAATCACGATAGCAAAGCTATCTATTTGAATTCGCGTAATATCAGAAAAATGGCTTTGATGCTTCTTGGGTATTATCATCATTTCAAAGGGAAAGCGCGAAGCAAAAGGGCAAAAAACAATAAAATCCGTATTTTCATATACCAGCCTCTCAAGGCTTTTAGCTTCTTGTTTTGCTATATCGCAAAATATACAATTATTATTATTGTCATAATACTGATGAGAGCATTCCAGTTCTTCCATAACTCTGCGGGGAATAACTGGCAAGGATATAAGTTGAGAATGGCTATGTTCCAAAGATGCCCCGGCGGCCATTCCATAATTTTTAAATATCAATATATGTTTAAAACGCTCATCCTTACTTAATTCTATACTTCTTCTTTTATAAACTTGAACTATTTTCCTTATCTGCTCAATATCTAAATCTACTAATTGTTTGTTATGATCCGGGCTTTCGATAATTACTTCATGCCTGCCTATTCCATCCATCATCTCGAATAAACCCTCTACTGTTTTGCCTAAGCTTGGTTTATCCTCTAAAGCAGGGTATTTATTAGGAACCGTGCGGGTAAGCCAACCTGTGCTATCAGCAAGTGTATTCTTAAGCCGGTCAGCATCAACTTCCGGAGGAGTTAATTTTTCATTACCCTCACAAAAAGGGCAAGGCCCATCACCATATCTATCAGGCTCATTAAACTTAAAATCGTTAGGCCTTTTCGCCCGCTCAGCAGCGATTATAACCCAGCGGCTAGTAATAATAGGATCTCTTCGTAATTGCGGCATAGTTTAATCAGCAATATTAACGGTTGGTAAGAAAGCATATTATAACAACAGCAAAACAAAATGCAAGATGAATTTCAAAATTGCACTATTTCCGAATTGACCAGTAAATAATGTTACCTAAGCAAGAGACCCAAGGTATCGTTGACCAATAATATATGTTACCTCTTATTTAGGGGGTGATATTATGAGTCCACGGCCTGTAAACGAATTATTGGAAAAGATCAGCAAACGT
>JBDRIY010000064.1:0-7924 GCA_043815445.1 Candidatus Omnitrophota bacterium
TTTTTCGCCTAAATTTAACATCTGGGAAACCATGGCTGGTATTTCTTTACGCCGCAAAAACACCGTGGCAATCGGATTGCCGTCCTCGACTTCGGCCGCGGTTTCTTTAATTATCTCCTTATAGACGACGTTGCCAACTACGTCCGAAACAATTTGCAGACTTTTGGTTAAAGCCACGCCGCCAGTAAGCAAGGTATAAAGACTGCGCGAAAAACGAACCAAAATTATTTTTTGAAAAAGCTTGCCGAAAATCGGCAGTTTTAATTTTAAAGTGTCCAAATAGCGCCGGCCGGGCGAAGTCCGAATTACCACCCTCAGGACGACGACAGCGACAATTAAAATAATTAGCAGCAGCCACCAATAGTTAGTAAAGAAATTGCTAGCGGCAATTAAAATTTTAGTTGACATTGGTAAGTCAACCCCGGTTTCCGAGAGCACCACCGTCAGCTGAGGAATAACAAAAATCATCATCAGCGTTCCGACAGCCACTAAGCCACCAATAATAAAAATGGGATAAATCATCGCCCCTCTGATTTTAGCCAGCAAATCATAATAAACACTATTTGTCCCAATGTTATCTACAAAAAAAGAAAGAAAAAAAGATGACGGCGAAACAGGTTCAAGACGATTCTTTAAGTAGGCGAAGCTATTTAATGATGTAGTTTCACTCAAAAATACATTTTCAAAATTACCAAAAAGAAGGTTTAATTTATCAGAGAGCACTTTTTGGGCTTCTGTAGGCCGGGAAGCGGTTAATACTGTCATACAACTTTTTTGTAAAATAATAAATTTAGAAAAATCCTGATAGAATTCTTTACCAAAAATATCCTCAAGCCTTAAGAATTCCTCTATAATTAGCATACAGCGCCGGCCGGTTTCATTTATGAATTTATTTATAACTTCAAGAGTATTTAAGAAAGAAAATTTTTCTTCTTTTAAACAGTTTTTGATAAAATCAGAAGTAGATTTAAGCCTATCACCGGCGAGATTTATCAAATTATCAAGAGTATTATTTTGATTTAGATAATCACGCAGCAGAGAAAGCGCTATTATTTTAAAAAAATCCTCCTTTTCCGCATAAGCAGTAGTAGTATGCAAGCAGGCAATATCTTTAGGCTTAGCGGATAAAAGATAATTTTCTAAAAGATAAGATGTTTCTTGAGCATCATCTCCTAATAAAGCTAAATTTTGGCGGTAGCCTTGAGAAAAAGCTTTTATTCTTTTTTCTAATACTTCCAGTTTAATCGGGCAAGAGTTTAGTCTCATAGATTTAAAAAGGCTCTTTAACTTTTAAAGTTTTTTTACATTTTGATTTGTCATTTTGATTTTTGCAATTTAATTTTTAATTTTATAATGTTGTAATTCATACCCTCTTTAATTTTAAAATGATAGTTAATAACTACTAATCGATAATTGACTCTTTTTTTAATTAAGGTATTTTAAGGGATCTTGAGGTATATGTTTTTTTCTTATCTCAAAATGAAGTATATAGTCCGCGTTCTTGTCAGAAGCTACTTCTCCGATAATTTGTCCTCTCTCGGTAAGCATATTCTCCTCAACCAGGGTGTTGTCGAGATTGGCGTAAATGGTATAGAAGTCTGAACTATGCTGCAGCATAACAGTTTTACCCCAACCTTTCAGGTAATTAGAAAAAATCACTTTTCCTTTTTCTGAAGCTTGAACCGCGCAGCCAGGAGAGGTTTTTATATTCAAGCCTTTATTGGGAGAATAATCAACTTTTTCATTAAAAAAATTGATTATTTCACCTTTAACCGGCCAAAGAAAAAAAGAATTGTTTTTTGCAGAGTGAGAGCGGGGTATAAATATCTTTTGTCCGGCCTTTAAACTTTGAGCAGAAACAATCTTGTTTTCTTTAGCCAGCTCCGCCACACTGATATTATATTCTTTTGATATTTTCCAGAGAGAATCGCCTTTTTTGACAAAATAATAAGTCCCTTGGGGCGAAGGTGAAGGCTGGAAAGGTAAAGCTTGTTTTTTTATGGTAGTAGTAGAAGCACATGAAGTTAACGCCAGGATTAAAAATAAAAACAATATTTTAAACATCGAATAAAAGATAAAGACTAGTTAACAGGCACAGGGAACCCATCCCTACACATTTTATTATTATAACATTTATAATGCGGATCGTGAACAAAACAATCTCGCCAATTCAATAAAATTACATTAAAAATAACAAGCGGGCGAGCGGAATCGAACCGCCGTTACTAGCTTGGGAAGCTAATGTTCTACCATTGAACCACGCCCGCGTTCTTGATACTCGATTCTCGATGCTTGATGATAGATACTAATCCTCGACAGCTCGTAGTGCATCATGTATCGAGTATCTATTTTAAAAGATTACACTTTTCTACCATTTTTAAAGAACAAAAATCTCCGCACATGGTGCATAAATCTTCTGAAGATTTAGAATTTTTTCTATATTGTTTAGCTTTATCTTCATTTATAGTTAAAGGTATAATATTATCCCAATTTCTCTTAGATCTGTAAAGAGAAAGCTTTAAGTCTTTATCCCACTCATCTTTAAACCGTAAAACATTAACGGAATGGGCGGCAATTTTAGAGGCTATGACTCCGTCCTCAATATCCTTAATCGTAGGATGGCGTAAGTGCTCAGCCGGAGTTACCACACATAAAAAGTTTGCCCCATAATACGCGCCTATTGCTCCTCCAATAGCTGAACTAATATGGTCATAACCAGCGGCGATATCAAGAGGCAGCGGCCCTAAGACATAAAAAGGAGCCTTATGGCAAAGTTTTTTCTCCAGCAGCATATTCGCTCCAATTTCATCTAAGCGTATATGGCCGGGCCCTTCTACCATTACCTGAACGCCTTTTTTCCGGCATCTCTTGACGAGTTCTCCTAAAACTTGTAATTCAAAAATCTGTAAATCATCTGTTGAATCAGCAATCGCCCCTGGCCGTAAAGCATCTCCTAAGCTTAAAGTAACATTGTAATCTTTTGCTAACTTTAGTATTTTATCAAAATTCTCATAAAAAGGATTCTCTTTATTATTAACAAACATCCATCTAGCCAGCATAGCTCCGCCCCTGCTCACTATTCCTCCGGCTCTTTTCTTCCGCTTAAGCATACTTAATGACTTTTTAAGTATTCCGGCATGAATAGTAAAGAAGTCAACCCCTTCCTCAGCTTGATCCTTGAGCACTTCTAAAATATCGTCAAAAGTTATTTTTTCAAATTCCCCTTTTTTCTTTTGGATTGAAAGAGCAGCTTCATAAATAGGCACTGTTCCTAAAGGGACATCACACTTTTTTAATATTTGCCGCCTTAACTTGCAAAGGCCTTCGCTGACGCTTAAATCCATCACAGTATCACTGCCAAGTTCAACAGCCCTATGCATCTTTTTAATTTCATTGGCTATGCTGTTTTCTTTTGGGGATAAACCTATATTTGTGTTAATTTTTACTTTTAGGCCATCGCCGATAGCGGTAGGTTTCGATATCTTTCGTTTTTTATTGAGAGGAATAACTATCAAACCTTTACTTAACTGTTTTTGCAGAAAACTAAAACTTACAATTTCCTTTTTAGCAATTTCTTTTAAAAAGCTTTTTGTAAACATTTTTTATAGTTTTTAACAGTCTGTTTTAGATTCTCTTCCAGTATAACTCCCCGGCAAACAGCGATATTATTTATTCCTTGAATAAACAAAGAACTTACATTATACAAATTTATCCCGCCTATAGCAAATATTAGTTTTTTACTTTTTTTCACCATAGAATTTAATGTTTGAGAACTTAAAGGGGCTAATTCAGGTTTTATTTTAGTTTCAAACACCGGCCCAAAGCCTAAATAATTTACTTTTTCATTCTCAACTTTCTTTAATTCGCTAAAAGAATGAATAGTTTTTCCCAGTATCATTCTTTTCTTCAAAATTTTTCTTGCTTGAACAGGCGCTAAATCATCATTACCCAGATGGAGGCCGTCAGCGCCTGATAAAAGGGCAATATCAGCTCTGTCATTTACAATAAAAGTTTTTTTTCGCTTATGAATGATTTTTGCTAATTTTTCAGCTAAGGAGAAAAATTCCTTATCGTTGAGCTCTTTTGCTCTCAGCTGAAGGATATCTGTTCCGTAAAAGCTCAGTTTATCAGCTAAGTAAAAAATATCTTTATTAGCCTCGTCAATTATCTTTTTGTCTAAGATTACGTAAAGGAGGCCTGAACTTGAAAGCTTTTTGTTCCAAGATATAGATTTCATAACGTATTTTTTTAATAGCTGAAACTTGTGTAAGGCTTACTAATTTTAAAAATTCTTCCAGCACTCTTAAAGATTCTTTTACTCTTTGAAAGTTAATATAAAGTATGCTTATTAAATTTTCCCGCTTGTTTTCTAAATAATCGCTTTTCTTACCTAGGTCACGTTTAGAATCACGGCTTAAAATAGCATCTTGAAAAGTTTCTTTTCGGGCGATAAAGTCAAGTTTATGCCTTAGGCGCCGGGTTTGTTTTCGTAAATTATCATCCTCTAAGACAAACCTGAATACATCTTCAACAACTCTTAAACCTTCTTTACAGCGATTAAAGTTAACATCAAGGACTCTCAATATCTGTTTTGATTTTTTAGGCATTTATTCATTTGATAGGCTTTTAAAATTTTCTTAATTATCTTAGAAGTAGAGTAACCTTTTTTTAAAGTTATTCCTATAACTTTATCAACCAGTTCTCGGCCTATAACTTGATTTTCCGGCCAATCTTTACCTTTTACTAAAATATTAGGACGAAGTTTTTTAATTATATTGTAGGGAGTTTTTTCATCAAAAAGTAAGATATAGTCTGTAAATTCAATGCTTTGAAGGATTTGTAACCGGGCTCTTTCATCTAAAATCGGCCGGCCTTTGTCTTTTATTTTTCGGACAGAGCAATCAGAGTTTAATCCTACGATTAAAATATCCGCGTTTTTTTTAGCTTGTTTTAAAATTTTTATATGCCCGGGATGAAGAAGGTCAAAACAGCCGTTTGTGAAAACTATAGTTTTGCCTTCTTTTTTTAACTTAGAAATTATTTCTTTGAGTTCAGGGAGAGTTTTTATCTTGCTCATAATGGAAACATCCTCGTTTCCACAATTTCACAGATAATATGTCCGGCTAAAATATGCATTTCTTGAATAGATGGCGTTTCTGCTGAGGATATTATTAAGGCAGTATCTACCAGGCTGGCTAGCTGTCCGCCATCTTTACCTAAAAGGGCCGTGGTTTTTAAGCCTAATTGCCGAGATTTCTCTATGGCCGTGACTATATTTTTTGATTCTCCAGAAGTGGAAATCCCAACAATAAGGTCATTCGAATTTGCCAAAGCTTCTATCTGACGAGTAAATATTTCTTCAAAAGAAAAATCATTGCCGACAGCTGTAAGAATAGAAGTATTGGTGGAAAGGGCTATTGCGGCTAAAGGCGCTCTATTTTTTTTAAACCGGCCCACTAATTCAGCCGCTAAATGCTGAGCGTCAGCCGCACTCCCCCCATTACCCATAAAAATTATTTTCCCTTTATTTTTTAACGTAGCAATAAAAAGGGAGGCTATATCCTCTATAACTTTGCTATTTTTTTCCAGAAGAGTCAAGGCTTCTTTATGGGCTTGTATTGAATTTTTGATTATTTTTTGCATTTTTTCTTCTTTTCTTGATAATGCCAAGTTTTATCCTTAAATTTGCCTACATAGATTATATTAGATATCCCGCAAATTGTAAATATTATTTTTTTGTATGCTGCTTTTTCAATGTTTTCATCTACAATTACCAGCCATTAAATACCTCTTTAATTTTTATCTCCCGATTAAGCCAATTATTTGGTTAAGTCAAGGCCCTATTCATATGCTTATTTAACAATCGTCCCAAAAATCATACCGCTTATGGATGCCATCATAACAACCAATGCTATATATATGGCTGTTTTCTTAGTGCCAATAATACCTCGAATAACAAGCATGCTCGGCAGGCTTAAAGCAGGCCCTGCCAGGAGAAGCGCTAAGGCAGGCCCTTTACCCATGCCGGATCCAATCAATCCCTGTAAGATAGGCACCTCGGTTAATGTAGCAAAATACATAAATGCCGCTACAATGGACGCAAAAAAATTCGCCCGGAACGAGTTGCCGCCAACAAGCATTGCGACAAACTTTGACGGGATTATTCCTTCATATCCAACTCTGCCCAAGAGAAAACCTGATATGAGTACTCCAGCTAAAAGAAGCGGCAGTATCTGAAGCGCAAACCCCCATGCCGCACCAGCCCAGTTCTTTAATTCATCTTTCTTAAACCAGTTAAAAAGAGAGTGTGCTAAAACTGCTAAAAAGAATCCCGTAATCCACCATTTAGAAGCATAAATCACACTCCATATCCCGGTATCTCCCGCTAAAGGCTTCCCCCAGTTGGCGAAAACAAGTATTGCAGCCATAGAGAAAAAATAAATAATATCTTTCCCAAGCGGCCGAGTTGCTTTGATTTCGCCAAATTGAAGATCACCATTTGCCTGACGTGTGTGTTCTTCCTTTAAAAAAATAAGATGCATCAATAAACCGATAACAATACTAAAAATTACCGCGCCTATTACTCGCGCCAACCCTATTTGCCAGCCAAGAATACGCGCGGTTAAAATAATAGCTAAAACATTGATTGCGGGCCCTGAATAAAGGAAGGCGATCGCGGGCCCAAGGCCTGCCCCTCGTTTATAGATACTGGAAAACAAAGGCATTACTGTGCAGGAACATACCGCAAGGATCGTTCCAGATACCGCTGCCGTGCTATATGAGAGAAATTTATTCGCCTTAGCCCCAAAATACTTCATGACCGATGTTTGGCTCACAAATACCGAAATCGCTCCAGCGATAAAAAACGCGGGAACAAGACAAAGCAAAACATGTTCACGAGCATACCATTTAACAAGCGCCAAGGCCTCAAGTATCGCGTTAGTGAACCGCAAATTTTCGATCGGGAGATAGAAACACGCCAAAAACACCGCTACAATGGACAAAAACTTTTTCCAATCTTTCATTTTTCACCCGCCTTGATTATTTGACAACATCCCTTTACGCACTTTATTTTATGTTATCGTTATTCTCGATGAACTTTTTGGCAACTTTGCCCAGCAAAGTAAAGGGGTCAAGACTTGCCCCCTATTGAATCCCCTCATACAAAAATCAACACCCTTGCACTTCTGGATGAGAAGCACAAGTGTGCGAATTGGCTGCAATGGCGGGTCGAATGGGACACGAGTCGAACTACACAACCCTAAACAATACAACTACTTGTGTCACTCCACAAGAAACGCTCAATGGGAATGCTTCACCCCGTTAGAAAACCTTTTCTAACGGGGTCAATATCCCTCGGTCAATCCATTAATACTTCGTTGCCTTACAATAAAGGCATTTTATCACAACATCACCGGAAACATAGGAAAACACTCGTTCCTGTCCGATATCCTATAAAGAGCTAATCGTGCACTATTTGGGCAATCTATATTTGGATGCTCGCCCTTTGCCTGTACGTTCCATTATTTTCTTATCTGATAAATTAGTTAAATCTAAATGCGCCATTCGTGGCGATATCCCGACAAGCGCCACGTACTGTTTACGTGAAATCTCACCATGTTCTTTGATATATTTAACTGCCTGTCTCTGCCTTTCATTCAATCCAGCCTGTTGAAAATACGCATCCGTATAAATATCCCTTGGCAATATAGTCCTAAACTCACGGTTCCTTACGGAAACAAATTCCGGCTCCGGAAGACCATACTTCTTACACTGACGCACCATTTCAGTTGTTCCAGATCCCACCTGTTGAATATAGTCCGCAAGATATAAAACGCTGGCTAATGTTTGATTAGGCGGATGTGAAGCATGTAATTTTTTAAGATCTTCAATCTTTAATGTGTCGGGAAGCGTCCCCGCATTC
>JBDRIY010000065.1:0-12095 GCA_043815445.1 Candidatus Omnitrophota bacterium
CGTTCTGCCGGCCGGCCCGGAAAAAATAAAAGAAACTATAAGAAGCGAAGTTTCGCGGTATATGCTTTTTGCCGGGAGTGATATTTTAACTGATTTTTGCCCTTTAAAAGAAGTAGCTGAAGAAGGAATTAAAAAAATAAGAATCTTGGCGGCCGCGGCTAAAAAAGAAGTTGTAGAGTCTTATATTGAAGTTATTAAATTAGCGGGATTAAATTTACGCGCTATAAACGCTGGTTCTTTAGCGATTGCCGGCGCTGTTCTAGATAGAGAGCCGGTTTCTGAAAATGCCGCGGTTTTAGTCGTTGTCGAAGACAGTAAAGCCGTAATTTTTATCTTTAAAGATGGCGAAGTTAATTATTTATATGATGTTGATTCAATAAAAGAGTTAGAGCAGGGGGTAGAATCAGCTGTTGCTTACTGCGAAAGCGAATTTGGAAAAGACTGTCCAATCAAAAAAATAATTTCAACGGATATAGAAGGAATTTCTATAGCCGGCGGCCTTATTTTAAAAGGCGCTAAAAAGGGATGTTTTAAGGGCGGAATAAATCTTTTGCCTTTAGAAGAAATAAAGATTAAAGAGTTTGATAATAATATTTTATTCTTTTTAAAATCCTTAGGAATTCTTGTAAGCGCTTTGATAATTTGGCTAGTTTTAATACGTTTCCAAACTTGGCTTACCTTTAGAAATATAGCTGATATTCAAGATACTTTAAACAAACCGAGCTTAGTTCTTAATGAACTGTTAGATGTTGAAAGCATGAGTAAAAGGTATGATTTAGAGCTAAAGAACCAGCAGAATATAATATTAAAAGCAAAAACTAAAAAGTGGGCCCAAGCCTTAGAAGAAATCAAGAAAATAATCCCTAAGAAGGCATTTTTATTAAGCATAAAAAGCGGTAACGAGGGGCAAGTTACTTTTAACGGCGAAGCAGTTGACACCAGCACGGTTTTTGATTTTGTGCAGTCGCTAAAAGGATCGAAATACTTTGAAAATATTAAGTTGGAAAAATCAGAAGATAAAGAAGAGGAACAGGCGCATATTTATTTTGTTATTAAATGCCGATTGCGATGAAAGTAAATTTAAAGTTTTTATATAACTTAAATACAAAAGAAAAGTTTATCATTGCCGTAATGATATTATCCGCGGTAGGATATATAATTTATAGCCTTATTGTGCCTCCGGCTCTGGCTCATTATAAAATTGCTAAAAGGCAATATTTAGTCCAAAAAAAGTTAATAAAGTCAAGGGAAGAAAAAGCTAAAAGCTTAACACGGCTAAAAGGTATTTTTGAAGATTCAAAAGCCAGGATGTTAAAGAAAAAAAATCTATTTTTTACGGAAGAAGAGTCAGCTGATTTTTTTAAAAATCTTAATCAAATATCAGTAGAAGAAAAAGTAGATTTAAAAAAAATAAATCATCAGGATTTAGAAGTAATATCGAAGTCTATGCAGGATAAACAGCAGGTTCTATATTACAAAAGAGATACGGTTAATCTGGTTGTTTATGGAAAATATAAAGATATTTTAAATTTTTTAAAAAAGCTTGCCGGCTCGGGAAAAATTTTAGATATAAGCCAGTTAAGTTTAGAGCCTCTGGAAGAGAGATCTTTAATGTTGGAGGCAAGTTTTTATTTAAGCCTATATATTTTAGATTCAGCTCATTAAAAATGTGTTATTCCCGCGAACAGGCTGTGTCATAATGCCTGTTTTGTCATTGCCCGGTTTATCCGGGCAATCCAGAAGGCTTGATTTTATTGACTTCCTGGATTCCCGCTTTCGCACCCTCGCGGGCACAGGCGGGAATGACAGAGAGAAGCAATTGCAACACAATTTGGAAAGCGGGAATCCAGTAATTTATTGATTTTTATGTTTAAAATAATAAAACAAAATAATTTGGAAAAGAACAGTTTTAAAAAAGCCGCGATAGCAGATAAGCTTTTTAGGTTGTTATTCTTTAGCCTTTTAATAGGGGCTATAGCTTTTGGCTTTGGGTATAAGGTAAAAGTTTTTCAAATGATAATGCCTAAAAGAATATTTGGGCAACAAGAATTGCCGGTTATGGAGGAAAGCGCTGGATTTTTTTTACCGCTGGATAAATACGGCCGCGAAGACCCTTTTAATCCGGTTTTTAATGAAAAGGCTATAGTTTCCAGCACGGGGCTGTCAGGAATAATTTGGGATGAACAAAACCCTAAGGCTATAATTAATGGTGAAATAATAGGTATAGGCGAAGAAATCGGCTCTAATAAAATAATTAAAATAGAACAAAATAAAGTAATACTATCTGACGGCAGCAGCGAGTTTGAGCTTAAGCTGGCCCGTTAAGATTTCCGGATTTATCCGGAAATCTCTAATTACACAGATTTTTTTTGGAGAGCTTCTTTAAAAAACTTGCCTTTCAAAAAGACCCCTTATGTGGCGCTGCTTTGCAAATAAAAAGTATGTAATTTGGTAAAATATAAAATAATCAAGGGAGGCTTATGGATAAACATCACCACAAATCATCACATTCGCGTATTATAGCTAAGGGAGCATTTACTCAGCTTATACCTGAGCTGCAGCAGGCGGTATCAGACCGGGGTTATCATACACCCACGCCTATACAGGAACAAGTAATCGCTCATTTGCTTAAGGGAGAGGATTTAATTGGCTGCGCTCAAACCGGTACCGGAAAAACCGCGGCTTTTATCTTACCAATTTTACAATATTTGACAAAAAATCCACGCCCTCGGGCGCGGGGTAAAACTCGCGTGCTGGTTTTGGCACCTACTCGTGAGCTGGCCGCGCAAATTGGTGATAGTGTTAAGAATTATGGGCGATATTCAAGAGTGCCTTATGCGGTTATTTTTGGCGGCGTTGGCCAGAATCCTCAGGTAAATGCTTTAGCCCGCGGCGTAGACATTATAGCGGCTACGCCGGGACGCTTAATGGATCTGATGAACCAGCATCATATACAATTAGATACTACTGAGATTCTTGTTTTAGACGAGGCTGATCGTATGCTTGATATGGGTTTTATTGATGATGTTAAACGCATTATCACTAAGATTCCTAAAAAGCGTCAGACTCTTTTTTTCTCAGCTACGATGAGCCCGGAGGTTGTTAAGCTTTCAGAAAGAATCGTCCATAATGCTGTTTTTGTTAGCGTGACTCCTGACAAGCCGGCAGTAGAAAATATTACTCAAAAGGTATTTTTTGTGGATAAAGGTAACAAGGATGCTCTTTTAGCCCAGCTTTTAGAGGCTAAGCATTTAAGCAGGGTGTTAGTTTTTGTCCAGATGAAACATGCCGCCGATAAAGTTGTGGACCGGTTAAGGGGGTTGAAAATCAGCTCTGTAGCTATTCATGGTAATAAAAGCCAGGGCGCGCGCACTGGAGCGCTGGCTAAGTTTAAATTAGGCCAGATTCGTGTTTTAGTTGCTACTGATATTGCGGCTCGGGGCATTGATGTTAATTCGATTTCACATGTAATTAATTATGATATGCCGAATACTCCGGAAACTTATGTACATCGTATTGGACGTACAGCTCGGGCAGGAGCCGAAGGTGATGCTATTTCGTTTTGTTCAGCTTCAGAACGGGAGGGCTTACGGGCGATTGAAAGAATGATACATCGAGTAATATTGGTTGATCGTGATCACTCTTTTCATTCGCAGACAGCTGAAACTGCTACTGGCGCCGCGGCGCGTCCCTTACCTAGAGGAAGGATGAGGACTAATCGCAATATGAATCTTAGCCGTAAGTCTGCTGCTGGCTCTAAAAATAAGAAATATCCGGCGCCTTGGGCTAAACAAAAAAAGAATAAAAGTGAGGGTAGGGGCAGCACAAGCCGTTGGCGATAATATATACCCACTAAAGCATACAGTATTCAAAACGCTGCTGTTTTCTAAATAATAGCAGATTATTATTTTTATGATAAGATAGAACACTATGAAATTTAAAAAATACCATATTTCTAATGATATCAAGAAGAATTTAGCCCGGATAGGATTTGTCAGGACTACGGATATTCAATTTAAAGCAATGCCTCCAATCATGAGAGGAGAAGATGTTTTAGCGGTTGCTCAAACCGGCACCGGTAAAACAGCAGCCTTCGCTATTCCGATTATTGACAGGATTCATGCTGCTAAGAGCAGTAAGCGGGCAATAGGAATTAAATGTATTGTTATGGTGCCTACTCGTGAATTAGCTTTACAAATAGGAGAAGTTTTTACCAAATTATCTAAACATACTAAAGTTAAAATTTTTGCGTTATATGGCGGAGTCCAACAGGATGAACAAATTAAAAAACTTCAGGATGGAATAGATATTTTGATTACAACTCCGGGAAGAATGTTTGATTTAATTAATCAAAAACATATTAATTTAGATTATATCAGAATTTTAGTTCTTGATGAAGCTGACTATATGCTCGAGTTAGGTTTTATTGAAGATATTAAATATATTAAAAAAATGCTGACAAAGCGCCATCAAACTCTTTTTTTCTCGGCGACAATAAGCGATAAAATTAAGAAATTAGCTTATTCTCAAGTTAAAAGTTCAGCGATACGTATTCAAATTTCACCTAAAGACCCGGTATCAAAAAATGTTTCTCATTATGTAATGTTTATTGAAATGGATGATAAGAGATTTTTTCTGGAGCGTTTTATTAAGGATAATCCTGAGAGCAAAATTATTGTTTTTGTCCGGACAAGAATTCGGGCTCAACGGGTTGCCAAAGCAATGGAAAGGGTAGGAATAGCTTCTTTAGCTATTCATGGGGATAAAGAACAGCGCCAACGCAGCGATGTAATGAAAAAATTTAGAGAAGGGCAGTGCCCTCTTTTAATTGCTACTGATATTAGCGCTCGGGGAATTAATGTTGTTGATATTAAATATGTTATTAACTATGATTTGCCGATAAAAACAGAAAATTATGTCCATCGAGTTGGCCGGACAGGAAGAGGATTTAATAAAGGAGTTGCCATTTCTTTTTGCAGCCCGGAAGAGTTGGAATTGCTTGATGAAATTCAAGCATTTTTAAATAAAAAGATAGAGGTTATTAAAATTAATAAAAAAGATTATTCAATAGTTATAAATTCCTTTGACTATAAGAGCGATTGGGAAAGCCTAATTAAAGAAGAAGGAGAACGGATAAAACTTAAAAGGAAACAAAAGGAGAGAAAAAGAATATGATTAGTGTTCAGTCAGTCACCTTACAGTTTGGTAAAGAACCGCTTTTTAAAGATGTTAATATCAGCTTTAGCAGCGGCAATTGTTATGGTTTAATTGGAGCTAATGGATCAGGCAAATCTACGTTTTTAAAGGTACTTTCCGGCGAGCTTGAGCCTATCATGGGCTCTGTCTTAGTTCCTAAGAATCAGCGTGTATCAGTGTTGAGGCAAGACCATTTTGCCTTTAACGAAGAAGAGGTGCTGACAACAGTAATTATAGGGCATAAGCGTTTACGTGAGATTATGCTGGAACGAAATAATTATTATAGCAAGAGCGATTTTAATGATGCTGATGGGCATCATTTAGCAGAGTTAGATGATGAGTTTAATAGGCTTGACGGTTGGAGTATTGAGGCTGAAGCAGGTAAACTTTTAAGCAGTTTGGGAGTTGAAGATAAGCTGCATACTCAAAAGATGAAACAGCTTGACGCTAATATGAAAGTGCGCGTGCTTTTAGCTCAGGCCTTGGTAGGTAATCCTGATATATTACTTTTAGATGAGCCTACGAACCATTTGGATATGGAAACCTGTATGTGGCTGGAGGAGTTTTTGATTGAGTTTAATAATATCGCGATTATTGTTTCGCATGACCGGCATTTTTTAGATAAAGTAAGCACTCATATTGCTGATATTGATTTTGGAAAGATTGAGCTTTATACTGGAAATTATAGTTTTTGGTCGCAGTCGCGTGAATTAGCCTTGCGCCAAAAGCAGGATAAAAATCGTAAGACCGAAGAAAAACGCAAAGAACTGCTGAACTTTATTGCTCGTTTTAGCGCTAACGCGGCAAAATCGCGCCAGGCTACTTCACGCAAAAAAACATTGGAAAAACTTAATCTGGAAGAGATTAAACCCTCATCGCGAAAATATCCCTATATCGAACTTATATTTGATAAAGACGCTGGTAATGATTTGCTAAACGTTAAAGGGCTTAGTCAAACAGTTGCCGGGGATAGAATGTTTAAAGATTTTTCGCTTAATCTTAGTAAAGGTGAAAAAGTGGCATTTTTAGGGCCGAATGACGCGGCTAAAACCGCGCTGTTTAAAGTGTTGATGGGCGAAGATAAGGCAAGCGCGGGAGAATATCAATGGGGACCAGCTGTTCAATATAGCTATTTTCCTAAAGATTTCGGCCCATATTTTCAAAAAGATTTACCCCTTATCGATTGGCTGCGGCAATATTCTTATGATAATGATGAAGGCTTTATTCGCAGTTTTTTAGGTAAGATGTTATTTAGCGGTGAAGATGTATTTAAAAGTGTGAGAGTACTTTCCGGCGGAGAAAAAGTACGCTGTATGCTGGCTAAAATTATGCTTTCTCGGGCGAACACCCTAATTATGGACGAACCTACCAATCATCTTGATTTGGAATCTATTACCGCGCTTAACAATGGCCTGGCCCGGTTTAAGGGTACTTTAATTCTGGCATCTCATGATCACGCCATTGTGCAATCAGTAGCTAACCGCATTGTAGAAATAACACCTAACGGCTATATTGACCGCCCGAGTTATACTCTGGATGAGTATCTTGAAAACGAGGATATTAAAGAACAGCGCCTCAAGTTATATTCTGAGGCTAATAAAATTTCCTGAGCGCGATAAAAAATAAACGGCCTTAAACCTTGATAGTGTTAAAGGCTGTATGAAAGAATAATTATCCAGCATATCAGAATGCCCCTTGTTACTTATGTAAATACATGGTATACTTTATACAGAAACATGATTTTTATGTGTATAAAAGGGGGTAATTAGATGAGCGTCACTTTTGACAAAAAACAGATTGTAAGCAGTACGGAACTTGTCAGGTCATTTAAAAAATATGAAGATGAGGTTTCTTTGCATGATATTTTCATATTTAAACGTAATTGCCCGGAAGCAGTGTTACTTTCTTACAGCCGCTATGAAAAAATGAAGAATCAATTAGACGAATTAAAAGAACTCTTTGAGCACGTAGCTATTTATGATATGGCCCAACAAAGAAAGAAAAGCCCGGTAAAAAAAGTCTGCCTAAACAAACTCAAGAAAAAATATGGTTTATGAATTAACCTGGAAGCCTGAAGCTGAAGGAGAATCTGACCGGTTGGATAATGCTATCAAGAAACAAGCCTTTACTCAATTCAAAAAACTTACCAAATCACCCCAGCTTGGTAAACCATTAGGAAAAAAAGCAGGGTTAGATCTTACCGGTTTCAAAAAACTCTATTTCTACCAAAAGAAATATAGAATTATTTATGAGCTAGATGAGCCAAATCAAACAGTAATCATTTGGTCGGTTGGTAAACGAGAAGACATAGAAGTATATGTTCAGGTTGTAAAACGCCTGGAAAATGAATCTTAAGTTTCAATAAGAGAAGGTAAGAGAAAGAGATATGAATATGCTAGTTGAGAGAAGTAAGGAACAAATCTATATGATTTTACGGCAGCGTTGGGGTTATAATTCATTCTTGCCCCTTCAGGAAGAGACAATCTTATCCCTATTGGAAGGCAGGGATAGCTTAACAGTGCTGCCTACCGGAGGCGGTAAATCTTTATGCTTTCAACTTCCGGCTTTAATAAGAGAAGGGATGGCTGTGGTGATCTCTCCTTTAATTTCTTTGATGAAAGATCAGGTGGATAATCTTCAAGATATGGGAATACCGGCCTGTTGTTTAAATTCCAGCTTGCTTCCTGAACAGCAAAGTATAATAATTGAGCGGATTTGGGAAAAAAAAGTAAAACTTTTATATATATCTCCTGAACGTCTGCAAAATGAAGAAACTATAAGCTTACTGCGTTCCATTAAACTTTCTTTTTTTGTTATTGACGAAGCTCATTGCATAAGCCATTGGGGCCATGATTTTAGAGCGAGCTACCGCGGGCTTCAAATGATTAAACAAAAGTTTGAATCGGTAAGTGTGCATGCTTTTACTGCTACCGCTACTAAAGAGGTGCAATCGGATATAGTAGAGCAGTTAAATTTTAAGGTTCCTCAAAACCATATCGGATCCATAGATAGGACTAATTTAACTTATAGAGTTTTACCTCGCAAGCAGATTTTAAAGCAGATAATGGAAGTTTTAACAAAGCATACTAATGAAGCCGGGATCATATATTGTTTACGGCGTAAAGATGTTGATACTATCTCTCAAGAGCTCAAAAACCTGGGTATAAACAATGTTAGCTATCACGCCGGTTTGTCTGATAAACAACGCCATATTTCTCAAGAAAAGTTTTCTATTGAGAAAATTAATATTATCGTTGCCACCATAGCCTTTGGTATGGGTATAGATCGCTCTAATATTCGTTTTGTAATTCACGCCGGTATGCCTAAAAGTATGGAACATTACCAGCAGGAAACAGGCCGCTGTGGTAGGGATGGGCTTGCGGCTTTTTGTTATATGTTTTACGGCGGCGGTGATTTTCGTTTATGGAGCTTTTTTGCCGAGCAGTCTTCTGAACGGGAAATAATGATGGCAAAGTTAAAAACTATGTATAACTTTTGCATTCAGCCTCAATGCAGGCATAAGGTTTTAGTAAATTATTTTAGTCAGGATTACGATAAGCATTCTTGTAATAGCTGTGATTATTGTTTGAATGAACTTGATATGGTTGACGACGCTTTTACTATTGGAAAAAAAGTATTATTTTGTGTAGAGGATGTTCGGCAAAGAAATTATGGTTTTGGCGCCGGGTATGTAACAAACGTATTAAAAGGTAAACTAACTGAGAAAATAGAAGCTATGGGGCATAATAATCTGTCAGTTTTTGGCGCTATGCGGGAAGAGTCAGAGATATTTATAAGATATATGATTGAGCAGTTAGCGGGCCAGGGTTTTTTATCTAAGGAAGGAGAGTATTTAACACTTTCAGTAACAACTATGGGAAAGCGCCTGTTGTCGGGAGAAGCACCGCTAACCTTAGTTAAACCTTTAGCCGCGTCCAAGAAAAAAGAAACTGTAAAAGCAGCTGCTAAAAGAAGAAGCAAAGAATGGGCGGAAATAGACCAAGAATTATTCCAAATATTGCGCGAAAAGCGGGCTGAACTTGCCAGCCAAAGAGGTGTTCCAGCCTATATTGTATTTAGCGATAAAACTTTAAGAGATATAGCCGCGAAAAAACCCGCAACCAGAGAGGCTTTCACGGATATCTACGGCGTAGGCGAAAACAAACTAAAATCTTACGCCGACATATTCATCAAAGTTATCGAGGCTTACGAAAGCGCATAAACAGCTAAAGTTCACTAAATAAGCAACGCTTATTTAGTGAACTTTAGCTGGGGTTGAGGTTTAAAATCGTTGATTTTTGTGATATTATACTGCTATGAAGATAAATAAAATTCTTGAACAATATGAAAACGGGGTTTCATTTGAGTTTTTTCCGCCAAAGACCGATGTTGGGATGAAAAAACTTATAGCTAAGGCTCAGATTCTTAAGGAATATAAGCCTTTGTATGTTTCTATGACTTATGGCGCTGCCGGTGTAACTCAGGAACGAACAAAGGAGGCGGTATTTACTCTCTTAAAGGATAAAAATTCAACAGTTATGCCTCATTTAACCTGTATTGGCGCCAAAGAAGAAGCGTTAAAAAACCTTTTAAATGAATATGAAATAGCAGGTATAGAAAATATTATGGCTCTGCGCGGAGACCCGCCTCAAGGCTGCGGCAACTTTGATTTTAAAAATCAGGATTTTTGTTATGCTTTAGATCTTATAAAATTTATAAAGAAAAATTATAATTTTTGTATTGGAGCCGCGGTTTACCCCGAAGGCCATATTGAAACATCTTCGCTGGAGCAAGATTTAGAATTTACTAAGCAAAAAGTTGATGCTGGAGTAGATTTTGCCGTAACCCAGATGTTTTTTGATAATAGTTATTATTATAGTTTCTTAGATAGGGCGCGTAAATCAGGGATTAATATTCCCATACTGCCGGGAATTTTGCCTTTAACTAGTTTAGACAAATTAAAACAATTTATTTCAGTCTGCAGAACCACAATTCCTAAAAAAATTGAAGAAGCAATGAGCTGTTTTTCAAACAGCCCTGAGGATATGGAGAAAGTAGGAATTGACTGGACAATAAAACAATGCCAAGGCCTTAAGGAAAACGGCGATAGAAAACTGCACTTTTTTACTCTTAATAAGCCGGAAGTGATGGCCGCGGTTTTGGATGCAATAAAATAAGTCCTAATTGCCCTAAAAAATGATAAATCAAAAATTAAAATGCAAATATCAAAATGACAAATTAAAATGTAAAATTGCTTTTTTTCTTATGTATTTTATTTTTTAATTTTACTATGTCATTTTACATTTTGATTTTTGATATTTGATTTAAAATTTACCTGATTATGTGCCTAGAAGCTGAAAGTAAAAAAGTTGTTTTATGGACAGCAGTTGTACTATTACTTGCGGTATTAATCAGGGTTTTTTATTTTTTTCAATTTAAAAATACTCCTTTTTTCTTGCCTATAGAAAACAGCCTTGACCCTCAGCTTTATATTCAATGGGCTCAAAGGATAGCTGCCGGTGATTGGATAGGTGAAGGCGTGTTCCCGGGAATGCCTTTGTATGCTTATTTCTTAGGGGTTCTTTTTGTAGTTTTCAAAAATAGCATAATTGCGGCCATCCTTGTTCAATTAATATTAAGCGCTTTTAATTGTGTTTTAATATTTTTTATTGCTAAAAGGTTATTCAATATAAAGATAGCGGTTATAGCAGGTATAATTAGCTGTGTTTACGCTCCTTTTTTATTCAACGATACTCTCATCACCTCTTCAATATTAATTACTTTTCTTAATTGCTTGGCAATATATTTACTCTTAAGTTTTGAAAATAAAAAATCTTTAAGTTGTATTATATTTTGCGGGATAACTTTAGGCTTAGCTGCTCTTGCTCGAGCAACAGTTTTGATGTTTCTGCCCTTTATTGCCCTTTGGATAATTTTTGCCTTTAAGGAACTGAGAATAACAAAAAGATTTTTCTTTTGCGCGATTTTAACCTTAAGCGTATTTATAGTAATAATTCCGATTACGATAAGAAATTACCTGATAACCGGAGAAAAAGTCCTTATTACTTCTTATGGAGGGATAAATTTTTATATAGGTAATAACCCTTCTGCTGACGGCCGGTTTAGCCCGCCTAAGGGTATGCGGGCGGATTCAGAAGGCCTGCTTGAGGATTCCCGAAAAATAGCTGAAAAAATTTTAGGCAAAGAATTAACTTTAACTCAAGCTTCTAATTTTTGGGTTCAAAATACTAAAGAGCTTATTACTGAAAACCCCTTTAATTTCCTAAGGGCTTTAACTAAAAAATTCTGCTATTTTTGGAGCGTATATGAAATTCCCGATGTCTTAGACTTTTACTTTATAAAGAAATATGTACCTATGCTAAGGCTGCCTTTGTTTTCTTTTATGATTATCGGGCCTTTAGGGCTATTAGGTTTAGTCTTGTCTTTAAACAAAAGCCGCAAAGCAATTATAATTTATTTTTTTCTGGTAAGCTATATCGGGGCTATAATGATGTTTTTTATTAATTCAAGGTATCGGCTGACAGTTACGCCTATAATGATTATTTTTTCCGCTTTTGCTTTGGATAAGATTTTTACCAGCTTAAAAAGTAAAAAATATAATTTGTTAAAAAAGCAGATGTTTATTTTGCTGGGGTTTGTGATTTTTACCAATCTGCCCATAGAAAAGTCAGATTACGCGGTTTCTTATAATAATTTAGGTTTAGCTCTGATTAGGGATGGTAAGTTAGAGGCGTCGGAAAAAGCTTTTTTAAAAGCCTTAGAGATAAAACCGGTTTACGCGGTGGCTTATAATAATTTAGGCAATATATATTATCGTCAAAATAAAATGGATAAAGCTAAAGAGTTTTTTGAAAAAGCGTTTAGCCTCAATCCTGAAG
>JBDRIY010000066.1:0-4391 GCA_043815445.1 Candidatus Omnitrophota bacterium
ATTCCCTTCTGTTTTTTTGAGAATCTTTTCAATTAAACTTTTCTCTACAACATCAAGCAAAAACCTATGGGCTTTTCCGTCTTTGCTTTGAAGAACAAATAATTCAAAATCCTCAATAGCTTTAACTAATTGAGAATGAACACTATTATTGTCCTCATTAAAATATTCCATAATCAAAGAATTTATTTAGCCTTTCCTGTTTTTCTTATCTTTTTTTCATTTCCGCGACCGTAATAATCGCTTCGGCAATTTCACGCATACTTCTGCGCTTATCCATACTGTATTTTTGCAGTTTTAAATAAGCTTGTTCTTCAGTCAAGCCATCTTCCTTCATTAAAATTCCTTTTGCCCGCTCCAGCCTTTTACGTAATTCTAGTTCTTCCTGGATTACCTTGCTTTTCACTATTAACTCAGTATTTTCAATAGCTACCGCGGCTTGATTAGCTATAGAAGTTAGAATTTCTATCTCAGTTTCTGTAAAATTATGAAGCTCTGAAGTGTAGCAGTTAATTGCTCCTATAACTTTGCCTTTAACCGCTAAAGGAATACATAAAAGAGAATAAAGCCCTTCTTTTTTAGCCATATTGCCATACTTATACTCTTTTTCCTTGGTAACATCCTCAACTATTATAGCTTTATTTTCCTGGACTGCTTTTCCGGCAATACCTTCCCCTACCTTTAGCGAAGGTTTTTTATTATATTCTTCACTAATACTTTGAGTAGCCCGAATAACCAACTCTTTAGTCTTTTCATCAATAAGCATTAAAGAACATATATTAGAGCCCATAGCCTGAGCCGCGACCGTTACAATAAGGCGTAGAATATCTTCTAAATATAAATCTGAAGCAATAGCTTTACTAATCTTAGACAACGCCTTTATATGTTCTTCATAAGACATGCACACCTCCCTACCTCGAAATTTTGCTTAATTTTTAAGCAGTTAAGACAAAAAAATATATATCTTAAGCTATTCCTTCACAAAGCCCCTTCAAATTACGCAAATAACTAATCAAAATATTGAATTCTCTCTGGCCTATTTTATTTTCTTCCAACAAAAATATAGCATTATTAACCAAGCTTTTCATTTTAGCTTTAGTCCCGGCCAAATTATTAGAATGCATCTGGTTAGTCACTTCATTTAAAAAACTGGTGAGTGTAACCTCTTCCTTATTAAACAAACTATCCATTTTTACCCCTTAAAATACGAAAAGCGTCCGTTACCCCTTAATTAGAGGTTCTGAACGCCCTTGTCCTGCTTAAGCACTAACTCTGTGCTGCTCCTAAAATCTATACCTTATAATAAGTAAAAAATCACCCCTCTTGGTAACCCTAAAACCCTAAATTATACAAAACAAGCGCCGCTTGTTTTGTATAATTTGATTTAAGGAGTTAGGTGGGCGTGGACGGCACTGGCAGCTTCCCGGGCTTCTTGGACTGCCCAGACTGCTAAGGATTGGCCGCGATGGGCGTCTCCGGCAGCAAATATATTAGAAACTGAAGTCATGTAATTAGAACCTGTCTTTATGTTGCCTATGCTATCTAAAGTTAAATTCAGCTCTTCTATTAAACCTTTATGTTCCGGGTGAATAAATCCTAATGCCAGCAGAATCTTATCTGCTTTAAGCTCAAACTCCGAGTTAAGGATTTTTTGAGAAGCATTTAATTTTACACAGGAAAGGCCTTGGACTCTACCGGATTGGCCTAAAAATTTTTCAGTCTGAATCTCCCAATAACGCTCACAGCCTTCTTGATGGCTAGTAGAAGTTTTTAAAAGTAAAGGGTAAATCGGCCAAGGATATTTTTCAGTTCTTTGCTCCGGAGGCTTAGGCATAAGTTCTATCTGAACTATTGACTTTGCTCCCCTGCGCCGGGCAACTCCCACACAATCAGCGCCAGTATCTCCTCCGCCGATAACCACAACATTTTTACCTTCAACATCCAAAATTTCTTTATTCAAGTTTTTTTCTCCGGCAACAGCTTTATTAGACTGAATCAAAAAATCCATAGCAAAATGAATTCCTTTTAAATCCCTTCCGGGGATTTTTAAATCTCTGGGTTGACGCGAGCCTATGGCTAAACAAACCGCGTCAAATTCCTTTTTTAACTTATCAGCAGAATAGTCTTTACCTATTTCTGTTTTAACTTTAAATATTATTCCTTCGCTTTGCCAAATCTTTATCCTTCTATCTATTAGATGCTTTTCTAATTTAAAATCAGGAATACCATAGCGTAAAATTCCTCCAATCTTATCGTCTTTCTCAAAAACAATAACTGTATGCCCGGCTTTATTTAATTGATCAGCCGCGGCTAAACCGGATGGGCCTGAACCTACGATTGCTATTTTTTTCCCAGTGCGTTTTTTAGGCGGTTTAGGCTTAACCCAGCCTTTATTAAAAGCATACTCTATAACCGCTAATTCATTTTCTCTTATAGTAACCGCGTCATCATTAAGGCCCAAAACACAGGAATACTCACAAAGAGCAGGACAAACCCTGGCAATAATTTCAGGAAAATTATTCACCGCTTCCAATAATTGAAAGGCTTTTTCCCATTGGCCGTTGGATACTAAATCATTCCACTCAGGAATATAGTTTCCTAAGGGGCAGGCCCAATGGCAAAAAGGCGTGCCGCAGTCCATACAGCGGGAAACCTGCTCTGCTGATGCTTTATCCGAACAAAAACTTATAACTTCCTTATAATCCTGAATACGCTCTTTTACAGGCCTATATTGCGTTTCTCTACGTTTAATTTTTAAAAACGCTTTTAAATCTTTATCCATTCCCTACCTCATCCATCGGATATTTCTGCTAAAACTTTCTTATATTCCTTAGGCATTACTTTTATAAAATGCTTTGAAAAATATTTAAAATTACTGATAATATTTTTAGCTAAACAACTTCCGGTGTAAGCATAATGTTTGGATACTAATTTAGAAACTATTACCGCGTCTTCATAATCAAAATTATCAAACTCTACCATATCCATATTGCACCTTTTTCTAAAAATATTATCTTTATCGTAAACATAAGCAATACCTCCGCTCATTCCGGCGGCAAAATTCCTTCCGCTTGGGCCTAAGACAACTACTTTTCCTCCAGTCATATACTCACAGCCGTGATCACCTACTCCTTCAACAACAGCGAGTAACCCTGAATTTCTAACACAAAATCTTTCGCCGGCAGTTCCCCGGATATAAGCCTCTCCCTTTATCGCCCCATAAAAAGCAGTATTGCCTATAACAACATTTTCCTCAGATTTATATTCAGATAATTTTGAAGGATAAATAATAATTCTTCCTCCGGATATTCCTTTGCCTACATAATCATTAGCCAACCCCTCTAGTTCAAAAGTAACACCTGAGATAAGCCACGCTCCAAAGCTTTGACCGGCTGTGCCCTCAAATTTAAAATGAATAGTTTCGTCTTTTAACCCTTTTTCACCGAATAAAGAACAAATTTTACCGCTTAACATAGCGCCGGTAGTTCTATCTATATTTTTAATATTTAAAGTATGCTTAACGGACTTTCCCTTATCTAAAGCAGGCTTAGCTAACTTAATCAATTTCTTGTCTAAAACTTTATCAATATTATGTTCTTGCTTGATAGAGCAATATATTCCTATATCTTTAGAAACCTGAGGTTTATAGAGTATTCGGGAATAATCAATTCTTTTAGCTTTCCAAGGAAGAATAGCATTATTTACTTCCAGCAAATCAGTTCTTCCTATAAGTTCATCTATTTTTCTTAGGCCTAATTGAGCCATAATTTCTCTTAGTTCCCGCGCGACAAAATGAAAATAATTCTCAACATGCTTAACTTCGCCTTTAAACCTTTTTTCCAGCTCTTTATCCTGGGTAGCAACACCTAAGGAACAATTGTTAAGATGACAATGCCTTAGCAGAACACAACCCATAGCTATTAATGGCGCGGTGCAAAAACCAAACTCTTCAGCTCCCAATATCGCGGCAACAGCCGCATCTTTACCTGTGCGCATTTGTCCGTCCGCCTGTAAACGAACCCTGGAACGCAAGTTATTCAGCACAAGGGCTTGATGAGTTTCTGAAAGCCCTAACTCCCAAGGAAGCCCGGCGTGGCGTATTGAACTTATAGGAGAAGCGCCTGTTCCTCCGTCTCCGCCGGAAATTAAAATCATATCAGCATGCCCTTTAGCGACTCCGGCGGCAACAGTGCCTACTCCCGCCTCAGAAACTAACTTAACGCTTATCCTTGCTTTAGGATTAACGTTTTTTAAATCAAATATTAACTGGGCTAAATCTTCTATAGAGTAAATATCATGATGAGGCGGCGGTGAAATAAGCATTACTCCCGGCGTAGTATATCTTATTTTAGCAATATCAACGCTTACCTTATGGCCGGGAAGCTGGCCTCCTT
>JBDRIY010000067.1:0-32235 GCA_043815445.1 Candidatus Omnitrophota bacterium
TTGGGCTGGCGTGCTTTTAAGTTATTCTGGACTAGTTTGGATTTTACAAGCTTCAATAATTGGACAAAGTTTTTGTTTACCCAACGTGGGATACGCGTGTTTTCCAATAAACCACGGCAACGTCGGCATAGGGACGACGGAGCCTGGGGAGAAGTTGCATACCTTTGTTTCTTCAGGAGATGTTGCTAATAAAATTGAAACAGCAAATTCTGCTAATTGGGCTGGCGTGCATTTACGGTCTTCTGGACAAGATTGGATTTTACAAGCTTCACAAACAGAACAAAGGTTTAGAATAACCAACGAGGAAAACGAGTGGTTTACAATAAAAACCGGCAACGTCGGCATAGGGACGATAGACCCTCAATCCCAGTTAGATATAGGTGCTAATGTAGCGTCTACAGCCGTACAAGCGAGAATTGGCAGGAATGATGCAGATAATTATCTTGGATTATCACAAAGGGGAGTAACGGTTCAAAGGATAGCTGATTCAACTGTTCCATTTGAAATCAGGACTTCTAACTCTGGAAGTTGGGGAGCAGGAGGAGGTCATATTGATTTTCTACCTGATGATACACAGGCAATGAGGATAGACGTAAACGGCAACGTCGGCATCGGGACGACGAGTCCGGGGGCGAAGTTGGAAGTATTTGATGGGGCTTTAAGGTTGTCTAAATCAAACGCTAGTCTTTATCATATGGATATTAAACCAGTTGATTTGGGGGATGCTAATATCCGTTATGATTTTATTGTTAAAGATTTTAGTGGTTTGCAAGATGTAGCAGCATTGTCAATAAATGGTCAAACGGGCAACGTCGGCATAGGCACGACGACGCCCAATTCTAAACTTGCAGTTGTTGGTCTGTCCATATATGCAAACAATGCGGCGGCTATCGCCGGAGGGCTTGCTGTGGGTGATTTTTATAGGACTGGCGGTGATCCTGATCTTGTTTGTGTGGTTCATTAAGAGAAAAAGCACTGATAAAATAGGTCTCGGATTTTTACAATACCTCCGATAACACAAATATTCGGGTCTTTTTAAGCCTAAAATCAGGGATTTACAAAATACGTAAAAAAGGGGACGTTTCTATTTTTTTATTTGCAATGCTGGATTGCAAAAAGTTGAAAAGATACATTTTTTAACTATTTAAACCTCCGGAGACTACTGCGCAGACTCCGGAGGTTGGAAAAATGGTTTTTAGCGGCATGGTAGTATGGTAGTAGTATGGTAGTATCAGAATCTTCTATAGAATTTGATTATTTATGGTATAATCTAAGTGGAGGTGAGAACAATGAGAGAAGTAGTAATTTATTTTGGTGAAGATGGATACTGGATTGCGGAAGTTCCCAGTCTTCCAGGATGTATTAGCCAGGGCAAAACAAAGGAAGAGGCGCTTATAAATATCAAGGAAGCCATTTCGTGCTATATTCATGCGCTGGAAGAAGATCATCTTGCCGTGCCGGAAGAACATTTTGATGTAATGGTGGTGGCAGTATGAGCAAGTTGCCTGTGATTTCCGGCAAAGAATGCGTAAAAGCGTTAGGCAGAGCTGGGTTTTGTTTTAAGCGTCAGGAGGGCAGTCATATTACATTGCGTAGAGATGAACCTTTCGCGCAGATGGTCGTTCCTAATCACAAAGAATTAGACCGAGGCACGTTGCGGGCTATTATACGCCAGGCAGGATTGTCTGTGGATGAATTTGTTGGGTTGATAAAATAGGAACTCTACCAGCAGAGGGAAAAGAGAAGGAACATTTGCATAAGGTAAAAGGGGACGCTCTATTTTTAGAAATCATTAGAAATCATTACTATGCCCGGCTTCAAAAAATACCAAAACTATAAAAATAATAAAACCGCAAGGCCGGCCTCCCGCCCGGAATATAAAAAATACCGCGTCCGAACCGCCATAAAAACATTCCGAGATCTCGAAGTATATAAGCAAACAACCCAGTTATCATCGGAGATATTCCAGCTTGAAATACCCACTCCTGAGAAAAATAAAGCAAAATTAATAAAAGAAGCAGAAATATTATATGAGTTATCTAAAAATATTCCCCGGCTGATAGCTGAATCATACGGGGATAAATTCAGCGAATTTGATTCAGCAATGAAAAAGCTGGAAAAAACAGCGCAGTTGATAAGCGCGGTTATATCTAAAATAGATTTTTTAACCGCGTCTATTGAGAGTCAAAGTACAAAAGAAACCTTAAACAAATTCTTAAAAAAATACCAAATCCAGCGCGTAAAGATTTTAAATCTCAAAAGAGCGTGGGAAAGAGTATTTAAGAAATAAATTCCCCTGGCCCCCTTTTTCAAAGGGGGAAAAAGGGGACGCTTCTATTTTTTTTGAATATCTGGATTCCCGTGTTCCTCGTTTTCATGGAAACGGGAATGATAAAATATCCGGTATTAAGCATGTTATTTAATAAACAAAACTTAAGCGAAGAAAAAAAGATAGAGAGGTGTATTTATTGCCAGGGAACGGATTTTATCAAAAAGGGGCTGAGAAAGAAAAAATATGAAGATGTTCAGGTATATTACTGCAACAACTGCCAGAGAAAATTTACCGCCGGCATAACAAAACATAAAACTTTTCCTTTTCGCCTCATCCTTGATTCAATCACTCTCTATAACCGGATGAACAGCCTTGAACAAGCGGCGCTAAAAGTCAGCGAAAAATACGGTATTAAAACCAGTATTCAGAATATTTCTAATTGGCTGAAAGACTTTGAAAAATACCTTCCTTTTCTAAGAATGCGCGGGTTTATTAGTGAAAAATATGATAAACGTGAATGTTTGGTTGAATCTAAATTGTTTCACGGCCAGATTTATGATTTTAAATATCACCGCGCCAAAACCGATTTAATTTTAAATGAAGATTTTAAAAACCGCAAGTTTAAGCCCTTGCAGGATTTTTTAGAGTTAGTTGTTGCTGAATGCCCGCATCAAATTTTTAAACAAAGCTCTAAGCGCGCTTCCGAATATAAAGATATTTTCAGCCTTAATCAGGTTAAAATAACGCCCAAAGTAAATACTGCCGTTAAAAATACTAATTTCATAATGCAGGCAGTAGCAAATAATAAACTACGGCACCAGGTATTACAAGAGTTTATGCTGATTAACGACTCCGTAACTGTGGCTGTAGAAGTTCCGGTATTGTTAGACAAAGATGATATTTTGCATTATAAAAATTCCCTGAATTTTGATATACCTTTTAACTTAGAAGATGAAGAAATAATAACCGGCCATATTGACTTTATTCAAATTAGAAACGGCACAGTTCATATAATGGACTATAAGCCGTCGGCGAAAAAGGCAAAACCCATTGGCCAGTTAACCCTTTACGCCTTAGCCTTATCGCGCCTAACCAGTTTACGCTTATATCATTTTAAATGCGCCTGGTTTGATGAAGAAAGCTATTTTGAATTCTTTCCTTTGCATACAGTGTATAAAGTAAAAAAACAGAGAAAAAGAGGCGCTTTCAGGAATAATTAAAAAAAAGAAAAAAAGGGGACGCTTCTATTTTTAAAAAAGGGGACGCTTCTATTTTTAAAAAAGGGGACGCTTCTATTTTTTATTAGTATTAATGGTATTGGCAATTTATAAAAAAATAACATATGCCGAGGATATTTAGAATCTTACCGGAAGAAGGCGCGCTGCATATATTAACCCGGGGCAATAACCGCCGGAGCGTATTCGAAGACGACAACGATTACAAAGCCTACCTTAGCTGTTTAAAGAAATATAAGAAGGAAAATAATATTTCAATTTATCATTATTGCTTGATGCCTAATCATATTCATTTAATAATTGAGCTTAACTTTGCAAGCAGCCTTGCTAAGTTTATGAAACAGGTAAATCTTGCCTATCTTTATCGTTACAAGAAAAAGTATGATTATTGCGGTCATTTATGGCAAGGTAGATATAAGAGCCTTATAATAAGCAATGATGGATATTTAATAACCTGCGGCAGGTATATAGAGCGAAATCCAGTAAAAGCGCGATTAGTAAAATACGCCAAAGAGTATAAATGGTCTAGTTTTAATGCTTATGCTTATGGTGTTAGGCGCGGTATAGTAGATTATAATCCGATATATTTAGGCTTGGGAGAAATAGAAAAAGACAGGCAGGCGTTTTATCAGGAGAGCATAAAAGGAGGGGTTGAGAAGATTAATTTTAACGCTAGGTTCTTTGGGCCTAATGAGTTTATAAGAAAGATGGAAGAAAAATATAAGGTGGATAATGTTAGAGAAAAAAGAGGACGACCCAATAAAGAAAAAGGGGACGCTTCTATTTATGAAAATGAAAATAAATAGAAGCGTCCCCTTTTTTGTTACTAATTCAATTGGGGGCGGGTTTGTTTCGGATGACATTGGGGCTATTGTAAAAAATGAGCGAATTAATAAGGTTTGGAGTTCTCCCAGCTTAGTGAGTGCGGCTCAGGCGGTAATTTATAAAACAGCAAAGTTAAATCCTGAACCTTATCATCTATTTAATATTTTTATTCACGCTTTAAACTCTGTTTTAGTTTTTTGTTTTTTTCTGCTTTTTTTTAAGCTAATGCCCAGTTTTTTTAGCGCGCTTTTGTTTGCTGTTCATCCGGTTCATACTGAGGCAGTAAGCTGGATTTCCGGCCTGCCTTATCTTTTCTTAACTACATTTGTTCTTTCGTCTTTTCTTCTATATAGGTACGCAAGCGAGGACAGCAGTCATGTTCGAAAAAAGTTTTTTATTGGCGCGGCATATTTACTATCGCTTTTTTTGTATCTATGCGCTTTGTTTAGCAATAATCAGGCAGTTCTTTATCCGGCTATGATAGTGCTTTATGATTGGATTTATCGCCGCCGCAAAAAAGTATTGCTTTGGCTGCCTTATGTTTTAATTACTTTAGCTTTTGTATTAACCAGAACCTCTTCTATTGGCAGTAGAGTAGAAACATTGTCCGCTGATATGAATCTATCCGGCTTGAGTAATTCTTTCTTTAATATAGCTTTCTCTATATTCAGCCATCTTAAACTGTTTTTTTGGCCGTTAAAGTTGACTCTTTACCATGAGCCGTTGAGTATTTCTCCGGGTTTGCTCGGGATTGAAATATTTCTGCTGGTTTTATTCTTGGGTTTTTCGCCGCTTTTGTTTAAAAAAGCAAAGCCAGCCTTTTTCGTCGTCGGCATATTTATTATTTTTCTCGGTTTAACTTATAGTCCGGTTCCTTTATGCTGGCTTGTGGCTGAAAGATATGTTTATCTTCCTTCGGTTGGTTTTTGTATGCTGGCGGCGTTTTTATTGGACAAATACGCTTTAAAAAGCCCGGCGGTAAAAGAAATCGCGGTTATATTTTTAGTGATTATAATAGGCCTTTTTTCAATAAGGACTATTTTTAGAAATAGTGACTGGAAAGACAGAGCGAGTTTATGGAGGGCTACAGTTAAGGTTTCTCCTTTAAGCCCCAAAGCTCATAATAACATAGGAGATATATACAGCCTTGAAGGTAATTATCTAAAAGCGGCCCAGGCTTTTCAAACAGCTGTTAAGCTTAGGCCGGATTACGCCGATGCTTACTTTAATTTAGCTTTGACCTATCAAAAAATGGGTGAGATGGATCAGGCGGTTTTAAATTATAAAAAGGCTGTTTCGCTTAAGCCGGAGTTAGGAAAGTTAATAAGGCAATAGGCTCAATGAATAAAAAAAATAGAAGCGTCCCCTTTTTTGTTTTGTTGTTTTTGTTGGTGGGGTCTTTTTTTGTTTATGGGGTGACTGATACTTATATTGAGGATTTTGATGGGCGCCAGGATGATGCTACGGTAGAGGGGGTGGATTCTTGGAGTGTGGATCAGGGTGAGGATTCTGATGCGGTTGTTCAAGATTCAACTACTTATTCCGGCGATGGCAAGGCTTTGGAGTTAATTGGGGCAGAGACTACGGCTAATGTTTCCCGCAGTGACAGCTACGGGAGTGTTTCTCCCTGCTGGGTAGAGTTTATTGTTAAGCCGGCTGTAGGCGCTCAAGCCCGGAGTTTTCCTTCGGGCAAAATTGCCGCGATTTACTTTAGCCATACTGGTCAAATTTATGCTTCTGACGGCACTGCATGGACTGACACCGGGGAAGAATTTTCTGCTGATGATTGGTATAGAGTTTTATTAAAATTGAATTTTACTACTCATCTTTATGATATTTATATTGAACCGGCAGCAGTACCTGAGGTTGAGTTTATTGCTGACAAAGAAGGCCTTAATTTTATAGATGATTCTATCAGTTCCTTGAATCAAATTGGTTTTGAAGGAGTATATTCTCTTACCCGCGCCGATGATTCTTTTGTGGATGATCTGATTGTTTATTTTGTGGATAGGTTGAAAATAACTACTGCCGCTCAAAGTTTAGCCCAAGATAAAGCATCAAGTCCAATCACGGTGCAGCTACAAAGTTCTTATTCTGAGCCTCAGACTGCCTGGAAAAATATTACCTTAGAACTTCAGTCTAGTTCAGGTAAAGGAGAATTTTCTCTTAGCAGTAGTGATTGGAATTCAGTGAGTCAGGCCACTATTTCCGAAAACGCCCAGTCTGCTACTTTTTATTATAAGGATTCTACAGTCGGCAAACCTATAATTACTGTTAATGAATATCCGGACAAAGGTTGGGAAGATACTTCTCAGCAGATAGAAATTGCTTCTAAAGCAGCTTATTTTGATATTTCTGCTGTTACTCCTCAGACAGCCGGAGAATATTTTTCAACTGTTATTACTGCCAAGAATAATGAGGGTGATGTTGATGAAACCTACAATGGTGAGGTAGAGATTTTTGCTAATTATGTTTCGCCTTATAGCGGTGTTATGAGAATTACTCCGAATAGTGCCTTTGGTTTTAAAAAAGGAGTTCTTAGGCTTGAGCTTATGTATCCTGATTGCGGCATTATTGAGATAGCGGCCCGGGATACCCAGGAATCATCCAAAGTCGGCTATTCAGGCGAAATTTTATTTATTCCCGCGAGTTTTACTGTCTTTGCCCAAAGCCCTCAAGTTGTCAGCAGGCTGTTTAACTTAAGCGTCAGCGCTCTAAACACTTTAGGCGCTATTGCTCCTAATTATCAAAGCCCCACAGCGCTTTCAACAGTTTTTATTTCTCCAGATAGCGGCCTTAACGCTGAAGGAATTACTCCAGTGGGCATAGACTCTGGGGAATTTCAAAACGGGATAGCAGAAGCTGATATCAAGTATGACGGCTGGGGCACAATACAGATTGAGGCCTATAATGAGGCTTATCCTGACAGAAAAGGAACTAGCGAGATTATAAGTTTTATTCCCAATGGAGTTTTGGTTGAGGTTGAGCCGCCTTCTTCTGAAAGGGAATTTTTCTATACCGGTGAAACTATTGAAATTTTTATCTCTTTGATTGATACTGAAGGCAATCCAATTTCTAATTACCAAGGTAAGATTGATATAAGTTTTACTGCAGGTTTAGGTCTGCCTAATGAGTATCAATTTACAGCAGCGGACCAGGGCAAAAAAGAACTTCTTACTACAGTAAGCTCTGCCGGTATATATACTGCCAAAGCAAGGGATGAACAAAGTAGTTTAGAAGCTGAGAGCCCGGAAATAGAAGTTCAGCAGGCTATTCTTCAGGTGATTTCTACTTTTTCTCCTATAGGAACGACAGAGGTTGTTATCCAATTAATAGATATAGAAGGTAATATCATTACCTCAGAAGATGAATTAACTTTACAAGTTGATTTAGAAGAAGAATTTGATGATTCCAGTGCTTCTTCGACAGCGGTTAACAGGCCGGTTACCTTTAAAAAAGGAATAGCCAAGATTTTAGTGAGCAATACTCAAGCCGAGATCATAACAGTTTCCCCTAAGGGCCAGTATGATTTTAAAATAAAAAAAGGGACAATTACTTTTGGCAGGATTGCCAAATCCGGAATAGGTACTTTAATGTGGAGGGAAGTAAAAGACTAATGGAAAAAAGGGGACGCTTCTATTTTTCTAATAGCAAAAAGGGGTTTACGCTGATAGAATTGTTGGTATCTATTGCTATAACTGTGATAATAACAGCGGCAATATATTTCAGCTTAAATAGCGCTTTAGACAGCTGGGGTTATCTGCAAAACCAGTTAGCCTTACAAAAGGTTTTATCTGAGGCAATAGAGGAGGTAATAGCTGGAACAGAAGCAGTCCACGGGCTCAGAGATAGCTTAGAAATTACCTCCGCGGGCGCCGGTAGGGTTGAGTTTATACCGCCTTGGTCAGATGATACTCATATGGCTGTTAAAAATTTTGCTTATACTTTAAACCGCAGGATTAAACCGGGAACAGCAGTCCCTATAGGAGAAGCAAAGTATCCTGAGTCTAATAAATATCGAATTGTGCCGATTAAGATAATGAAATCAGAAGACCTAAAGATTTCTCAAGTTAAACTAGGCTATGATGTTCCTGCCGCCAGCCAGCTTCGCTTTACCTATCATCCTGACCCCAAGGCAAATTTGGATGTCTTTAAAACAATTTGGTGGGATTCTGAAACTTATCAGATTTATTCAGAGGATTTAAACGGTTTAGAGAATATTTCCAGAAATCCTTTCGGCATCCAGATAACTAATATGAAATTAAGCTACTATGATAATGCTAATAATTTAATAACTGATTTTGAGTGGGTGGATAACAAGGACCTTAATATGATTACTGGTATAGAGGTCAGTATGGAGGCGAAGTTAGGCCAACATACTCAAAACCTTATTAGTTTTATTAATTTACGCAACGCGCCTATGCGTTCAGGCTATTTGGCTTTAAAACAAGATATGCGCCTGCCTATTCCTGACAGTCATAACGTTCGTATTTTTTCTATAACTAACATTTCAGGAGTTGCTAATGGAGATGAGCTTCAAATTGAAGCAGTACCTGAGTTTGGAGAAACCTGGCGGGCAAAGATAAAATTTAGCCGGGCTGGGCTTGCTGAGCCAAAAATTGAATCTTGCACCATAGAGTATCCGCCTCAAAATATAGTTTATACTGAATATCCGAGAATGAGCATAGATGTTGGTTTAGATTTGCTTACGATTGGGGCAAGTGGGCTTTATGATTATGATGATGACAATGAGACGGACGATATTGTTATGTTGGAAGGTGAAGTTATGCTAAAGGTTATTAAAATGGACATTGAAGGCGTGGGGTTGTTCATAAGGCCTTGAAGGAATAACCAATAACCAAGATACAATAATCAAATAATAACCAATAAACCAAATTCCAATAACCAAAGAATGCAATAAAATCAATAATAAGTTAAAAAAATAATAAGTTTGGTTATTGGTTATTAATAAAAAAGGGTTGGAGTATGAAGATTTTTATTTCGTGTTTAGCGATATTTTTACTATTACTTATTAGTGTATCTTTACCGGCAGAGGATAAGAGTTGGAGCGGGTCCGGTGATGGAGTAAACTGGGCAGATGATGATAATTGGTTTATTGATGTTGAGCCAACAAATGCTGATGATGTTTCGATTGATTTGAACGGAGCTTCTGTAACTTGCACCGAAACTTTTAGCGCAAAATCAATTACTCTTGGCGGCAGAGAAACTTCGGACTTAATTAGCAATAACTTTGTTTTCGGCACGGTTTCTCCGGATTCAACTTCGGATATAGCTATATTGAACCGTAGTGGAGGAGTGTTTACTTTAAAGGGTTCAGGGGTTGTAACTTTACAAGGCAGTTATAAGGATTCGGAAGAGTCTCTTACATCTGAGCCGAGTTTTATGTTTTGGGTCCAATAGAAGTGTCCTCTTTTCTTTCCCGCTGTTTTATTTGACAAAAGGCGGCTATTTTGATATAGTTTGCATAGTGTTTTTATGAAAAAAGCCTTTACCCTTTTAATTTTACTTTTATTTTCCTTCAATACTTACTTGTGCCCGAAAGGGTATTGTTTTTGGATTTGGTCGCCCAAAACCCAAAAATGGAAGAATCCTAAGTATTCAGCTCTTGCTACGCCTTATATCCAATATAGCCAAGCTTTAAAACTTTTTGAACAAGAAAAGTATAAAGACGCCTATAGAGAATTTAAAAAGCTTCTGGCTAATTATCCTGACTCTAAAGAGGCGGCTGAAGCTCAATATTATTTAGCTAGGTGTATGGAGAAATTTGACAAGCCTTATGAATCTTTCTTGGAATATCAAAAAGTAGTTGATAGTTACCCCAACAGCCAGCGTATAAATGAGATTATAGAAAGGGAGTATAATATTGGAGAATACTTTTTAAACCGTGAATATAAAAATTGGATGGGAATGTCTTTATATGATTTTGTAGACCACCCTTCCATAGAAATTTTTAGAAGAATTGTCCAAAAGGCCCCTTATTCAGAATACGCGCCTCGGGCTCAATATAAGTTGGGGATGATACTTATGCAATTAGGCCGTTATGGCGAATCAAGGGACGCTTTTCAAAAAATTATTGATAATTATTCGGATAGTGAATGGGCTGCTCCGGCAAAGTATCAGTTAGCCACAGCTACAGCGAAAGCTTTTCCCGGATCGGATTATGATTCAACATATCTTGAAGAAGCTTCAGAAAGGCTGGATGAGTTTATTAAAGAACATCCTGAAGCTCAGATTTCCGCTCAGGCTCAGGATCAACTTAGACAACTTCGGGATAGGGAAGCAAAAAAGCTTTTTGATACAGCTCTTTTTTACGAAAATCAAGACTGCTACCCCAGCGCTAAACTTTATTATATTAAAGTAATTGATAATTATTCTGATAGCAATTATTACCAGGCTTCCCTTGAGAAGATAGATGAGCTGGATGAATTAATTAGAGGAAATATTACTAAAAAGGAATTAAGGGAAGCAGAAAAACAAGGAGCGGATACTGTTAAAAGAAATCAAAAATTGAGGTTGAAGAAAGCAACAATATTAACTCATAAGGAGTTAAGAGAGAAAAAGATAAAAGATAAGAAAGAGCTTAGAGAAAAAAAGATGAAACGAAAACTTGAGCTCAAAGAGGAGAGAGTAAAGCTTAAAGAGATTAAAAAAAATCAAAAATTGAAAAGGAAAAAGGCCCAAAAAGCTAAGAAGCTATCCGCGCGTATCGAGAAAATAAAGAAAAAAGAAGAGGCTAAACAGCGGAAGATAGAAGAAAGAGAAAACCGCAGGCTTGGGCCGAAGTGTTCGTGGTGGTCGAGGCTATGGCCTTTTTAGGCATAACCGAAGGTTATGCCAGGAGGAGACAATGCATAGAAGATTATTTTTATTATTATTTTTTATTATATCGGGATGCGGTTATACTACCAGCGGATGTATGTATTCCGGCAAAAAGATAATAGTCAAACCTGTGGTAAATAAAATGAAGATAACTTCTGAAAACAGGGAGTATGCTAATTTTGAAACTTTTCCCATTTTAATCGAAAATAAGCTGACTAATATGCTGGTTCGTAAGTTTAATTCAGACGGAAACCTTAAAGTTGTCAGTCAAGGTTCAGATGCTCTTCAGCTTAACTGCACGGTTAGCAATTACACTAAAGAATCCTTGAGTTACGAGAATGGTAATGATGTAGAAGAACAAAGGCTTCGCCTTGTAACACATATCATATTTACTGATGCTAAAGGGGAAGTACTACAGGATAAGAGTATTCAGGGAGAAACCACTTATTATTTGACTGGAACTGGAGCTACGAGTGAAATTGCTGCCAGAGATGCTCTAATAGATGATACTGCCAAAAGAATAGTAGAATCAATTACGGAAGAATGGTAAATCCGCTTAGAGATAATTCATCTTTAAATAATCATTTGGACTCTAACGGAATAAACATCAGAGAAAGAGTTTTTGTTGTTTGCGGAGCTGACTTTTTTACGCGTAAACAAGCTCTCGCCAATATAAAAAAAAATATTTTAAAAGTAAAACCTGCTTCTCTCAGCACCCTCACTTTTTACCCTAACGAAACAGATTTAAAAGACTTAGGAAATAAACTTTTTAGTAAATCTTTTAGCGGCGCTAAAATAGTAATCTTTAAAGATTTCTGCGGTTTAAGCCTACCTGTCCGAGATTTACTTTTTAATAATTTAAAACAAATATTAACGGTTAATTATATTATTTTTGAAACTGAAATCGAGTATTATCAGCTGCAAAGAAATAAAAAGTATATTAATGATAAATTTTTTGGGTTTATATTAAAAAAAGCAGCCTTGTTTAGGGTTTCTTCAGCTAAAAAAGAGAACACAATAGGAGATTTCATAAACAGTGTAGATAGAAAAGATTTATCTTCTTCTGTATATATATTAGAAAGTTTATCTGAAGGCGGAGTTAAAGAAAAAGCGTTGGGGCCGCAGATTATAGGAGTTCTTGCTAATAGGCTTAGTTTATCCGGTAATCAAAGTGAAAACCTTCAATACTTGTGGGAGGCAGATAGGGCGATAAAAGAAAAAGGCCATAATACCAGGCTCATTCTTGAGGTTCTTTTAACAAAGTTATTTGCTGATAATGATTGAGTGTAAATCCGAAGCACAAAATAACCAAACACCAAGATACAATAACCAAACAATAACCAATAATCAAATTCCAATAACCAAAGGCAATCTAAAAGAATTATTTGGTTATTGATTATTGGTGATTGGAATTTGTTTGTATCTTGTATCTTGGTTATTGGTGATTTTTAGTTATTGTCCACGTGGTGAGCCGGCTTTTTTTCCGCGCGGCTTTATTAGGGTGGATTGTTTTTTTAGCAGCGGCTTGATCAAGGGCTTTGTAGGCTTTTTGTAATAGTTCTTTAGCCGGGGAAGAGTCGGTAGAAATCACCGACCTTTTTAATTTCTTTATTGCTGATTTAACTTTTTGCTTTGTCAGCAGGTTTCTTCGATGCCCTTTAGCACTTTGTCTTAAATCTTTTTTTGCTGTTCTTCTTTGCGGCATATTTATCTCCTGGCACAATCAAAGGTTATGCCTGATTATACGGATTTAATATAGATTACACAGATTATTCAAGACATCCAGCAGAATGCCTTGAAAGAATTTATATCAAAATAAATACTATATGTCAAGGAAAAAAATAATAAAGAATGTTGTGTCTTCCAGCGCGGGCACGTTTATATCCCGTTTTTTAGGGTTTACGCGGGATATTCTCATCGCTGGTTTTTTTGGAACAACACCGGTTTTAGAGGCTTTTCTCGTTGCTTTCAGGCTTCCTAATTTATTTCGTAGTATATTAGGAGAGGGTTTTACTGATTCGATAGCAATTCCTATTCTTGCTGAGCATCGAAAGGAGAGAATCTTTAGTATAGCTAACAGCCTGTTGTCGCTTTTTTTAGCAGCTCTTTCTATAGTTTCTTTGTTTGGGATTATTCTCAGCAAATACTTAGTCATACTTATTGCTCCGGGTTTTGCCAGCCAGCCTGATAAATTAAGCATGACGGTATCTTTTACTCGAATCATTTTTATTTATCTTTTGTTTATAGGCATTTCAGTAAATATCAAAGCAGTTCTTTTTTCTTTAAAGAAGTTTTTTATCCCTTCTCTTACCCCTGCTTTTTTAAATATATCTTTTATAATTGGAGTATTATTTTTTAGCCGGTTTTTTGAAAATTATATTCTTGCTATTTGTGTGGTTAGCGGAGGAGTACTGCAAGTAATCTTTCCTTATATTTTCTTAAAAAAAGAAGGGTTTATTTTAAGGCTGAATTTTAAAAATCTTTTAGGTGATAAAGATATTATCCGGATGTTGAAGCTGTTTCCTCCCCGTATCTTTTCAAGCGTTGTATACCATTTAAGTGTTTTCCTGGATACTATATTATGTTCTTTTACTCTTATAGCCGGCTCAGGAGCTATAGCCGCTATCCATTATGCTAATCGCTTGATTCAACTGCCTTTAGCTCTTATAACAATTCCTTTGTGCCAGGTTGCGATTATTGATTTATCGTCTTATCATAAACAGGGAAATATGGAGGAATTTAAGAAACTTTTTGTTTTTTCTTTTCAAAATATCGTATTTTTCACTTTGCCTATTGTAGCTGTTTTTTTGTTTATTCCTCAAGGAATAATCGACGTGATTTATCGAAGAGCTGCTTTTGGCGAGGATTCCTTAAATATTACTTCGATGGTATTGTTTTTTTATGCCTTAGGATTATTTTTTTTCTGCCTGATAAAGGTTATGTTAAACGCTTTTTACGCTTTAAAAGATACACTTATTCCCGCGAAAACTACAGCGGCCTGCCTTTTGATTAATGGTATTTTAAGCGTTATTTTAATGTTTCCTTTTAAAGCCGGCGGAGTTGCTTTGGGCAGCAGCCTTGCTGCCGGCTGTAACGCGGCGCTACTTTATTATTTTCTTATAAAAAAGATAGGCAAAATTAACTGGGAAGATACTGGACAGCAGTTTATTAGGGTTGTTTTTCTTAGCCTTATAGCAGGAGTAATTTCTCGGTTTGTTTGGCAGGCAATACCTTTATCTAAATATTTAAAAATATTAATTGTAGGGGCAGAGATTCTTGTTGTGTTAGGTTTAGGAGGAAGTATTTTAGGATTGAAACAGGTTCGTTATTTTAAGCAGAAATTTATAGGGATGAGAAAATAATTAATTTATTCAACATCAGAGGTTCAGGCAGGCCTGAACCCTACGGGATAATTGTAATAAAATAAAAATAACCCAATAAAAGATTACAATAATCCTGTAGGGAACTGGCCTGCCCGTTCCTCTAATAGGGGAAAGAATGGACATTAAAGAAAAAATTAAAAGTTTTCCCTTATGCCCGGGGGTTTACATTATGAAATCAGGCAAGGGAGAGGTTTTGTATGTAGGCAAGGCTTCTTCGCTGAAGAAAAGAGTAAAGAGCTATTTTTCTTCTCGAAACTTACCTAAGACTGAGGCTCTTATGAATAACGTTGCCGGCATAGATTGTATTGAGTGCGATAGCCCGCAACAGGCTTTAATTCTTGAAGCGGCCCTGATTAAAGAAAAAAAGCCTAAATATAATGTTGTTTTAAAGGATAGCAAAAGTTATCCTTATATTGAAATAACTGATGAAGATTTTCCGCGTATTTTTATATCTCGGCCTAAACAAAAAAATAAGAGCTTATTCTTCGGGCCTTATACCGAAGCTAAAACTTTAAAATCGGCCCTAACTTTGATAAGAGGAGTTTTTCCTTTCCGTTCCTGCAGGAGCATGCCTAAAAAACCTTGTTTATTTTTCCATCTTAAACTTTGTTCTGCTCCTTGCACCAATAGTATTTCTCTTACTGCGTATAAAGCTGGAGTTAAAGCTATTCGCGAAATACTTAAAGGCCGGCGCAAGGAGTTAATTATAAGTTTGAGGGAAAGGATGAAAAAACTTTCAGTCCAGAATAATTTTGAGGAAGCTGTTCAGGTTAGGGATAAAATTTTAGCTATAGAAAGTCTTTATAAGGGCGGGATTAGGGAACATGAGATAGTTTCTTTAAAGAAAGTTTTGAATTTGAGCCGGCTTCCTTTAATTATTGAGGCTGTAGATATTTCTTCTTTAGGCGAAAATCAGGCTGTAGGTTCTATAGTAACTTTTAAAGCCGGGGTAGCGGATAAAAACAATTATCGCCGGTTTTTAATAAAAGAAACAAGCGGGATAGACGATTACGCTATGATCGCTGAAGTTGTTCGGAGGAGATATTCACGGTTGATAAAAGAAAACAAGAAAATACCTGATTTGCTTATTGTTGATGGAGGAAAAGGCCACGCGGTTCGGGTTCAAAATGAACTTAAGAATTTAGGGGTATCTTTAACGGTTATAGGGATTGCCAAGAGAAACGAGGAAATATGGCTCCCTTTAAAAAATAAACCTTTGATCATTTCTAAAGACAGTTCAAGTTTACACCTTATTCAAAGAGCTCGGGATGAAGCCCATCGTTTTGCTCACAGTTATCTTTTATCCAGGCGCGGAATAGTTCGTAAAAAATGAAGGATATGATAGAATAGGACAAAATCCGAAATACGAAATTCGAAGCATGAAACAAATTCGAATGACCAAAATTCTAATGACTGAAACAATATTCTCCGTTTTGCCTGTCCGCCGTGGCGGGAAAATTTGAACATTCGTATTTCGAATTTATTAATTAATAGGGGGTTGAAAATGAAATTTAATGAGATTCTTAATGTAATGATTGAAAAGAATATTTCAGATATGTTTGTCAGGGCTAATTGTAATTTAAGGGGAAGGGTTAATACTCGAGTGGAAGTAATCAACGAAAGTATATTTAGTGTTGAGGATATTAATGAAATAGTTGAAGATATAGCTACAGATGTTCAACGGCAGAGGCTTAAAGCCAATAGAGCTTGTGAATTTACATATTGGTATAAAGATTGCTGGCGTTTTCGTTTAGGTATATTTTATCAGAGAAATACTATTTCTTTGGCTATAAGAAAAATTGACTTGCGTATTCCTTCTTTTGAAAAGCTTAATTTGCCTACGGATATATTAAAAAAGTTTGCCGAAGAGAAACGGGGAATAATACTTCTCACCGGGATAACCGGATCAGGGAAATCTACGACCATTGCCGGTATGATTAATTATATTAACAATAGTTTTAAACGCCATATTCTTACTGTGGAAGAGCCGATTGAATTCACTTTTTATGATAATAAATCTATAATAAATCAGCGGGAAATCGGAGTAGATGTAGCAAGCTATCAAGACGCTTTAAAACAATTTGCCTTACATTCACCGGATGTAATGTATATTGGAAATATCCGTGATGCTGAAACCTGCCATGCTGCTTTAACCGCGGCTGAGACCGGAGTTTTAGTTTTATCTACACTGCATACTGTAAACGCGGCTTCAACTGTGGAAAGGATGATAAACTTTTTTCCTCCTCATCAGCATGCTTTTGTGATCGGCCAGCTTTCTTTTCTCTTAAAGGGTGTGTTTTCTCAGAGGCTTCTTCCCCGTAAGGATGAACCGGGGCTCATACCTGCTTACGAATCAATGGCTTTAAGCCCTTCTATAGCTCGGCTTATAAGAGAGAATAAGTTTTGGGAAATTCCTAAATATATTGCTACCGGCGATGTTTACGGGATGAAGAGTTTTCATCAATGTTTGATAGAACTTGTTCAGAAAAATAAAGTTACGGCTCAGTCAGCTTTAGAATACGCGGATAAAAAAGAAGAATTGGAAATGGAGCTGCGTAATCAAGGTATTCTTTAAAACACAGATTCATAGATACTCGATACACGATACTCGATTCTCGATAATTCTCGATTCTCGATAGCTCGTAATATATATATCGAATTATTGAAAATCGAGAATCTAGTATCTAGCATCGAGAAATGAGCGGAGCGAACAATGCAGGAAATAAAAGAACAGATAGGAATTCTGGAAAAAGAAATTAAGGAATTGAGCAAGCTTCTTAAAATTGAGGAAAAAAGGCCTCAGGTTCATAAGCTTCAATTACGAATATCAGAACCGGAGTTTTGGGATGGCACGGAATTTTCCCAAGTTATAATTGAGCTAAAAGCCCTTAAGGGCAATATTGATGATTGGGATAATTTAAATATTCAGCTTAGAGATTTAAAGGAGCTTTTTTCTATACAGGATAAGGAACTTTTATCGGAAATTTCTTCAGAGGCGCAAAAACTTAAGAATGGTTGTGAAAGATTAAGGTTGGAAGTTCTTTTTTCCGGTAAGTTTGATAATGCCAATGCTATTATAGAAATAAACTCCGGAGCCGGCGGAACTGAAGCTTGTGATTGGGCTGGAATGCTTTTTAGGATGTATTTTCGTTGGGCTGAGGATAGAAAGTTTAAATTTAAAGTGTTGAATGAAGTTCGGGGGGAAGAAGCTGGAATAAAAAATATTACTTTTTTTATTGAAGGCCTCAGAGCTTACGGCTTGCTTATCCCTGAAAAAGGGGTTCATCGTTTAGTAAGAATTTCTCCTTTTGACGCCAATAAACGCCGTCATACTTCTTTTGCTTCAGTGAGTGTTTTACCGGAGGTTAAAGGAGATATCGAGATAGATGTCCAGCCTGAAGATTTAAGGATAGATACTTACCGTTCTTCAGGGGCCGGCGGCCAGCATGTTAATGTTACGGATTCGGCCGTGAGGATTACTCATTTGCCTACGGGAATTGTTGTCAGCAGCCAAAATGAACGCTCTCAACATCAAAATAAACAAATAGCTTTTAAAATTTTAAAGGCAAAGCTATACGAGCTTAAGGAGAAGGAAAACAAAAAAGAGCTGGAGGAAGTTTCAGGCACAAAACGCAAGATTGAATGGGGTTCCCAGATACGTTCTTATGTTTTACACCCCTACCTTATGGTTAAAGACCATCGCACAAATATAGAAGAGCATGATGCTTGGGCGGTTTTAGACGGTAGAATTGATAGTTTTATTTATGGTTATTTAAACTGGCAGGTTAATAAAAAATGTTAAAAAATATAATTTTCAGAAATTGCCAAAAAAAGATTGATAAATTGAATCCTAAGGTAAATATCCATCTCAATAAAGATCTGCCTACGCCTTCTATGCGTGAAGCTGCTTCGCTGGCTTTTATCGTTAGTAAAGTTAATTCTTTCGAGGGGCAGTTAAAACGGGAACCGGATAGTTTTTTTAAAGAAAAGACTCTGGAATATAAGGAGTTGATAGCAAAGAAAACCTCTGATCTATCCGGCCAAGAATATAAAGAAACAGTAGAAAAGATTTTTGATGAAATTCTTCCTTTTTATTTTGCTATGGCCAGGGAAGCTGCCCAAAGAGCTATAAAACTGCGCCATTTTGATGTTCAGATTCTGGGAGGGATAGTTTTGCATAAGAATAAGATTGCTGAGATGGTTACCGGAGAAGGTAAAACTTTAGCCGCTACTTTAGCTGCTTCCTTAAACGCTCTTGCTTCTAAGGGAGTTCATATTGTTACAGTTAATGATTACCTGGCTAAGCGGGATAAAGAGTGGATGGGGCCGGTGTATGAATTTTTAGGGTTTTCTTGCGGTTTTATCCAGCAGGATATGGAAAAAGTTCAGAGAGCAGAGGCCTATAATTGCGATATAACCTATGGAACTAACAATGAATTTGGTTTTGATTATTTAAGAGATAATATGGTAACTAGCTTAGAAAGAATGGTTCAAAGAGAACATTTTTATGCTATTGTAGATGAAGTTGATTCTATTTTAGTGGACGAGGCCAGGACTCCTTTAATTATTTCCGGCCCGGCTGAAAGTTATGTTGAAAAGTATTACCTGGCGGATAAAGTTATAAGGCAGATTAAAGCAAAGGTTATTATACAAAGTTTTGATAACAAAGATGAAACTATAACCATAAAAGGGGCTGATGGCAGTGAAATAAAGTTAACTCCTCAGGAATTAGAAGAAAAATATGAAGCGATAGTTGAAGAAAAAACTCACAATGCTTACTTTACTTCTCGGGGCCAAGCTAAATGCGAAAAGTTTTTAGGGGTGAGCGACATTTCAGAAGAAGCTCCGGATCATCTTTCTAATCCTTGGATGCATTATCTTACTCAAAGCCTGCGGGCTCATTATCTTTTTCGCAGAGATAAAGAATATATTGCTAAAGATAACAAGGTAATAATTGTTGATGATTTTACCGGTAGGCTTATGCCTGGCCGGCGCTGGTCTGATGGGCTTCATCAAGCAGTAGAAGCAAAAGAGAGCTTAAAAATACAAGAAGAAAGCCAGACTTTAGCTACAATAACTTTGCAGAATTATTTTAGAATGTATAAAAAACTCGCGGGTATGACTGGGACAGCTTATACTGAAGCCGGTGAATTCAATCATATTTACAATTTAGATGTTATAGCTATGCCTACAAATCGCGCCTTATCCCGGGCGAACTATCCTGATCGGATTTACAAGACTAAAAAAGGAAAATTTACCGCGGTAACTGAGGAGATTGCTCAGCTTTCTCGGGAAAAAAGGCCGATTCTCGTAGGGACGGCCTCTATTGAAGATTCAGAGGAGCTTTCTTTTTATCTTAATAAAAAAGGTATTTCTCATAACATATTGAATGCTAAATATCATGAGAGAGAAGCTCATATTATTGCTCAGGCCGGCAGGCTTGCCCAAGTAACAATTGCCACCAATATGGCTGGAAGAGGCACAGATATAGTTTTAGGAGGTAATCTTGATTATTACATTAAAGATATTTTAGCTAAAAATAATATATTTGTTCATGACGCTGAGTATAAACAAGAATATGAGAATTTATATTCCAAACATCAAGATAAATTCAGCCGGGAGCACAATCAGGTTGTTGAGATTGGAGGCTTGCATATTATCGGTACTCAGCGCCATGAAGCTCGGAGAATAGACAACCAGTTAAGAGGCCGTTGCGGCCGCCAGGGTGACCCCGGTTCTTCACGATTCTATGTTTCTCTTGAAGATGATTTGATGAGGCTTTTTGGTTCGGAAAGAATTTATGGTTTGATGGAGACTTTTGGTTTTCCTGAAGATCAGCCCATAGAGCATGCTCTTATAAACCATTCCTTATCGGTTGCTCAAAAAAGAGTTGAAGGCCATAATTTTGAAATAAGAAAACAACTTCTTCAATATGATAATATAATGAATAAACAAAGAGAAGTTATCTACCGCCAAAGAAGAGAAATTTTAGAAAGCCCTGATATTAGCGAAGAAATCATCTTTATGATAGACGAAGTTATAGAGAAAAATCTGCCTTTATATTTTCAAGATGAACCTGATCTTAGCGGCCTTACCCATTGGGCTAGTTCAATGTTTGATGTAAAAATTGATACTGCTAGTTTAAGCAGTTTAAATTTAGAAGAGGCAGTCAGCTTTTTTAAAAATCATTTTAAAGAAGCTTATCGTAATAAAGAATCTGAAACCGGCTTAGAAAATATGCGCCGTTTAGAAAAAGAGATTAGTTTATGGGTTGTAGACTCCCGCTGGAAAGATCATTTGTTAACAATGGATCATTTGCGTGAAGGTATTCATTTAAGGGCCCATGCTCATGTTGACCCTTTGGTTGAGTATCAAAAAGAGTCTCATTCCGCTTTTTCGGAAATGATTGCTTCTATCAAAGAGGGTATTGTGGATATGCTTTTTAAAGCAAAGATAAAATCTGTTGAAGAGAGCCAGGGTATTTTAATCGAATCAGCGCGAAATTTTATTCACTCCCAGTATTCTTCACTTAAAAAAGACAAAGAACAGCCTTCTTTAGCCCAGCCGATTCAAAAACCAGCAGTTGGAAAAGTAGGAAGAAACACCCCTTGCCCTTGCGGAAGCGGGAAGAAGTATAAAAAGTGCTGTGGTAAATGATTAGGGTAATATAAAAAACATTCTAAATTTTAAATTTAACATTTAGCATTTTAAAATGGGAAAGAATAAAAAATGATAAATTTAAAATGCTAAATGTTAAATGATAAATTTTATGCTAATTAAGATAGCATTCTGCGCCCTTAGCGGCATACTTACCGGCCTAAGTTTTGATTCTCCTTATTTGTTTTTTCTAGTATGGTTTTCTTTAATTCCTTTTTTTTATGTAATAACTGGGAGCCGGACTAAAAAAGAGTGTGCCTTAAGCGGGGCGGTTTTTGCTTTTTTTTATTACGCGGCAGCAATATTCTGGGTAGGTAAAGTTACCAGCTTGGGATTTATTTTTCTTCTTTTTTACCTTTGTTCATACTATATGTTGTTTGCTTTAAGCGGGTATTATTTCTTGAATAAAGGCCTGAGAATTATAACCATACCTTGTCTTTGGGTAGTTTTAGAGTTTTTAAAAGAAAATATTTGGTGCGGATTCGGCTGGGCGAATTTGGGTTATTCTCAATATCGCAATCTTTATTTAATACAGCCAATAGATTTATTAGGAGTTAAATTCATTTCGTTTTTGATTGTGATGGTAAATATTTTATTTTGGGAAATATTGTTTAGAAGAAAAATAGGGGTAAGCTCAAAGAATAATAAAGTAATTTTTAAAAACGCGGTAGTTGTTGTTTTTATTTTCGCGGCTTGTTTTTGTTATTCTTTTTGCGCCGGGCGCGAAAAAAACGGGACGAACGATAAGTTAAACGTATCAGTGGTTCAGCCTAATATTCTTCAAGAGTTAAAATGGGAGCCGGGCATCTCATCTCTAATTATCAATAGATTAAAAAGTTTAAGTTTAGGGACTGAAAAAGGCCCGCTATTGATATTTCCTGAAGCAGTCTGGCCTGATATTGTGAGTGAAAATAATTTTTCACAGCTGAAGCAATTTATCAGCGGCATGGAAAGAGGTGTTGTTTTGGGCGCGGTAACAGAAGAACAAGGAAAATTTTATAATTCAGTTTTGCTGTTTAATAAGAACGGTGAGCTTTTGAATTCTTATCGCAAAATTAAACTGGTCCCCTTTGGGGAATATGTTCCTTTAAGAAAGGCTTTAAGCTTTATAAGCGTTTTAAACTCTTTGGGCGATATGAGCCCGGGCAGGGAGTTTGTTAGATTTATTTATGAAGAGAAAAGCTTTTCGGTATTGATTTGTTTTGAAGATACTTTTCCCGCGCATACCGCGCGTTTTTCTCGGAAAAACCATTTTCTGATAAATATTACCAATGATGCCTGGTTCGGAGGAGAACCTCAAGCTAGCCAACATTTAGGTATTATGGCTATGCGGGCGGTTGAAAATAGAATTTCTATTGTTAGAGCCTCTAATACCGGAATAAGCGGGTGGGTATCTCCCCAAGGAAAAATAAAAGAATTACAAACTGACGGCAGTAATTTATTTATTGAAGCCGCGCAAAGTTTTGAAATTCCCTTAAGAGAACAAAGAAGCTTTTATAATAAATATCCTTATATTTTTGTTATCTATTGCGCGGTATTTTTATTAGGTTATGTGTTAAAACTAAGTTTTATTGATAAAATCAGGATATAAGCTATAATGTTCTCGATACTCGATACTCGATACACGATACTCGATAGATCGTAATATATATCGAATTATCGAGAATCAAGTATCTATAATCGAGGATCTAGTATCGAGTATCGAGAAACGAGAATCAAGAATATGGACAAGAAACATAAAAAATTATTAATGCGTAGCATAGCTTGGTATACTATAAAGTTTTTTTCCTATATTAGCGGAATTTTACCTTTAAATTGGAGTTATTTTATGGGTAAAGTTTTGGGTGGTATTGCCTATCTGTTAGTTACCCGCCATCGTAGAGTTGCTATGAATAGCTTGTTAACCGCTTTTCCTCAAAGTTCTTTAAAAGAGCGCAGAAGGATAACCCGCAATTATTTTATTTTTATGGCTCAGGGGACCTTTGAGCTTTTGTATTCTTTGAGAAATCCTGATCATCTTAAAAATATACGCCTTGAAGGCCGTAAGTTTCTGGATAAAGCTTTTAAAAAAGGCAAAGGGGTAATAATTCTTACTGCTCATTTGGGTAACTTTCCTTTAATGAATTTAAAACTTGCTAAGGCTGGATTTAGGATAAATATTGTTGCCCGGCCAATGAGAGACGAGCGCGCCGGAGATTATCTACATAATTTGCGTATAAAAGCGGGAATAAAAACTATTTTTTCCTACCCGCGTAAAGAATGCATAGGGGGTATAGTAAAAGCTTTAAGGTTCAACGAAGCAGTAATAATTCAGATGGATCAAAATTTTGGGACAGGAGGGGTGTGGGTTAAGTTTTTCGGTAAATTAGCCGCGACTCCGGTAGGGCCTATTGCTTTAGCCTTACGCACTGGGGCGGCGGTTGTGCCTTTATATATTACAAGAGAAGCTCGAGGCAAGCACTGCATAAAGATTTTTCCTGAAGAAAGCTTGATCCGTACTAAAGACAAAAATGAAACTATTCTTCTTAATGCTATTAAATTTACCCGCATAATTGAGAGTTGGGTTGAAAAATCCGCGGGTCAATGGAGTTGGATACACCGGCGTTGGAAGTCTAGGCCTTCGGAAGAAGTTAGAAAGCAAAAATTTAGGGTTGAGGGATAGATACTCGATACTTAGGTATCTTATGAGTTATCTAGAATATAGATCTAGTATCGAGAATAGTATCAAGAATAGCTCTTGACGAAATTTAGAGAGTATGTTAATATTTAGCCTATGTTAGCAGTAGTTGAAATTAGTAAAAAACAGTATTTGGTTCAAGAAGGTGATAGCCTCCAGATTGAAAGGCTCAAGGAAAAAGAGGGGAAAATTATCTTTGATAAAGTTTTGCTTTTGGCTGATGATAAAAAAGTCAATGTAGGCAATCCTTACGTAGAAAAAGCAACAGTAGAAGCCCTAGTCGAAGGCGAGAAAAAAGACAAGAAAATTATAGTTTATAAATTTAAGCGTAGAAAAAAATATCGCAAAAAGCAAGGCCACCGTCAAATACACACCAACCTTAAAATTGTCCGCATTAGTGTTTCATCCGCGCAAACTCCTTCTGAATAATATTAATTAAGAGAAGAATGAGAAAGATCGTAGTAAAAATAGGGAGTAGCATTATTGCTCCTCAAGGGAAACTTAATTCTGCTTTAATTGGCAGGATTGTTCAAGATATTCTTGAAACTGAAAAAAAAGGGGTTAAGGTTGTTTTAGTCAGTTCAGGAGCTATTGCTTGCGGGCTTAATGCTTTAGGCTATAAAAACAAACCTTCGAATATTCATTCTTTGATGGCTTTTTCTTCTTTAGGCCAGATTAGGCTTATGAATATTTATGCTGATAAGTTTAAAAAGCATAAGAAACATTGCGCTCAAATTCTTCTTACTTGGGATAATTTTGATGACCGCAGAAAGTTTTTAAACGCTCGGTACACTATTAACAAGCTTTTGGATATGGGAGTAACTCCCATTATTAATGAAAATGACGCGGTTTCTTTTGAGGAGATAAGGTTTGGAGATAATGACCGTCTTTCAGCTTTGCTTGCTGATTTAATAGGCGCTGAGAGCTTAATAATACTTTCTGATGTAGAGGGTTTGCTTGATAACGGTAAATTGGTCAAGGCGGTTTATAACATAGATTCAAATATTAGGCGTTTGGTAAAACAAGAAAAGAGTAAACTTACTGCCGGAGGAATGGCGGCAAAAATAGAAGCCGCTAACGTTGCGGTTTCATCAGGTATAAAGGCTATCATCGCCGCCGGCAGAGTCCGGGCGGTTATATCAAGGGCGGTAAAAGGAGAACAAGTAGGGACAATATTTTTTCCTCTTGAGAAAATTGCTAAAGCAAAGAAGCGCTGGATCGCTTTTAGTAAAAAGATAAAAGGTAAAATTTATATTGATGACGGAGCTAGGGAAGCTCTTATTAATAGAGATAAGAGCCTTTTAGTCGTGGGCTTGGTTAAGTTTGAAGGAGAATTTAAAAAAAAAGACGCTGTGGAAGTTTGTGACGCCCGGGGAAATATTTTAGGCTCCGGCCTGATAAACTATTCTTGCGAAGAGCTAAAGGAACATAAAACAAAGAAGTTTGAGAAAGAAATTATCCATAGAAATGATTTCGTTGAAAACGCGGATGGACGCGGATTTTAAAGAGACGCGGATTCACGCGGAATGGGAAGCGTGGTTATGAGAGATTATGTTAGAGATATAGTTAAGAAGGCCAAGCAGTCGAGTTACGCTTTTAATGGCCTTAGCGCCAAGCAAAAAAATAAAGTTTTGCTTAAAATGGCGGACTATCTTACCGCCAACAAAAAATTTATCTTAAAAGAAAATGAAAAGGATATCGAAAAAGCTTTAAAGGCTAAGCTAAAAAAAAGTTTTATTGACCGCTTAACCCTTAATGAAAAAAGATTAAAAGACATGAGCGTTTCTCTCAAAGAAATTGCCCGTTTAAAAGGCCCGATAGGAACAATTATAGCTGAATGGAAAAGGCCTAACGGCCTTAATGTTTCTAAAGTAAGAGTTCCTATAGGAGTTATTTTAGTAGTTTATGAAGCCCGGCCGAATGTGACTAGCGATTGTATAGGGCTTTTGTTTAAAACTTCCAATGTAGGTATTTTAAAAGGAGGCAAAGATTCCATTAATTCTAATATAGCAATTGCCAAAATTCTTAAAAAAGCGGCTAAAGATAGTGGGATTAACTTTGCCCCTTTTTTTGTAATAGAAGATACTTCGCGTAAGATTGTAGATTTATTGCTTAAAGAAAATGAATATATAGATTTAGTTATTCCCCGGGGAGGAGAAGCCTTGATAAGAAAAGTTGTCAAAAGTTCCCGCATTCCGGTAATAAAACATTATAAAGGGATATGCCATATTTATGTGGATAAAGAGGCTGATCTAAATAAGTCTTTAAAAATATGTATAAATGCCAAGGTTCAAAGGCCTTCAGTTTGCAATGCTGTTGAGACTATCCTTGTTCATGAGGATAGGGCGGCTGAATTTTTGCCTAAGCTTAAAAGGGAGTTCGATAAATACGAAGTTGAAATAAGGGCAGGCCTGAAAGCGGCAAAAATTATTAAAGGAGTAAAAAAAGCTGTTGAGAAAGATTGGTTTACTGAATATTTGGATTTAATCGTTTCAGTAAAAGTTGTCCGCGATATTGATGAGGCGATTGCTCATATAAATCATTACGGTTCAAGCCATACTGACAGCATTATTACTGAGAATCCTGCTAAGGCTGATAAATTTGTTAAAGAGGTAGATTCTGCCTGTTGCTTCATAAACATCTCTACGCGCTTTAGCGATGGTTATCAATTTGGTTTAGGGGCGGAAATCGGAATTTCTACCGATAAGATTCATGCCCGCGGGCCAATGGGGTTAGAGGAATTGACTATTTATAAATGGATAGCGGCCGGAAATGGCCAGACAAGAGAATAAGAAAAATAATATGGCTAAAAGTATAGGAATTTTAGGAGGGACATTTAATCCTCCGCACATTGGGCACTTAGTTATAGCTCAGGATATTTTAGAAGCTCTTGAGCTAGACAGAGTCTTTTTTATTCCCACAAATATATCTCCGCATAAAGAAACCGGCAATGCCGGAGCAGCTCAAAGGCTTGAAATGACTCGATTAACAATTGCTGAAAATGAAAATTTTAAAGTTTTAGATTTAGAAATCAAAAGAGGCGGAACTTCCTATACTGTAGATACAGTTAGAAAATTAAAAGATAACTATCCTAATGATGAATTATATTTAATTGTCGGCTCTGACCTGGCTAATACATTTTCCAGCTGGAAAGATATTCAGGAACTTAAAAAGTTAGCAAAAATAGTTGCCGCTCAAAGGAAAAACTATCCCCTGAAAGAAAAGGATAGCTTTTTAATAGTGAATATCAGGCAAGTAGACATATCTTCTTCGCGGATTAGGGATTTAGTTAAAAAGGGAAAGTCTATTCGGGGGTTTGTTAAACAGGGTGTAGTGGAATATATAAATCAGCATAGGCTTTATGTGTAGGGACAGGCCCCTGTGCCTGTCCGATATAATTATTAAAACAATATGTAATATTAAGTAACGGACAGGCACAGGGGCCTGTCCCTACATATCTTAAAAGGCGGTAACAATGATTAAATTCGGCACAGATGGTTGGAGGGCGGTAATCGCGGATGATTTTACTTTTGAAAATCTAAAATTAGTTTCTCAGGCAATAGCTGATTATCTTGGCGGGGAGGGTAAAGGTATAAAAAAAACTGTTATTGGTTACGATAGAAGATTTTTATCTAAAGAATTCGCTCAAACTGTTGGCGCGGTTTTCGCGGCTAATAATATAAAAGTTGTTTTATCTGACCGGGATATTCCAACCCCGACAGTTAGTTTCCATTGTTTATATAATAAATATAACTTAGGTATTATGATTACTGCTTCGCATAATCCTGCTAAGTTTAATGGTTTAAAAATTAAAACTTCTGATGGCGGAGCCGCGGATAAGGCTGTTACTGATAAGGTAGAAAGCCTTTTAAATAAAAGCAAGGTTAAGTGTATGGATTTGGAAGAAGCAAAAAAAAGAAAATTAATAGAAGAGAAAGATTTAACTAAGGATTATGTTAGTTTTTTAAAACATTTTGTAGATTTGAAGAAGATAAAGAATCTTAAACTTAAAGTTTTAGTTGATACAATGTATGGAACCGGCGATAACTTTGTTGAAAAAGTTTTAGAGCAGAGCAAAATGAGTATTGATTATTTGCATAATGAATTTAATCCTTCTTTCGGCGGAATCCATCCTGAGCCGGTTGAGAGCAATCTTAACGAGATGATAAAAATAATGAAAAAAGGAAAATATGATTTGGGCGTAGTTTTGGACGGCGACGCTGATAGAATAGCTATGGTTGACGGCAAAGGAAATTATATTGATGCTCAGGTAATCTTGCCGCTTTTAGCTATTCATATGATTAAAAATAGAAAAGCAAAGGGCGGTATAGGCAAAACTGTTGTGGGAAGCGATGTTATTGATAAAGTAGCTCTTGCTTGCGGAGTAGCTTGTTATGAGACTCCGGCAGGTTTTAAATATATATCTAATTTGTTTAAAAATAACTTTATTTGTATTGGCGGAGAAGAAGCTGGGGGAATAGGTTTTGATAACTACATTCCTGAACGTGATGGGTCAGCTTCTTTTCTTTTACTTTTGGAGATGCTTGCTGTAGAAAATGAGGATTTTAATACTTTGCTATCTGATTTTTACAAACAATTCGGACGCTATTACTATAGCCGGACAGCTATTCCCGTAAAGAGCGTTAAAAAAAGCTTAAACGATATGAAATTACCCGAGGAACTTTTTGGCAAAAAAGTAGAAAGAGTGAATACTCTTGATGGAATAAAGCTTATAACTAAAGATTATTGGCTTATGTTTAGAAAGTCGGGGACAGAGCCTATTGTCCGGGTTTATTCTGAAGGCAAGAGCAAAAAAATAGTGGATGAGCTCGTTGCTTTAGGCAAAAAAATGATTTATGCTTTATAGTCTCGCGTCTATATTATCTTTTAGCATTTTTAAATGTTTCTTTGAAATTAAGATAAAAGGTAAAGATTCTTTACCGAGAAAAGGCCCTTTTATTATAGCTGCTAATCATGTCAGTAATCTAGATCCTTTTGTCGTGGGATCTTGCGCCTTTCCCATCAAGGTAAGTTTTCTGGCCAAAGAAGAACTTTTTTATAATAAGTTTAGTTCTTTCATTTTTAAAGATTTGGGCGCTATACCCTTAAAAAGGGGGTCTGTTGATATAGGAGCGTTAAAAGCGGGCTTAAAATCTTTGCAAAAAAGGCCTTTGGTAATTTTTCCTCAAGGCAGTAGGTCGGAAAATTTTGATAAGTTTAGTGTAGGTGTAGGCTTTCTTTGCAAAAAAACCAATGTTCCTGTAATCGCGGCAAGGATTTATGGAACCGAGAAGTCTCTTTCAAAGACTCAAAAACATTTTTGCGTTTGTCCGATAACGATTATCTTCAGCAAGGTTGACAATATAGACGAGAATGATGATTATGAAGCTATTACCCTTAAAGTTAAGAATAAAATAAAGAGCCTTTAAGGTAAGGGTAAAGGTCAAGAAGCCAGTTTGGTAGTTAGGCAAAGGTTAAGTATTAAAAAAACACCAACTACTTAACCCAATTTTCCAAACAGGCATCATAACCTTAACCCAACAACTTGGTCAAAAAATGATTTTTAGTTGACAAATTAGGAGTTTTAGGAGATAATTGGGAACCTTGCCAAATCTTTCTGGTAAGGCTATAAGAATGTCAAGAATTAAGGAGGAAATACGATAATATGAGTGATGTATCTACTGAGTTAGCAAAAGCTTATTACGATTCTATTAGGGAATTAAAAGAAGGGGAAGTTGTAACTGGTAAAATTATCAGTGCTGGCTTATCTGAAATTATAGTTGACGTAGGCTATAAGTCTGAAGGGATAATTCTACGTGAGGAGTTCAAGGGAATTGATATAGATAATTTGAGCGAAATTGAAGTTTACGTAGAAAACGTAGAAGATGAAGAAGGTAAGATCATTCTTTCCTTTAAGAAAGCAAGAGAAGCCAAAGGTTGGCTTACGCTTGCCAATAGCCACAGGGAAGGAGACCTTGTAGAGGGAACTATTTCTCGCAAAATAAAAGGCGGGTATATGGTGAATATCTTTGGGGTAGAAGGATTTTTGCCTCAGAGCCTTTCCGCTTTCAGAGGCCCTAATAGTGAAAACACATCAAGCGGATTATTCAAATTTCAAATTGTAAAAATGAATAAGATGAAGGGAAGTTTTGTTGTGTCACGTAAAGACGCGGTGCGCTTGGAAAGAGAAACTTCCCGTAAGAAGATTTGGGAAGAAATAGAGGAAGGAAAAATTCTGAGCGGTAAGATAAAGAGCATTACCAATTTCGGCGCCTTTATTGATTTAGGAGGAGTAGACGGCCTTCTTCATATTGCCGATATGAGCTGGAAGAAGATTACTCATCCTTCTGAAATTGTTGCTGTAGGTAATGAAATTCAAGTTATGGTTGTAAAGTTTGATAAAAATAAAGGGAAAATTTCTTTAGGCTTGAAGCAAACTACTCCTGATCCTTGGATAGAAATAGATAAAAAATTTCCTGTAGATTCAATGATTAAAGGGAGAATTACTAATATCCAGAATTACGGGATATTTATAGAGTTAGAAAAAGGAATTGAAGGTTTAGCTCATATAAGCGAGATTTCATGGACAAAAAGGTTCATTAATCTACAAGATACTTTTGCTATCGGCGATATCATAGAAGCAAAGGTTATTAGTATAGATTCAGCGGATCGAAAGATATCTTTGAGCGTAAAACAACTTGAAAAAGATCCTTGGGGGGATGTAGAAAACATGGTTGTCGTCGATGGCTTGACCAATGGTAAGGTTATCGGTTTCGGAGAGGGCTGCGCTTATGTTGAGCTTGAGAATAGCCTTGAAGGAGTAGTTTATAACGAGGATATATCTTGGACAAAAAGAGTTTTTCGGGCTCAGGAAATTTTAAAAAGAGGGCAAATTTGCGAATGGAAAGTTTTAGGGATTGACAGAAATAATAAGAAAATTATTTTAGGTTTAAAACAGTTAGTAGAAAATCCCTGGCCTGAAATTTTAGAGCATTACCCGTTAGGTAAAATCATAGACGGCAAAGTAGTTAAAGTTACTAATTTCGGAGTATTTGTGGGAATAGATGATTCGTTAGAAGGGTTAGTTTTTTCCGGAGAAATAGATGAAGAGCCGAAAGCTAATCTTAAGCCTGGTGATAATCTAAAAGTTAAAATAATAAAAATTGATGCTGGTTCGGCAAAGATTGGCCTTACCACAAAAATAGATGGACAAGATAACTCAGAATCTTGAAATAATAAAAGAAAACGCGGTTGATTTAATCGCGATAGAAGAATTAACCGTTAAACTAAAGAATTCTTTACAGAACCATAAACCTCTTAAGCTAAAAATTGGCTTTGACCCTACCGCCAGAGATATTCACCTTGGGCATACTGTCCTTTTAAGAAAACTGCGAAAACTTCAGGATTTAGGCCATAGAGTTTACCTTATTATAGGTGATTGGACCGCTAAGATTGGAGACCCGTCACAAAAGTCCGCGACTCGCCCGGTTTTAAATGATAAAGAGATTAAGTCTAACGCGGCTACTTATACTGCTCAAGCCTTCAAAATTTTAGATAAGAGAAAAACAAAGATAATTTATAATAGTATTTGGTATAAAAAGATGAGCCTGTCTAAATTTTTATCTTTGCTTTCTTCTTATACTGTAGCTAGAGTATTAGAGAGAGATGATTTTTCTAAACGGATTAAAGAGGGTAAGCCCTTAAGCCTTTTGGAGATAGTTTACCCTTTAATCCAAGGCTATGATTCTTATAAAATGAAAGCTGATATTGAGTTTGGCGGAACAGACCAGAAATTTAATTTAATCGTAGGCCGGCGCCTTCAGGAAGTTTTCGGCCAAAGCCAACAGGCCATAGTTACTATGCCTATTTTAGTAGGTTTGGACGGATACAATAAAATGTCGAAATCTTTAGATAATTATATAGGTATAACTGAAAAACCAAAGGCAATGTTTGGCAAGGTTATGAGTATTTCTGATCAGGTTATGTGGGAATATTACAGGCTTCTTTGTGATTATGATATTGAAAATGCTAAAAAAATGCACCCTAAAGAAGCTAAACTCAATTTAGCTTATGAGTTAGTTTGTTTTTATCATTCAAGAAAACGGGCTGAAAAAGAAAGAGAAGAGTTTGAAAGAGTATTTTCTAAACACCAGATTCCTGAAAATATACCTGTTTATAAAGCCCCAAGCGCTATGGTTGACTTAGTAGAAGTTTTGTATAAAGTTAAACTGGCAGATTCTAAAAATGAGGTTCGCCGGCTCCTATCCCAAGGAAGTATATCTTTACTATCTCCAGATAACCCACGATCTGCAGTTATTGTTAAAAACCAAACCCTATCAATACCCC
>JBDRIY010000068.1:0-3644 GCA_043815445.1 Candidatus Omnitrophota bacterium
GCATTCCTATGTCTGACTCTGCTTGCTTGCGTTCGGAAACTTCTTGAATAAGCTCGGTAGTTTTTTCATCTAAAGCCTTTCTCAGTGTTGCTTCTTTTTTATACATAACAAAGGTTCCCACCGCAATTCCGCCTATGGGAAATATATAACTAAAAATTTTAAGTAGATGAGATATATCAAACTGAGCATCATACAACTGCTGTGAATGAATCATATAGGCCTGAGTGATAAAACCAAATATTAACGAAGCTGTCAAGCTCCATACAAACGGAGTATGGTATTTTTCTTGACGGTACATTTTAACAAAACATAAAAAAGAAAACAGATATATCAAGGCCGCGATAAAATCTACAGGGCGGCTTATAATTTGCCCTGGTAAAATAAATTTAGGGAGAGGTGAATTAATAATAATTAATGTTGCTATGGCCGCGATAAAAAATCCAACTGTATTATATGATATTGCTTCTTTTGTCCTGTTTTTTGTTACTAATCCCTTTTTCTCCCGATAAAACGCTAAAATAAAGCAAAACACCAAAAGCAGCCTTCCGGTTACATATGTACCAGGCACAAAATTCAAAATCCCGATTCTCTCTGTAGGCCAGATTCTACTAAATGAATATATAGCATGAACTAAATCTTCCGCTCCTTGCAAAGTAAACCCTAACGAAATCAAAAGAAAAAATTTACGTCCGGTAACAAAAAAATGGGTCAATACTACAGCAGCTGTTATTAACGCGATAATAGCCGCGCAGAATTCTAATAATGAATGCACATCACTGTTACTTACCCATGAGGCGTTAAGCGCCCAAGGGTAAAAAAGAAAAGGCACAATGAACAATATACCCCAGATAAACCATTGTTTATAAAAACTCTTTTTTTTATCCAATGTATTTGTATTTTTCATTTTTTAATCATTTAATTTCTTTCTACTTCATTGTCCTGCTATCCATAATAAGCCTTTATCTTCACCGCCTTCGGTATAAGATATGGTTCCTCTCTCAACATCAAAAGATAAACTTCTTCTCTCAATCCCTCCTGTTGCTTGTGCCTTTATTTTTATTTTTCTTTTTCTTAAAATTTCAATAATCGAATCAACATTATTTTTACCAATTGTTTCCCCGGGCCTTTTAAGAACATTAGCCCCTCCTAACATACATACCTCAATATCCTCAATATCTACCCCCAAAAAAACTATTCTTTTTAGCATAGCGTCTATAGCGTTAACCGCGTATTTCCTCTCTTCACCAGATTTACTATCCACGCTCTCTCCGGGAAGCATAATATGCGCCAAACCGCCTATCTTTTTCTTTAGGCTATAAACCGAAACAACGACACACGACCCTATTGCGTTGACTTTTAAGATAGTTCTTCCGCTGCCAACTTCAATCTTACCTGTAGGAACATCAATGGCCTGTTTCATCGCTATTTATATTCGTCTTCATACATTGGCTTTCGGCCTAATTCTCTCAATAAATTATCCATTTCTTTTTTTAATTCTATCATTGCTAATTCCCTCCCCACAGTAAGCTGTTTAAAAGCCTCCAAATTTTCTATCTTTTTCTTTAATTCTTCTTGCGCTTTCCGCAGCGCTTCTTCATTAGCTCTTAACTGTTGGTTGCTGGCGCTTAACTGCTGTTCGCTCGCCGCTAACTGCTGATTAAGCGCGCGCAGTTTTTCCGCTTCTTTCTTTTCAGCTTCTGCTTCCGCCGCTTTAACAGCAAATTCTTTTTCTTTTTTTAGGGAAATATTTAAATCTCCGGCCATTTTATTAAAACAACCGGCGAGAACGCCAAGTTCATCCTTTGACTTAACATCCGCTTTCGCGTTTAAATTTCCCCGGCCCAGTTCAACAACCGCGTCTTTCAGTTTTATAATAGGCCGCAAAACCGCCCGGGAAACAAAAAAAGTAAATGCCGCTCCGATAACAATAAACAAAAATATAACTACAATTATAGTCCATCCCGCTATTCTTTTTACCGCCTGTCCTTCAATAGCGAGTTCTCTAACTTTTGCCATTAAAATATCTTGTATCTTCTTAACTTCCTCTTGAACCTTTTTAGCTGAACTTCGGGCTTCTTTTGCATATATATCCCTGGCCTCAAAATTCTTTTCAACCCTTTCATGGATAATATGTTCCGCTTTATCAAATTCCCGCATAACCTCATACGCCAGCGGCCGGCATTGTTCCTCAAAAATCCTCCGGGCTTCCCGTCTTTTTAAGGGGTCAGTTACTACCCCATTTTCATCAGCTAACTTAACAATATCATTCGCGGACTCATAAAGTTTTTTATGAGGCATCTCTATTTTTGCTAAAGCGGATTTTATCTCCGGGTCATCTGTTTTATAGTCATGGTACCACTTTCCAAAAACGCACTCCGCGGGGTCTACCGGCAGTTCAAACGCCGAGCCATTATCCTGCCAGGAATCTCTCAAGGCTATCATCCACCCTAAATGAGCGATTTTAGCAGTCAGCATTTCATGATCTATTTCTAAATCCGCGGGTATATAAATATCTTTAATCTTTTTTCCCGCGTTATGCAGGCGTTTGTGCGGCTCATTAATCACGGTATGAATCTTCATAATCTGGGGGTTATCAGTCTTAAAAGAATCATACCACTTGCCGAAATCACATTGATGAGGATCTGTTTCACCGGCAAAAGGCTCATTTAACAAAAATTGATCAGCTAAATTATTCATCCAGGCGAAATGTTTTCCCACTTCTTCATCTAAAAACATATCAAGAGTTAAGGTTTCCACTTCCTGACGAGCCATTTTATTAACTTTCCGCATAGCCCAAAAAGAAAAAAATCCCAGAATAGAAATCAATATCAGCAAACTACTAAAACCAGCCGTTATTTTTTTTCGTATAGTCATTCACCCTCCCGTTTCATTAATTAATAGGGACAGCGGCCGTTTTTCTATTTTTTCTTTGGCCGGCCGCGCGGTAATGCTTTTAATCTTTTACCAAATATTTTTTCAAGCTTTATGATAAAAGCATCATCACCCAAAGGCCTTCCTGTTAAGGTATTTTTTCTTATGTTGTTAACTATTTTTTCATCTTCTTTTTGAGATAAATAGCTTCTCCAATTATCTGCTTCCATAAACTTACTAATCTCTATCAAAGATAAAATACCTCTCCCCTCTTTTAAGATATGTTCTTTAGCGCTTGACCACTTCCAATTCCACGCCTTCTTTACTAGCCCTGCTCTAACTGGATTATTTTCTATATATCGCGCTACAGCATAAAGATGGTTGTCATCTAATACACAAGAATAAAATCTTCCCTGCCAGAGATGTCCTGTGAGGTTGCTTTTCTTATTAAAATAATGGGCGTATCTCATATGAGAGGCATTAAATGTCTTGGCCAAAGAGTCTTTATCTTTAGGAATGGCTACGAAATGAACATGGTTTGGCATGAGGCAATAAGCTATCGTAGAAAGCTTATATTTATTCTGATATTCATTTAGACGCTCCAAATAGAATTTATAGTCATTATTCTTGGTAAATACTCTTTGTTTATAGTTTCCGCGTTGGGTTATGTGATGAGGATAATCTACGGCAACAATTCTGGCAATTCTCGGCATGGGTATATTTTATTGCAACTATGTAATTATGTCAAGAAAATGGTCGCTGTCCCTATTTAA
>JBDRIY010000069.1:0-4329 GCA_043815445.1 Candidatus Omnitrophota bacterium
ATATTTGAAGATTTTAGCAATTTTAAATTAAGATCTGTTAAGAAGGTTTACCATTTATCCCCAGCCTAATGAGAGGCTTAGGAGAAATGGTTTGGTGCTTTGAGAGTAGATTAGTTGTGGACAATTAACATAGGAGGAAAAATATGTTAGTGAAAGAGATAATGACTAAAAATGTAGTTACGGTTGGATTAAAAATGAGTGTGCACGAATTGGCAGAGTTATTTGTGAGTAAGAATATAAGCGGCGCCCCAGTAATAAATGATCAAGGTAAATTAGTAGGGGTTGCTCTTGAGGAGGGGGTCATTTTCCAGGATAAAAAAGTTCATTTGCCTACTTTTATGCATATTGCCATGGGCTTCCTTACCTTTGGGGTAAAAAGGTTTGAAGACGAGGTAAAGAAAACTACCGCGACTAAAGTTGAGGATATTATAGAGAAAAATATGGTTGTTTTATCCGCTGATACCAGCGTTGAAGACGCGGCAACTTTAATGCTTGAAAAAGAAACTTATTATTGCCCTGTGGTTAAGGAAGATAAATTAATAGGTATAGTTACCAAAAAAGATATTGTCAAAGCTATCGCTAAATAAAAAAATAAAATATGCTTTATGTTGTTTACTTATTTATAACTGCCGCCTTCGCATTAGTTGTTTATTCTTTTACTGATAAGACTAAAAAAGAAAAAAAGCAAAACCCTGAAATTGATGATACTGCTAAAAATAAAATGGCAGAGTTAGCCGAAAAGATTAAACCCTTAAAGAGAGAAACTGCTAAACTTAAAGCTGAGAATGCTGTTTTGAAAGAAATCAAAGCTCATAACACTGCCCTGCAAAAAGAAATAGAAGCCTTAAAAAAGAAAGAAGCTGAATCTAAAACAGAAATCGAAAGAAATAAAAAATGGATTGCTAATCAACAAGATCTCCTTAATAAAGATAAAAAACCTTTAGAAGGCCTCAAAACAAAATTACTAAAAAATGAAAAACGCCTAGAAGAAGAATTTTCTAAGAATGTCCGGCTTAATAAGAATTTAACTCTATCAGTCGATGAGACAGCACAGCTGCAATTTCAGATACGTAAGGCTGCCGAAGAAATTAATGCCTTGAAAGATAATCTTAACAAAAGTAAAGAAAAAACACAATTTATTCAAAAAGAACTTAATTTACGCTCAGAGCAAATTACCCAAATCAAAGAAAAAGAAAAAGAAAGCGGGTGGATTTCAAGAGATGACCACTTTACCTTGAAAGAGCAGTTTCAAGAATTAAAAGAACATTTTGAAATTGCTAAAAAAGAACTGGAGACAAAAGATAAAGAAATAGAAAGAATAGATACTGAAAGGATAAAGCTTATTTATTCAATAAAAGAAGCTCAGAGAAAAGGCGAAATTTTAGAAGTTCCTGTGCCTGCCGGCATCGAGAACAGCCAAAGTGAAAAAAAGGATGATGTTATTATGAAAGAAGAGCCAAAAAAAGAATCAGTTGAAAAAGAAAAATTAGAAAAAGAACCCGAACAAATATTAAAAGAAGAGGCCAAGGAAGAAACACCAGTAAAAAAAGAAGAGGAACCGGCAAAAGAAGAAAAACCAATAAAAGAAGAAGAAACCTTTGAAGAACCTCCGAAGGAAGAAGTAGAGAAAAAGGTAGAAGCAGCAGTAGAGGAAAAAAAGGTTATAGCTGAGCCGGAAGAAAAAAAAGAATCTAAAAATAAACCTCAGAAGCAAGAGGAAAGTGAAATTCTCTCCAGCCGTAAGACAGCTCTTGAAAATGTCCGCAATATAGGCATTATGGCTCATATTGACGCCGGAAAAACCACTCTTACTGAAAGAATACTATTTTACACCGGCCATTCTCATAAAATCGGCGAAGTGCATTATGGAGCCGCGCAAATGGACTGGATGAAACAAGAGCAGGAAAGAGGAATTACGATAACCTCGGCGGCAACAACTTGTTTTTGGAAAAATAATAAAATCAATATAATTGATACTCCCGGTCACGTAGATTTTACTGCTGAAGTTGAAAGAAGCCTTAGAGTCTTAGACGGGGCTGTAGCGGTTTTTTGCGCTGTGGGAGGGGTTGAGCCTCAATCTGAAACTGTTTGGCGCCAATCGGATAAATATGGTGTTCCTAAAATTGCTTTTGTTAATAAGATGGATAGAACAGGCGCTGATTTTTTCGCGGTTTTGGAAAATATAGAAAAAGATTTAGGCGCCAATCCTATTGCTTTGCAAATTCCTATTGGAGCGGAAGAAAACTTTGAAGGAATCATTGACCTTATTGAAATGAAAGCGTATAGATATGAAAAAGAATCAACGGGTAAAGAGTATAAGGTAGAAGAAATACCCGCGGATTATAAGGAAGTTTGTGAAAAGTATCGCGGCATTATGGTTGAAAAGGCGGCAGCTGAAGATAATGAGCTTATGGAGAAATACCTTAAAGATCAAGCATCGGTTACAGCTGACGAATTAAAAAAGGCAATTCGCAAGGGTACGATTGGCAATAAAATTGTTCCTGTGCTTTGCGGTTCAGCTTTTAAAAATAAAGGGTTCAAAGTTTGCTTGATGCTATAAACGCTTATCTTCCTTCGCCGGCGGATATTCCTGATATTGAAGGCACAAGCCCTGACGACTCTGAAAAAATAGTAAAAAGAAAGTCTTTGGATAGTGAGCCTTTTTCAGCTTTAGCATTTAAAATTCAGGCGGATAAACATACGGGTAAGCTTATATATGTAAGAGTTTATTCAGGATGTATTAAAGCAGGAACTTATGTTTTTAACGCCGGAAAAAATAAAAAAGAAAGAGTCGGAAGGATTTTGCAGATGCACGCTAATCAAAGAGAGAGCCGCGACGCTATTTTTGCCGGCGATATAGCGGCTTTAGTAGGCATTGGCGCCACTTCAACCGGAGATACGCTTTGTGATCCGGATAATTCTATAATACTTGAATCAATAGATTTTCCCGAGCCGGTAATTTCGATTAGTATAACGCCTAAAAGCCGTACGGATCAGGATAAACTTGGGAAAGGTTTGGCAAAACTTGCTGAGGAAGACCCTACTTTTGAAGCTCATACCGACGAGGAAACGAACGAGACTATTCTTTCCGGGATGGGAGAGCTTCATTTGGAAATAATTGCCGATAGGTTAAAAGAAGAGTTTAAAATAGATGCCCAAGTAGGCCAGCCAAAAGTTGCCTATAAGGAAACTATTTTAAAATCTATAACTGAAGAATATAAGCATATCAAGCAAAGCGGAGGAAGAGGACAGTACGGCCACGTAGTAATAGAGCTTTCTCCGAATACTGCCGGAGAAGGGTTTGAGTTTAAAGATGGTATAACTGGCGGCAGAATTCCTAAAAATTATATTCCCGCGGTTGAAAAAGGAGTTATTGAGAGTATGAAAAGGGGGGTTTACGCGGGGTATCCGATAGTAGATGTTAAGGTAAAACTTACAGATGGATCTTATCACGATGTTGATTCTTCGGAGCTGGCGTTTAAGCTCGCGGCAAGGGGATGTTTTAAGAGCGCGTTTATGAAGTGTGAACCGGTGTTACTTGAGCCTTGTATGTCTCTTGAAATTACAACTCCTGAAGAGTATGCCAATAATATTGTCGGCTATGTCTGCTCCCGGCGCGGGAAGATATTGGGAATGGATTTTAAAGCTAATCAAAAAATTATTTCGGCAGAAGCGCCGCTTTCAGAGATGTTTGGATACGCGACGAATTTACGTTCGCTAAGCAGCGGTAGGGCTAACTGCTCTATGTGTTTTGAAAAGTATACTCAAGTTCCGGCTGAGATAACGAAAAAAATAATAGAGGAGAAGGCGAAAGAGAAAAAATAAGACATCCTATCGGATATCTTGATTACAGAGATTAGGGATAGATTACAATGATTAACAAGCGAGACCCTTTAACTGAGAGAATAATAGCTTGTTGTTATAAAGTACACAGCGAGTTAGGCCCCGGATTTAATGAAAATATATATCAGAATGCTTTAAAAATAGTCTTGGAAGAGCAAGGATTAAAATATCAAACCGAGAAAGGCTTTAATGTTTTGTTTCAAGATAAAAATGTTGGTAAATGCAGGTTAGATTTAGTTATCGATGATAAGGTAATAATCGAACTTAAGGCTTTAACCGGTAATATTCCTGCTGTGTTTGAATTACAGCTTTTGTCATATTTAAAAGCGGCAGGATATAAAGTCGGGTTGTTAATAAATTTCGGTAACAAGAGTTGTCAAATTAGACGGCTAATGTTTTAATCTCTGCAATCTATTAATAATCGTTGTAATCAGGTATAACCGAAGGTTATACCAGGAGGAAAAAAAATGATAACAAGAAATGAAT
>JBDRIY010000070.1:0-7482 GCA_043815445.1 Candidatus Omnitrophota bacterium
GTCAAGACAATTCTCAATATTTGTTTTCTTTTTTTTTACAAGTATCTAGTATCGAGCATCAAGCATCGAGCATCTAGTATCAAGTCAAATAGTTTAACAACTTGGCGATCGTTGATTTCAGCTCTTTACGATTAACAACAATATCAATAAGCCCATGCTCTTTATTAAATTCAGAAGTTTGAAATTCTTTAGGCAAATCCTGTTTTATGGTTTGCTTTATAACCCTAGGGCCGGTAAACCCTATTAAAGCTTTAGGCTCAGCAATTGTCACATCTCCTAAGCCGGCAAAAGAAGCTAACACTCCTGCCATTGTCGGATTGGTAAGAACCGAAATAAAAGCGATATTCGCTTGTTTAAGCCGCCCAAGAGCCGCGCTTGTTTTTGCCATTTGCATAAGGCTAAGCATACCCTCATACATTCTTGCCCCGCCTCCTGAACCGGAAATAATAATTAAAGGGATTCTTTCTTCTAATGCTTTTTCAGTAATACGGGCAATTTTTTCTCCTACAACTGAGCCCATTGAGCCCATAATAAAACGGGAATCCGTAACGCCTAAAGCTATTTTTTTTCCTTCAATTTCAGCTATACCCACAATCGCGGCTGATTTCAAACCAGTGGAATGTTTAGCTTCCTTTAATTTTTGGAGATAAGTTTTAGGGCCGCAAAACTTTATAGGGTCGCAGGAATCTAAATTTTCACAACTTTCTCCAAAAGTATCTTTATCAGTAAGAAATTCTACTCTTTCCCAACAAGTAAGCAGGAAATGATAGCCGCATTTAGGGCAAACTTTTAAATTTTCCTCTAAAATTTTATTAAAAATCAAATGTGAACAGCCTGGACATTTACTCCAGAGCCCATCAGGAATATTTGTTTTATTTTTTCCCAGCTTTCCAAAAGATTTTTTAAAAATCCTCATCGTCGCTTACGTTCCTTACTCGATTCTCGATGATAGATACTTGATACTCGTAAAAAATAAATTTTGTAGATATCTAAAAACTTTTTCTTCCCCGCGAGAATCGAGCATCGTGTATCGAGTATCTATGTTTTAAATCTTCTTATAACAATCCCCGAAGATACTTTTGGATAAAAATAAGTAGATTTCTGGGGAAGCCTAAAACCTTTGCTGGATATTTTAAATATATTCTCAAGAGACGCTGCTCTAAGCATAAAAGCTGTTTTATTCTTTCCGGCAAGTTTTTTTGCTCCTTTTATACTATGAGTATATTCAATATTATCTTTAGTTTTGAATAAGGGTAGAATTAACTGATGAAAAACATAGGTATCTAACTGCCTATATAATTTATTAGGTATTTTACTCAATAATGCTGTTTTTTTAAGTTTTAAAAAATAATATTTTCCCTCCCTATAAATTCCTAGGCAAAAAACAGGAGTATTTTTCAATTTTTTTTCTAAATAAGCTTCTTTGACTTCTTTGATCTCAAAAAACTCTTTTAATTTCTTAAAAATCCCGCTGTGCTGCTCAAGAACATCTACCACTCTGTGAGTAGGTAGTATTCTCAATCCTTTTTGGCAATCTGTGATATAAGCTAAAATATAATTAAGATCTTTAAACTTATCCTGATTATTTTTAAAATAATCATAAGAAATTTCAAAACGGTGGTGGCCGTCAGCTATAACTAACGGGCATTTATCAATTTCTTTGGAAATTTTAGCGATTTGCTCGGGTTGGCTAATTTTCCATATTTTATTAATATTACCATCGCCGTCCTTAAACTTTAAAAAAGGATTTTTTCGGGAATAGGAATTATAAATCTGAGAAAATATCTTCAAAGGTTTGGGCACTATCACGAAAATAGGGCTTAGATTGGCTTGAGTCGCGGTTATTATTTTTTTTCTATCTTCTTTAGGCACTGTTAAAGTATGTTCGTGAGGAAAAATTCCCTGTTTATCCATCTTAAGCAAAGATAATATTCCATAACGCTTAAAAGTTTTGCCTTCAACATTAAACTTTTGTTCGTAAAGATAAAAACTCTCTTTTTCATCATCTATAAGTATTTGTTTGTTTAACCAATCGTTTAGAATATCAGCTTTTTTCTCGTAATTATTATCTTTAACAATGATAATATTAGAGTAATTATAGGGGGATTTTTTCTTTAAAGCTAAAAATTGTTTGTCATCGATAACATCATAAGGAGGACAAGCTACAGAAGCATAATCTTTTATCAGCGCGGAATTATAATATGTTGCTTTAAAAGGTTTTATTGTCGAAGACATACCTCCCTCCTCGCTTCGCTCGCATTGCAAATTGCAAATTTAGCATTTATCATTTAACGGCTTTTCTTATTTTTTTGTCTCAGTGCTTTTGCCGGAACAAGCTGTTTTATCGCATCCGGCGCAAACTTCAGGTATATTTTTTTTAGGCTTGGGAGAATTACTCTTTTTGTAATCAGTTGAGTAAAATCCGCTACCTTTAAAAATTAACCCGGTTCCACAGCCAATTAACCTCTTAACTTGGCCCTTACACTTAGGGCATTTTTCTAAAGGCGCATCGCTCATCTTCTGAAAAGCCTCAAAATCATCCCCGCAGCTCAAACACTCATAATCATATGTAGGCATACTCTATCTCCTCCTTAAAAAAATTCCCCATTGAAATTTGGATATTGAATATTGGAATTTATTTGTGATTTGGAATTTGTTATTTGGAATTTCATATGTTTTCTCTCCTCAACCTAGCCCATTCTTCAACAAGCTTTTTTTCTCTGCTTGAAAGCTTGTTAGGGACTTCTACTTCTACTTCTATAAATTCATCTCCTGTGTATTTAGTGTGTATATCTGCTATACCTTTACCTTTAAGCCTAAATACAGTATTCGGCTGGGTTCCCGGAGGTATTTTCATCTTGACTTTGCCTTCTAATGTCGGAGCTTCAATTTCTGAGCCCAAAACTACTTGAGTTATATCTACCTTTACTTTGCATCTTATATTCGCCGCTTCTCTTATGAATACAGGATGAAGTTTAATCTTAATATAAATATATAAGTCTCCTCTGGCGCCGCCAGCAAAGCTTCCTTCATTTTTTAATCTTAAAACTGAACCAGTATCAACACCTTTAGGGATAGTTACTTTAAGAGTTTTTTTACCTCTTAGCCTACCCTCTCCTGAACATTTTTGACAACGGTTTTTTATAATTTTCCCTTCTCCGGCGCAATTAGGGCAAGTTTGAGAAAAACTTATAAAACCTAATCCGCTTCTAATAGTTCCTGAGCCTCTACAAGCGGCACAAATTACTTTTGATGAGCCAGGTTCAGCTCCGCTGCCGTTACAGCGCGAACAATCATCATGGCGGTAATATGTAACATCCTTTTCTGTTCCTTTACCCGCCTCTTCTAAACTGATAGATAACTGAAGCTGAATATCTTCTCCCTGCCTTTTATATCTTCTGCCGCCTCCGCCAAAAGCATCTCCGCCTGAGCCCCCGAATAAACCTTCAAAAATATCTCCAAATCCATTGGAACCAAAAAAACTCGAAAAATCAGCTCCTTTAAAAATATCTTCGGTTGTATATTTAGCATCTATTCCGGCATGGCCATACTGGTCATAAAGCTTTTTCTTTTGAGAATCACTTAACACCGCGTAAGCTTCGGAAATTTCTTTAAACTTTTCTTCAGCTTGTTTTTTCTGCTCAGCAGGCACTCGGTCAGGATGATACTTCATAGCTAGCTGTCTATAAGATTTTTTAATATCTTCCACGGAAGCACCCTTAGCTACTCCTAAAATTTCATAATAATCTCTTTGGGTACTCATCATATTTTTTTGCGTATCACATCACAGGTAACACGTATCACGTCTTAAAAAACGGTAAATAAAGTCTAAGGTGTTACGTGTTACGTGTTACGTGTTACGTTAATTTATTTCTTATTATCTTCCTCTTTATACTCAGCGTCAACTACATCTTTATCATCAGGCTTTTTTTCCTCGGAAGCTTGCGGTTGTTCTTGTTCAGGGCCCGCGCTTTGAGCTTCAGCTTGCTGGCCGGCTTGAGCCTGCTGTTCATTAGCCGCTTTATAAACATGCTCGGCTAATTTATGAGACGCTGTAGCTAATTCTTCGCCTGCTGACTGTAGTGCTTCGGCTGAAACATCACTTTTCTTAAGCATTTCTTTTAAAGCGTCAAGTTTTGCCTGAATATTCTTTTTATCATCTTCAGGAACCTTATCACCATAATCTTTTAAAGCTTTTTCAGTCGAATATACTAAAGCATCCGCTTTGTTCTTGGCTTCAACCGACTCTTTTGTTTTCTTATCATCTTCAGCATATTTTTCCGCCTCTTGAACCATCTTTTTAATATCATCTTCAGAAAGCTTATCAGGGGCGGTAATACGTATTGATTGCTCTTTACCTGTTCCTTTATCTTTAGCTGTAACATGGACTATACCATTAGCGTCAATATCAAAAGTAACTTCTACTTGAGGCAAACCTCTGGGTGCCGGAGGAATTCCATCTAATTTGAATAATCCCAATTGAGTATTATCCGCGGCCATCTGCCTTTCGCCTTGAAGAACTCGGATATCCACTGCCGGTTGATTATCCTCAGCAGTTGAAAATACTTGGCTCTTTTTAGTAGGTATAGTAGTGTTACGCTCAATTAACTTAGTAAATACTCCTCCTAAAGTTTCTATCCCCAAAGAAAGAGGCGTAACGTCTAAAAGTAAGACATCTTTAGTCTCACCTTTGATTATCGAAGCTTGAACAGCCGCGCCTAATGAAACACATTCCATAGGATCAATTCCCCGTTCAATTTTCTTACCGACATATTCTTCAACAAACTTTTGAACAATAGGCATACGGGTCGGGCCTCCGACCATTATTACTTTATCAATATCGTTTGCTGAAACTTTAGCGTCTTTGATAGCGCTTTGCATCGGAGACTTACATTTCTCGATAACCTGAGCGACTAATGACTCAAGTTTAGCCCTGTTAATAGACATAGTAAGATGTTTAGGGCCGTTTGAATCAGCAGTGATAAAAGGTAAATTAATATCCGTAGTCAATGTGCTGGAAAGCTCAATCTTGGCTTTTTCAGCAGCTTCCCTTAATCTTTGCACAGCCATTTTATCTTTACGTAAATCTATTCCGTTTTGCTTTTTAAAATCTTCGGCAATATAATCAATAAGCAAAGCATCCATATCTGTTCCGCCAAGATGGGTGTCGCCATGGGTTGAGAGAACTTTAAAACCGCCTTCAGACCACATTTCCATTATAGTCACATCAAGTGTTCCTCCGCCAAAGTCAAAAACCATAATCTTAAGTTCTTTACCCACTTTATCCAATCCGTAAGCTAAGCAGGCGGCAGTCGGCTCATTAATAATTCTGATGATATTTAAACCGGCGATTGTTCCGGCATCTTTAGTTGCCTGACGCTGATTGTCATTAAAGTAAGCTGGAACAGTGACAACTGCCTCTTCTACTTTATCGCCTAAATAAGATTCAGCGTCCTGCTTAATCTTCTGAAGAATAAAAGCGGAGATTTGCTGAGGCGTATATTCTTTTCCGTAAATATTAAACTTAAAGTCAGTTCCTATTTTTCTTTTTGCCGCTAAAACTGTCCCTTCAGGATTTACTGAAGCCTGCCTTCTGGCTGGCTCTCCTACTAGTTTTTGGCCGTCTTTAGTAAAAGCTACTACCGAAGGAAAAGCTTTACCACTGGCTACCCCTGCTCCTTCCGCTGAAGGAATAATAGCCGGCCGCCCCCCTTCCATTGCTGCTGCTGATGAATTAGATGTCCCTAAATCAATTCCTATTACTCTCGCCATTTCAATACCTCCTCAATGAAACTTGGACTTTCGAAGAAAGTCCTTAGTTGAATTGAATTCCGCTGAGCGTTGAGGGAAATCCCGTAGGGATTTTCATCAACATCTTCGTGAAGCGGAACAATGCTTATTCTTTTTTATCACCTTCTATTTCTTCATCCTCTTTCTCTATTTCTTCCATATCCTCAGACGTGTTACCTGATACTTGCGACGTGTTACTTTCCTCTTCTCCCAACCCGCTGCCTGCTGCCTGCGGCGTATTACTATTCTCCATACTCTTCCCCTTCTTAACCTTAACCTTTACCGCCCTGATTATCCTGTTATTCAAAGTGTATCCTGACTGCATTTCTTCAATAACTATATCTTCTTCAGCGCCTTCTTCTTCAACTACTTCCATAGGCTCGTGTAAATGCGGATCAAATTTTTCGCCAACCGCCTTTATTTTTTTGAGCCCTTTAGATTCAAGCAAAGTATGCAGCTGTTTAGCTGTCATATCTACGCCCTGGTGCAATAAATCAAAATCTTTTTTCTGATCCGCGGCCTTAATACCTCTTTCAAAATTATCCAGAATATCTAAGAGTTCTAGAATAAGCATCTCATTGGCATACTTAATAAACTCTATTTTTTCTTTATATGACCTCTTCCGATAATTATCAAAGTCTGCCTGAAGCCTTAAATATTTATCCCAAAGAACATCATAATTCTTTTCTTCAGCAGGCTTCTCGTCTTTTTCTGATATATTATTTTCTTTCTTTTCTTCTTTTTTATTCATTATCTCTTCCCCATCCGCGATCATCCGTTCTAAATCAGTGATCATCTGTGTTCTAAAAAAGTTCTTCAGCCACTTCACTAAGCTGATCCCTTACCGAGTTTAAACATAAAGACGCTTTAGCGTAATTCATCCTCATCGGGCCCAAAAGGCCTACAGCAATCTTAAACTGTTCATTTTCTAAACCTGAAATCAGTAAAGAGCAATCAGCGATTTCTTCGAACCCTATATCATCTCCAATGAGTATTCTAACATTATCGCCAATACAGCTAAATAACAAATTCCCAAGTTCTTCCATTCTTACTTCTAAGGTATAAAAAATATCTTTTAATCTGGCTATATCTTCAAATTCAGGCTGCTGCAGCATATAACGCATACCTTTAAAAAAAACTCTGTCATCTTCACCGGAAATTGCCAGCAAAGAGGTGTAGCCGCTAAATTCAACTAAAGAATTAAGAGTGTGGCTGATGACTTCCTCAATATTAAAAGCCGGTAAAGCATAAAATCCTAAAGCCACAGGCTCTTCTTTAATAGCTATTTCGCCTTTTTTAAGATTTTCTATATAGCACTTAAATCCTTGTTTTGTAGGCACTTTTCCTGAAGATGTGTGTATATGAGAAAGAAACCCTTGTTTTTCCAAAGAAAGCATAATATTTCTTATCGTAGCCGCGGAACAATGCAGATCGTATCTCTGACAAAGATAAGCCGAGCTTATTGGCTTTGATTCCTCAATGTAGCTATCGATAATCAGCCCTAAAATCTCTTTTTCTCTTTCCCTGGTATCAATAATTTTAACCATTCCCTCTACACCCTTTGTGATTACATAGTTAGCACTCTAACCTCAAGAGTGCTACACATCTTAACACATCCTTTACATAACGTCAAGATCTGTATCCCGTACGAATTGACCAGTAAATAATGTTACCTAAGCAAGAGACCCAAGG
>JBDRIY010000071.1:0-4328 GCA_043815445.1 Candidatus Omnitrophota bacterium
GAAAATGTATTTTTGAGTGAAACTACATCATTAAATAGCTTCGCCTACTTAAAGAATCGTCTTGAACCTGTTTCGCCGTCATCTTTTTTTCTTTCTTTTTTTGTAGATAACATTGGGGCAAATAGTGTTTATTATGATTTGCTGGCTAAAATTATAAAAATTCATTATTCTAAAAATAGTGAGGAAGATTCTATAGTATACGCTATGGAGGAGGCATTATATTTTCAGCAAACATATTTATTTCAAAAGTTTATCAAAGAAATAGAGCTAATAAAGTTTAATTTTAAGGATTTTACTTCAATAATAAAATTGTTATTTTCTCTTAGTGAAGGTTATTTAAGAAAAAGAGAGCTAGTATCTTTGGGAATTTATAATTCAAAAGATCTTAATAATAGGCTTATCAAACTTCTTGATTTAAATTATATTAATAACCTAGGCGATATTTATAAGCTGAAAGATTCCTTGTTTTCTTTTTGGCTTTCTCACGCGTTTAAATTACATTTTTCTTCAGCCTTTGGGCTCAAAGAAAAACAAGTTCTTTACAGAAAGAAGATAAAAGAAAGTATAGCCATTTTTAAAGAAGGTTTTTTTGAAGATAAACCTAAAAAAATACTTCAGCTGTTCTCGTCCTTTAAAAATGATAACTTAAAATTGGGCAAGAACAAATACAACCTTCCTTCAATAGAAAAAATAAAAATGATTGCTTACCCTCAAGACGGCCTTAATCTTATTGTCGGAGAAGGAAAAGAGATTATTTTTGCCGGCGTTAAAGAAAATAATACTGAAGATAACGATATATTTAAATTTATTGATAGAGGAGCTAATATTAAAGGTAAAAAAATTAAAAAGATTTTTATATCCTTAGGCAGCCTGTCTCCAGAAGCAAAACTAATAGCAAAAAATAATAAACTTTTAATTTGGGATACTAACGAGGTTAATCGTTTATTAAATGTATATAATAAACCCTTTGTTTCATGAAAATATTAATAATTTCAGATACGCATATGCCGTCGAGAATTAGCAAGCTCCCGGAAGTAATAAAAAAAGAGGCTCAAACCAGTGATTGCTGCTTTCACGCCGGTGATTTTACAACCTACTCTGTTTTTGAAACCTTAAACAACTGGGTAAAGACTTACGGCGTTTGCGGTAATATGGATGATAATTCTGTTAAAGAGAAACTTGCTGATAAACAAATAATAAAATTAGAAAATATTACCATAGGCCTTACCCATGGCAGAGGGCACCCTAATAATTTGATTAATCACATAAAAACTGAGTTTGCATGTGAATTTTCTCAAATTGACCTTTTTGTTTTGGGCACTCTCATCAGCCTTTTGACAAAAAAATAGGAGAAAAAATTTATTTTAATCCTGGATCCTGCACAGATACTCTAATAGCACCTTATCTTTCTTATGGAATTTTTGAAATTAACGGTAAAAAATTAAAAAGGAAAATCGTAAAAATTTCCACTGACAAAACGTCTTTAACTTAAGGGGGTTATCAACTATCATGAAAAAATATGAAATTATATTTCCTTCATTTCATGCGGTTTACCGCTTGGCTACTACTTTAAATGATTTAAAAAGTTTTGCTTCGGGAGTATGCCGGGTATATAGAAATGCTTTTCAAACAAACAAAATAGTTATGATCTGTAAAAATCCTCATACTCAAGGGTTTTTGAAGATTCGCGTGGAAGGTAAAAAACAGTATGTGAAAAAAGGGGGGATATCGATTCTCACTAAAAGAGAGAAAGAAATCCTAAAGCAGGAAAAAGAAGTTGTGCTTAGCAACCGGTTAATCTATCCTTTTGTTTTTACTGACACTTTAGGAGTAGTTTATATAAAACGCGCCTCAAAAATAAAAGATTTTAGCGAAGTAGAACAAAAATGGTTTTTAGCGCTTTGCGAGGAAGTAAGTATAGGCTTAAAAATTTTCTGTCTTTGCCAGGAACAGCAAAAAATAATTTCCAGCTATATGAAATCTTTATCTAAATTCCTAAATCAATACGTGCCGACATCATATTTGCATGTAAAGGCTATCTCTCGATTAATTAAAACAATGGGAAAAGCAATGGAATTATCTGAAGCTGAAACTAAATCTTTAGAGCATGCCGCTCTCTTGCATGATGCTGGGAAAATGCAAGTTCCTTCAAAGCTTCTTAAAAAACAAAAACCTCTTACTGATGAAGAGTTTAGGCTTATAGCAAAGCATCCTCAGGACGGAGCAGGCTTGATTAAAGATTTTGAAATTTTAAAGCCGGCTATCCCTATAATTCTTCATCATCATGAGAGATATGACGGGACAGGTTATCCTTCTAAATTAAAAAAAGAAAAAATACCTCTTGGTTCGCGTATTCTGTCTATATTAGATACTTTTGACGCGATGTATTTTGGCCGGCCGTATAAAGAAAGCTGTTCTTTAGAGGAAATAATAGAGGAATTTAAAAAACAGAGAGGTAAACAATTTGACCCTAGAATAGTAGATGTATTTATTAAAATACTGAAACGAAAAAGTACGAAAAAATACCTTAATTCTAATACTCAGAAGTAGTGCCTGCAGCCTTATTCGCCTTATCGTGTATCTGCCGCGCCTCTTGATTTTTTTGGAAATTTAACTATAATACGGACAATGAAAGAAAAACAGCTTTATCTTTTCGGCTCTAATAAGGATACTCCAAATAATGATAACCAATATAAGGTTATTTTGTCTTTAGATAAGTTTATCTTAGCAGGTGTATTAATACTTATTTTTCTAATTCTTTCTTTTTCTTTGGGAGTTGAAAAAGGTAAAAAAATTGTTTTTCGAAGTAATATTGAACAAGAGAAAAAAACGGAAAAAGAGCCTATAAAGGAAAATAGCGCTGTTATAGCAGAAAAACAGTTAGAAAGTTCAGAGCAAGGCGAACAGCTTAAGGATAAAGCGGAAATAAAGGAGGATAAGCTAAAATACCGGGTTCAAGTTGCCAGCTTTCAAAAAGAAAATTCTGCTCGCGAAGAAGCGGAAAAATTAAGAGAAAAAGGCCATCAAGCCCTCATAGTTAAACGCGGTAAATATACTGTGGTATATGTGGGCGAATTTGATACTAAAAAGGAAGCTATAAACAAGCTAAATACCTTGAAAGAAAGGTATAAAGATTGCATATTGAGAAAATTGTAAAGTACAAGTATTGTTCCGGTCGATACTTACCCAACGCGAACTCGGAATTCAATTCAACTAGGGACTTTTCTTTGAAAAGTCCAAGATAGGGAAAAGATCACACAGGTAAAAATGGTAGATTATTTAAGCGAAGAGGTAGTGTTTAGCGCGTCGTAAGGTAATTTGTGTAATCGGTTTTTCAGCCAGAGGCTGATCCGCCTTTGGCGGAAAATCGGTGTAATCAGGTATAATCTTAAAAAATTATACCTGAAGATTATATCAGGAGGTTATAATGGGTATACATCCGTCATTAAAACGCGCCGCGAAAAAAGGCGCTAACAATTCGGTGATGAAACGCACTGAAAGAATAAAGTGGCTTATCGCGAAAGGTAAATGGAGTGAAAAAGATTCAGTATTAGGTTTGCCTAAGATAAGGATAATAAAACTAAAAGCTATCAAGAAAGATAAAGCTAAAGAAGGAGAAGAAGGCGTTAAAGCTGGAGCAGCTGAAAAACAAACAGCTAAAACTGATACTAAGGCCGTCAAGAAAGAAAAAACAGCTAAATAATTACAGAGATTAAAAAATACTGAAAATAAAGAATGAAGAGAGCTCTTATTTTACTTCTTCTATCGGCAAGTATTTGTGCCTATCCTTTAACAGTTTTTTCCTCATTAGAGTATACTGTTATCAGAGATAAGATAAATGCCAGGGTAGATTCTACTGTAACCTCTGAAGCTTTAGGCTTCTTAGCTATAGGTGATAAGGTTGAAGTTATAAAGGAAAGCTTTGGTTGGTATAAAATCAAACTTCCTCAAAAATTTAGCTGTTATGTTGCTGAAGAATTTACTCAAAAAATAGAAAATAATAAAATAAGAATTATAGCTTCAAATGTGAATCTTAGATCAGGGCCCTCCTTAGAATCTTGTATTATAGGCAGAGCCCCTAAGGAAGCTGAGTTTCCTTCAGTAAAATCAAACGGCCATTGGATTAAAATTGAAGGATATCCTTACGCTCAGGGCTGGGTGCATAAAAAATTCTTAAAACAAATAAAAATAACCTCTGAACAACTGCAGGCTCAAAAAAAACTTGGTTTAACCTTATTTATAAAAAAAATTATACCGGAACTTTTTGAAGCTGATATTAAGAAGAAAAAAGAAATTCATTCGCGAATCATTGAAAAAGGTGAAGAAAT
>JBDRIY010000072.1:0-3128 GCA_043815445.1 Candidatus Omnitrophota bacterium
ATACAATACTTGATATACAATACACGATATACGATACACGATGCTCGATAATGCGTAGAATATCGAATATCGAGAATCTAGTATCTAGTATCGAGAAACGAGAATCTCTCGCCGTTGAATCTTCCTTAAGCGTAGAAAAAATACGCCTGTTAGAGCAAAAAGCAAAAGAATTAGGCCTTGATGAAAGAATTCTAATTGAGAATGCTTCCAGCAGCCTTTTTAGGGCAATCAGACGTCTAAATTTAGGCCGAAAAGCGCTCGTTATTTCAGGCAAAGGAAATAACGGCGCTGATGTTTTAAGCTGCGCGAGAAAGCTATTTAGCAGAGGCTATAAAGTAAAAGCGGCGGTTTTAGAAGAAAAAATACCAAATGAAGAAGTACTTTTCCAAAAAGGAGTTTTAGAAAAAATAAAGTTGCCGCTATATTCAATTAAACAGGATAATATTTCTGAGCTCAAAGCTCTTTTAAGAGGCTGTGATTTTATCCTTGAAGGAATTTTAGGAATAGGGGTAAAGGGTATTTTAAGCCCTTTTTTACAGGAAGTGATATCTGTAATCAATAAAAGCGGCAAAAAAATAATTTCCTGTGATATTCCCAGCGGTTTATCACCGGATGAAGGTAAAGTTTTAGGCGCGGCAATAAAGGCGGATTGGACAGTTACTTTTATAGCTCCTAAAAAAAGTTTTTTTACAAATAAGGGGAAAGATTATCGCGGTAAGATACTTGTAGCTGATATAGGAATATCCAGAGAAATTTTGGAAAAAATCTAAAGATGTATGAAGAGCGTGTTTACCGCAGCCGGATTGTTTCGAAGTTCAAATTAGAGGTATCTTTTAAGGAAAGTGACCTTTTGATTTGCAGTGATAAGAAAATTTCTCAAGATTTAGCAGAAAGTATTTTAATAAAGTATTACAATCAGATAAAGGAATACCTAAAACAAAATCCCGCCTTTTTAACATCTCTTTCCCCTTTTAAAGAAGATAAGAACGCGCCGGAAATTGTAAGAAAAATGATTGAGGCTTCAAGCATTACCGGCATAGGGCCTTTTTCCTGCGTTGCCGGGGTAATCGCCCAATATACCGGTATAGAGTTGTTGCGTTTTTGTGATGAGATTATTGTAGAAAATGGAGGGGACATTTTTTGTAAAATCAATGAAGACAAAGCGTTGGGGGTATATTTAGGCGAGAATTTTGGTGTTAAGAATCTTACTTTAAAAATAAGAAAAAAAGAATACCCCTTTGGCATAGCTTCTTCGTCTTCAACCATAGGCCACAGCCTTAACTTCGGTAAAGCGGATTTAGTTACCGTAATTGCTAAGGACGCGGCCTTAGCTGACAGCTTCGCGACTTCTTTGTCTAATAAAGTTAAAAAAAAAGAGGATGTAGATAAAATTTTAGAAGAAGTAAAAGATATTTCTTTTATACAAGGTTTATTTATTGCTTTTGAAGGGAATATTTTTATATGGGGAGATGTTGAGATACTAGATACTCGATGCTAGATGCTCGATACTGGATGTTGGATAATATTTTACACTATCCGGTATCAGGGCAAAATAAGGAAATTTGCCGGCACGATTATAAAAACGCCACCCAGATAGGGAATGTGGATTATGTGTGCCCGCTATGCAAGGAACTCCTTGACCCTTTAGAGTGGTTTTTTATTAATAGTTTTGAGTTTGTGGAGGTAAACGCGGAGTAAAAATAGTTGTTTGTTTTTCGGTTTCCGTGTTAAGGTTTATTGGAAACATATTCATAATTCGGGTTTTAATTCCCCTGAATTCGGGGGAATTAGAAAACACGCAGGGTTTAGCTATTTTGCATTGTTGGCAAACAGGATTATTACACAAAAAACAAAAAAGTAAAAAATTGACAATTAACATATTCGGGTTACCGACTATTCCTGCTCCTAAGGCTGAACCGCTTAAGCGCTGGTTAGCTAGGATTGGGTATGAGCGTATCCAGGAGATAGGAAACCCGGAGTTAGCCACTAAACGCGCACGCGCGCTGTATAAGCTCAAAGGGTACAGCGATGAATGGATTGAAAAACGCGTGCGCGGTATCGCTATTCGCGAAGAATTGATCGATGAGTGGCAGAAGCGCGGCGCGCGGGAAGAAAAAGATTATGAAATATTGATCTCTGAGATATCCAAGGCAACTTTTGGTATTACTCCGGGCAGGCATAAAAAAATCAAAGGATTAAAATGGCATAATTTGCGTGGCCATATGAATGATTTCGAACTTATTTTTAGCATGCTCGGCGAACGCGCGGCCACAGAGATAACCCGCAATGAAAATTCACAGGGCGTGCCGAAATTAAAGAGCGATGCTAAGGCAGGAGGAAGTATTGCCGGCAATGCCCGCAAAGCGCTCGAAAAGAAATTAGGCCGCCTGGTAATATCAAAAGAAAATTATTTAGGAGTGGTACAAAAGAAACGAATAACGCGAGGAGAGTGAATGATAAACAGTTTTGATGCCGGCATGATTTTATGATGGTAGAATAAACTTGAACGTGATAGAGTTGGCCTGGCACAGCTTTGCCATGCCAACAATCCAGATTTTAATTATGGCAAATTCGCTATGATTATGAAGTTTTTTTGTACAGAAACGGGAATTGAAGGAAGTATCAGTACTTTGTAAAAATTTAACAAAATGCTAGTAGGAATCGCAGATGGGAATGGATGGATAAAAATGAACGATTATTTTTGGGCAAAAACTATCTTGGATGAAAAACCTGGTATTTCCGTTTACGATCATATGGTAAATGTTGGATGTGTGGCACAGTGCCTTGCCGAAACCTTCCCTAACTTGCTTGAACGGTTCAAGTTGCAATTATCGGCAATTGGAGCTCTTGCCGCTCTTCATGATATTGGCAAAATATCTCCCGGCTTTCAGCGAAAGTGTGAAGCGTGGTTGAAGGAGAACGGACTGTCAAAAATTGCCCGTAATGGCTGTTGGGACACAGCAATGGAATCGGATCATGGTAAAGTATCACACGAGGCAATTCAAGCTTTTCTTTTGGAGATAGGCGTTGACCGTGACACTGCCAAGTTTGTTTCAGCCGTACTTGGTGCTCATCACGGCCGTTTGACTCCACCAAATGTTCGGGGGTATCGTCCACAGAAATTAATT
>JBDRIY010000073.1:0-2169 GCA_043815445.1 Candidatus Omnitrophota bacterium
AAGATAAGCTCGGGAAAGCCCAAGCCCGAAGAAAAGCCGCTGATATGACCGCTCACTCAAACGAATATCTGCATGCAAACCTACAGCTTGCTATGAGATACCTCGATCAAGCCCCGCCAGACGCCCAAATTGCCCTTCTGAAAGCACTTATCAAGATACTCAAGGTTTATGACGACCATGTGAAGATGGAAAGGTTTATAAACGAACCGGACGGTGAACTCGTGCAGAACTTACCGCTGAAGGAACCCCAAAAACAGCGAACCCCGCTCCTACTTGAGGAACAGGGTTCGCCTGAGCGTCAACAATGGCGGAGAGGCAGGGATTTGAACCCTGGGTGCAACTTTTCAGCCGCACAGCGGTTTAGCAAACCGCCGCACTAATCCGGGCTATGCGACCTCTCCTATTCTTCCTATTTTTTCTGAAAAGAATTTTCTATATCTATTGTAATATCTTGGATTACTAGTGCCGATTTCTAAAAAATATTTACTAACTTCCAATGAAGTATATAGATATACCCCTTTTTGTTTCTTATTAATTACGGGACGAAAACCCAAATTTTCTAACATATTTTTTAAAGATATTAAAGCAGGGAAAGAATAGTTACGAAAACACATTTTTACATATTTATATCTTTTGTTACTCACAGTATAATCATGCTGATACACGCAGCCATCAGTATCAAAAAAATCCTTGTAAACACGCAATCTGATATTCTCTGTGTTCAAAAATCCAATTAGGAATATTTATTTGATTTGCAGCTTTATTTCCCTTTTTAATACCTAATCTCTCTAAAAATTCTACTAAGTTTTTTCCTGACACCACAATATCAGCTCCTCCATTTTCTTTCCTCATATGCCTGCTTGATTGTATACTAAATAGCTTTTTTATCATACCTTGAATATGCGGCGCATAATCCTGATCCTTCTTACCATTAAATGCTATGGCAATTTGATAATCACCGCGAACGTTCCCATCTCCAACCATTATACCAGTAAATTCAGCAAGCAAAGACGATTTATCGGGATATTTTACTTTTTTTCGTAAAATAAACCCTACTTTTTTAGCATAGATGCTATCTTCTCTAAACTTCTTTTGGCTCGCTACTCCACCTTTGCGCCTACTTTCTAATGTCCCCAGCGTCCCATATAACTCCATATACTTTTTACCGCCAGCACGCCCCGCCTTCTTTACATTCCAACATTCTGCCAATATTTTAATATCTTTAGGCAGGGTATCCCTACATATTTTAAATATTGATGTTAATTATAACATCTTTTAGCGATTTTTCAATGAAACTTGCCCGCCCTTAGGCGGACTTAGTTGAATTGAATTCCGAGCGAGCGTTGAGGGAAATCTCAAAGAGATTTTCATCAACATCCCCACGAGCCGGAACGATACCCTCTTTTACCTTGGAAAAACTGCTGTAGAATTTCAGCGCAATCCTTTTCTAAGATTCCTTGTTTTACTTTTATCCTATGGTTTAAGCTTAAATTATTTATATTCAGCTTTGAGCCAAAGGCTCCTGTTTTAGGATCAACTGCCCCAAAGATAACTTTGCTGATCCGGCTAAGAATTAATGCTCCAGCACACATAGAACACGGCTCTATAGTAACATAAAGAGTGCAGCCTGTAAGCCATTTTGACTTTAAAAAATCGGCAGCTTGAGTAATAGCGATCATTTCAGCATGAGCGGTGGGATCTTTTAAAAGTTCTACTTGATTGTAGGCTTGAGCTATAATTCTTTCTTGAGCCGGCCCATTAGAAATTTCATTTTTAACAGGACAAGTTATAATAGCTCCTACAGGAACTTCATCTTCTTCCAGCGCGCGGCTTGCCTGAAGAAGAGCTTTACGCATATAAAGCTCATATTTTTCCATTTATCTTATCAATAACTTTAAGGAATATTTTAACTACTTTGACGTCAAAATGTTTACCTGATTCCTCTTTTATAATCTTTAAAGCTTTCTTTTTAGAGTAAGCTTTTCTATACGGCCGATCTGAAACAAGAGCCTGATAAACATCAGAAACAGCTAATATTCTCGCGCTCAAGGGAATTTCTTCACCTTTAAGCCCTAAAGGGTATCCTTTTCCATCATAGCGCTCATGATGATAAAGAATAGCCGGTATTGCTCCTCTTAAAGCATGTATCTCTTTTAAGATCTCCGCAGC
>JBDRIY010000074.1:0-10242 GCA_043815445.1 Candidatus Omnitrophota bacterium
ATTGACTCTCTCCTCGCTTTGCTCAGCAATGCAAAATGAACAATTAACAATGAGCAATGCAAAATGTAAAGATTATTCGTATCCTCTTTCATTTTAAACTGCTAAATGCTAATTGATAACTGCTAATTGACTCTCTCCTCGTTTTCCCTTCTCCTCTCTCCCCACGAGTATCAAGAATCGAGTATCGAGTATCTTCCCCCTTCACTCTTCATACCAATACAAAATCTTACCCTCCGCCCTGTCTAGGACACAAGTAATCTTCTTGCTAACACCTTCTACTTCTCCCTGGCTTACAACGCGGAAAATATTGGATTTTGTTTTAAACAATGTTGCAGGCAGCTCCATTGGCAGCTTCTTACAAGTCATCTCCTCTGTCTTCGGACAATTTCCAGAATCTTCTGTGTAATAATATTCCTTGTTATTTCTTACGTCTTCCACCTCTTTCGCCAAAGAACCCAGCAATTCATCGAACAAAGAATTCCGCAATTCCTTTTTAATAGTGTTTATATTTAATTTTTTATCACTGCCAAATACAGTTATGAAATTTTTAATCTTATTATAATCCTCATTAGATATGCTCTTTATGAGCAGTAATTCTTCTGGGGCGCTCAATTTTTCATTTTTTGCATCTTTTTCCGAATCAGGAGAGCGAGACTCATAGGCATCGTTAGCGTCAATGTAATCTAAAATGCAATCTATCTTATTAGAGGCATCATCAATTTCCATCTTGTCAAAAAACTCCTGGAATAACTCTTTAAAATTCTTTGTGTCTATTAGGGTTGTTCCGTCTTTAATATCTATTACCGCATTCGTATCATCAATATTGTTGATATTAAACCTGCCGGATTCATCCTCAATTTTAACCGACAATTTGCCTTTTTTAAAAGGAGAAGAAAACTCCACTTCCTTTTCTATGGGCTGAGCCCATTCTTCCTGTAAATGATCAACATAGAAACCATTATCGTTATTTTTATCCGCATCGGCGTTAAAATCTTTTTCCAATACCTGCTTCGCTATCTTTACCCCGGAAACCGCCAAATCAAAAGCCCTTCGGCTATTTAAAAAAAGTTTAGTTTTTTTTACCTGGATAAAAGTTCTAAAACCCAAACCGGCGCAAAATAAAGAAAGAAGAACAAATACCCATAAAGCAAACATGAGGAAGAAACTTCTTTTTTTAGTCATATCCGCCGTCCCTGTAAATATAAACAAATTTATTCAAATCAGTTAAAACCTCGCTATCTTTTTCTTTATAGGCCAGCTTTATTTGTACTCCTTGAGGTATTTTAGCTTCCCACTTATCCTTAGAGCTCATTGCCGCGTCAAAATAATACAATTCAAATTGCTCTAAACCTTGTAAGAACTCTGATTCTTCTTGTTTAGGCTGTTCGTTAAAAGGTTCATAAACTGTCCGGTATAATATTTCTTTATCTTGATTAAATCGATAAACAACCCTTAAAATTTTAGGCCTACTAATAAGATAATCAAAAGTAAGAGTATAAAACTCTAAAAACTGTTCCTTATTATCTTCATCTTCATATCCTTTAAAGCCGCTTTCTTCTTCTTTAAAAAAAACAACATTTCTTAATTCCTTGGCAGTTCTTTCCAAATTAATATAAACGTTTTGATGAACCGTAAGCTTTCCTGAAATCTTATCTCTTACCGCGATACCAGTGTGCAAAAGAGAACATAAGATTAAAGAAATAAGAGAAAAAATCACTGTTGCTACTAAAACTTCGATTAAAGTAAGCCCTTTTTTCATTTTTACTCAAAATTCAAAAAAAATACAGTCTCAAAAGCCGGCGCTTGCTTATCATTACGTTTTATTTCTACGGTTCCCCTTTTTAATCTTCCATAGCCGCTTTCTTCTATTGCTAAATTCCAGCTAAAAGGAGAAAGCTCGAAATCGCCTTGTCTTTCCATATTCGAAGACAATTCGCCGTCTGCTTTTTCTATCGCCTGTAAGTCCCATATTTTTTCTTCGCTAAGCATCATCAACTTAAGGCAATCTAAGTTTCTTCTTGCCGCTTTTGAAAATATTCCATAACCTCTGAATAAAAATAAAGAAATTATTGAAACTATCAAAACTACGAAAACTACCTCAAATAATAATATTCCTTTTTTAGGATTTAATTGGTTCATTTTTGTTGACAGGCGTATATTTAACATTTTTTAAAAAAATAATATAAATTATTCAATAATGGACAGGTCACGACCTATCCCTACACATTTTATTTTACCGTCAAATCCCTTGCTGGAAACTACTGTTGATCTTGTATCGTGAGAAATATTAACTTCAAATTTGTCTATTGTGCCGTCGGGATAAAAAATAATTTTTTCTCCCTCCGGCCTTAAACTAATCTTGACCGGAAGCTGTATTTGGGATAATACGTTTCCTGTATCTTCTCCATTTTTTACTAAAAATATTTTATTCTCCTCTAAATCAAATTCTACTTCTAAAACCGTGTTTTTAATAATAGCTTGAGTTTTCGCGTAATCTAAAAAAAGATAAACTTTATCGGTAAAAGTTCTAAACTCTGCCGCCTTTATGCTTTTCCTTGCCAAAGGATAAGTAAAGCCGGCAAGAATAGAAATAATCGCCGTCACCAACAAAAGCTCCAATAAAGTAAACCCTTTTCTCATGCAAATCATTTTAAATTTTAAATTTAGCATTTAGCATTTTAAAATAGGGGAAAAAGAAAAAATGATAAATGCTAAATGATAAATTTCCAATTTAAAAATTAAAATCTATCAAAAATATCGGCAAAAGCATAGAAAGAATGACAACCCCCACGCCCAACCCAATCCCTAAAATTAACCACGGCTCTAAAAGGCTTAGAAAGCTTTTAATTTCACGGTTTATTTGCTTGCTATAATCATTAGAAAGATTTTCTAAAACAATATCTAAGGTTGCTGATTCTTCTCCCACGGTTACCGCGTCTAAGAAAATATTAGGAAACGCTTTGGTTCTTCTCATTGCTTCATTTAAAGAAAAACCTTCTTTTATTTCATTCTCTATCTTTATTATTTGCTTTTGAAAAAATATATTGGAAATAGTCGCGGTTAATACTCTAAGAGACACATCCATAGCTACCCCATTACGTAAAAGTATAGCCAAGGTGCGGGCTAAGCGGCAAATTTCAATTTTTCTAAACAGATTTCCCACTAAAGGAATATCCAGCTTAAACTTGTTCCATTTCAACTTATTTTTAGGAATACTAAAAAACTTTCTAATTATAAAAAAAGACAAAAGGCTTAAAACTCCCAGAAGAATCCAATATTTAGAAAAAATACTCGATATATTCTTAAGAATTACGGTCGGCAAAGGAAGGCTTTGGCCGATTTCTTCAAAAATATTCACTAATTTAGGTATAACAAACTTCAAAAGAATAAATACCGTTACTATGCCAACCCCGATAATCAGAAAAGGATAAACTAATATAGAAACTAAATTAACCCTAAAATCCATATCCTCTTCTAAAAAGTCAGCTATACGTTTTAAATTTTCGCCTAAAGTTCCGCTTTCTTCTCCGGTTTTTACCAATGATATATAAAATCGGGAAAAAACATGAGGGTATTTTTCTAAAGCTTGCGAGAAAGATACTCCTTCCTTTACTTGAAGAATAACATCCATAAGCACCGGAGTAAGTCCGGCCTGCTTTGTTTCCGAAACTAAAGTATTTAGGGCTGAAAAAATAGTAGCGCCGGAATTAATCAAAGTAGAAAGCTGACGGCTAAATTCAACTAAATTCTTTAAAGGTACTTTTGAACTTGCTTTAAAAGCTCCTTTTTTCTCTTCTATCCAAATAGGAAATAGAGCTAAAGAGTCTATCATAGCTAAAGCCTCCTGCCTATTTTGAGCTTCTACCCGGCTCTTCAAGCTCTTGCCCTGCTTATCCTTTGCCTCATATAAATATACCGCCATATCCCTCGCTCCGCTCAGATTACGTCGCACGTATCAAGTAACAAGTATCACGTCTAAAAAAACGGTAAGTAATGGTTATTGTGTTACGTGTTACGTTACTCTCATAACCTCATCCAAAGTAGTTATTCCGGCTAAAACTTTTGTTAAGCCGTCCTGCCTTAATGTGCGCATTCCGTTTTTTATGGCTTTTTCTTTAATAGTTTGGCTGGCAGCTCTCTTAAATATTAAATCTCTAATTACCGCGTTTACAACTAATATTTCAAAAATAGCAGTCCGGCCTTTAAATCCAGTCCAGCGGCAATTTTGACAGCCTTTGCCTTTAAACACTTCAATACTATCTTCTTTAACAGCCACCCCTTCTTTTCTAAAAATATCCGCGGAAATAGAAACTTTTTCTTTGCATTTCGGGCAAACGACTCTTACCAAGCGCTGAGCAATTACCCCTTCCAACGAAGAAGCCACTAAAAATGGCTCTATATCCATATCCACCAACCGCACCGGAGCGCTGGCAGCGTCATTAGTGTGCAGGGTGGAAAATACTAAATGGCCGGTCATTGCCGAACGGATAGTAATTTCAGCTGTTTCAGTATCCCGGACTTCTCCTACCATTATAATATCCGGGTCATGCCTTAATATCCTACGCAGGCCCTCAGCAAAAGTTAAACCTATCTTAGGATTAACTTGTATTTGAGTTATGCCTCTAAGCTGATATTCTATAGGGTCTTCTGTAGTAACTATTTTTATACCGCTGACATTTTTCTTTCTGAGGTAAGCGTAAAGAGTGGTTGATTTTCCTGATCCGGTAGGGCCGGTAACAAAAACTATTCCGTAAGGTTTATTTACTAGATTTTCAATTACCTCCCGGTCATCTCCTAACAATCCCAGATTGTCTAAGCTCATAAAAGATTTTGTGTTTAAAATTCTAACTTGAACAGTTTCACCATAGGGAGAAGGCAGGATGGATACCCGTAAATCCAACTCTTCATCTTTTACTTTTATTTTTATCCGCCCGTCTTGAGGAAAACGGTGCTCAGCAATATCTAAACCGGACATAATCTTTATTCGCGAAACAATAGCCTGATGAAATAATTTTATAGACTCGGGAATAGGCACATCATAAAGAAAGCCATCAATACGAAAACGCACCCGTAATTCATTCTCATAAGGCTCTAAATGAATATCAGTCGCTCTCTCATCTACAGCTTGAACAAAAATTTTATTTACAAATTCAATTATTGAAGCATCTTGAGATACTGTTTCCAGCTCCTCCACTGTTTTGGGTTTTATCTTTGCCTGAGTATCGGAACGGCTCATCATTTCTTCTAAAATATTAGCGCCTACTCCGTAATGTTTTTGAATGCTTTCTAAGATATCAGCCTCATAACCTAATACCGGTTTAATATTCTGATCTAATAACAAGCTTAGATCATCTATTTTACGAACATCTAAAGGATCAGACAAAACTATAACCAACTCCCCGTCTTTAAACTTATAAGGCATAAATTCATAATGAAGCGCCAGTTTAACCGGAACTTTTTCTATTGCCTTTAAATCAAGTTTTTCTTCTTTTAGGTCTACATACTCTATATTCAGCTGGCAGGATAAGGCTTTGAAAACATCCCGAGCCGGGGCAAACTTACGCCGGGCAATAAGAGTACAAATATACCCCCCTTCCTTTTTCTGAAATTCCAAAGCTCTATTCACTTGAACAGAAGTAATCAACCCCTTCCCAACTAAAATTTCTCCAATCAGCTTATTCTTCCGCATACCCACCCCCCCTTTCTCCCTTAATGTTACAAAACAGTTGTCAACTGTTTTGTAACATTAACTGTATTCCAGCAATAAAAATCCCTAAAGCAGCCTCCCGGCGACTTTAGGGTTAATAAAACATCAAAAAAGAGGCTTGTTTATACATTAGGCAAACTTCTCCCGCCTCCCTCCTGTGCTATAAATCTACCACATATTCAAAAAAATACAAGAAAAAACTTTTGATGAGACTTGCCCCGATATTACCTCGAAGCTTAGCGGTCTTTTTCTAATTTTTAGGGCTTAAAACAGTTACTTGCTCTTTTATCCAATCGTAAGTCCTTTTTAAGCCTTGCTCTAAACTAACTTTAGGTTTCCAACCCAAAACTTGATTAATACGGGTATTATCGCTATTTCTCCCTCTCACGCCTTGAGGCTTAGTTGTATCATATCTTTTGGTTATCTTTTTTCCAGCAGCTTCAGCCACCATATCCACAAGCTCGTTTATCGTAATGAGCCTATCCTGGCCAAGATTAATAGGCTCTGAATAATCAGATTGCATAAGCTTATAAATCCCTTCTACGCAATCGTCAATATAACAGTAAGAGCGAGTTTGTTGGCCATCACCCCAAACTTCTATTTCATCTTTATCCTGGGCCAAGGCAATTTTACGGCAAATTGCTGCCGGAGATTTTTCCCGGCCGCCGTCATAAGTTCCTAAGGGCCCAAAAATATTATGGAAACGCACGGTATGAACTTTTAAATTAAAATCTTCGCTATAATACCTGCAAGCAAGTTCCGCCATTAGTTTTTCCCAGCCATAACCTGGCTCAGCATCAGCTGGATAAGCGTCTTCTTCTTTTAAATTCTGGACATCAGGGCTTTGTTGAAGATGCATCGGGTAAATACAAGCTGAACTCGTATAAAGATATTTTTCAACTTTATTCATTCTGGCGGCTTCAAGCATATGCAGGTTTATAAGCGCGTTGTTACGGAAAATCGCGGCATGAAACGCGGTAATATAACCTATCCCACCCATATCCGCGGCAAGCTGATAAACTTCCTCTACTCCCTGACAAGCCTTAATACAATTATCATATTCACGTAAATCAAGAAGCTGAAAATCATCAGCTGCTGTTTTTTCAAACTCCGGCTCCTTTATATCAACCCCGCGAACCCAATACCCCTTATCTTTCAAATACTTAACCAAATGATGCCCAATAAACCCCCCAGCGCCGGTTACCAATATTTTTTTACTTTCCATTGTTATCCCCCTATCGCATTTATTTTTGTTATATTTTTATAGCTAACAACATTAACATCTGAATACGATTGATCGTTATCTCCGCCATAAACAAGATACCCCTTATCGCTTTTTGGGTTTAATTTATAATAATATCGTAATCCTTTCATAAAATCACTACTAATAGTCTTGCTAAGTTTAATTTCCATGGGAACAATTTTATCCCCATAATCTAATATTAAATCAATTTCGTTACCAATATTATCTCTAAAATAATAAAGATTATTTCTTTTCCCATCGTTAAAACGTTTTTTCAAAATTTCTATGACAACAAAAGTTTCGAAAAGCGCGCCTTTTAAGGGATGATTAGATATATGCGCTGGACTTTCTATATCTAAAAGATAGGCGGCGAGCCCTACATCAACAAAATACAACTTAGGAGCTTTAACAAGTCTTTTTCTAAAATTCTTATAATGCGGCCTGACCAAAAAAATAATATAGCTAGCCTCTAATACACTAAGCCAATTTTTGGCGGTATTATGATTTATTCCACAATCATTTGCTAAATTAGAAATATTCAAAATTTGTCCTGTACGCGACGCGCACAACTTTAAAAAAACTTCAAATACTGAAAGATCTTTAACATTAATTAATGATCGTATATCTCTTTCAAGATAAGTACTCACATAGAACGAAAGCGCCTCTGAAGGGTCAAGCCTCTTATCGTGTATTCTCGGATAAAACCCTGTTTGTAAAATGACATCCAACGATGGCGAAGATTTCTTGTAAACTTCGCTATAAGAAAAAGGCAATAATGTAGCTAAGGCTGTTCTACCCGCTAAAGTCTGACTAATAGTATTTAATAGCTCAAAATTCTGACTGCCGGTAAGAACAAAAAGGCCTTCTTTCTTTTTTTCATCTACTATAGTCTGAATATAAGATGTTAATTCAGGAACACGCTGTATCTCGTCTAAAATTACCCCCTTATCAAGGTGTTCTTCTAAGAATGCTCTTGGGTCACTACGGGCATAATTACGAATATCAATGTCCTCTAAAGATAGATATCTCCATTTGGGAAATAACATCTTACACAAAGTAGTTTTCCCTGACTGTCTAGGACCGGTAATAGTGACTATGGGATACTGTTTTATATAAGATTCTACTTTAGACTGGATGCTTCTTGCAATCATAATTAAAGTATACAATATTCTTTACAGATTGTCAATCCAACTATAAAAATGTAAAAAAACCTAATTCCCCTTTCCCTGCTTACCTTTTCCTTTTGCGGAGCATTAAACTTCAACCCCTGCCCAGATATTTTATATCCACTGGTGTATCTTTGCTTTTAAGTATCTCCCAACAATCTAATATACACATACCTTTCTTTGAGCCGGAAAAATCTATACTCTTAAATTCCTCCCAAGGCGTAGTTATAACAAGAACATCCGCCTCATCCGCGCATTCTTGAGAACTTTTAGCGTAGCTAACTTTATCGCCGAATACCCCTCTAGCATATTCCAAAGCTTGAGGGTCATAAACCTTAACTTTATAACCTTCATTAATTAAAAGCTCAACTATATCAACGGCTTGAGAATCTTCTATAATCGGAGTGTTCGGCTTATAAGACAAGCCTAAAATACCTACCGTCATATTATCTTTTGTTTTTTTTAATTGAGCGGCAATGTCTTTTATTATGTTTTCAATTCTTGCTACTTGATCCTGATTTACTTCGTCAACCATTTCCGCTAACTTGGCTTTTTCATTAATTTTGCGGGCGAAAGCCGCGAAAGCTACATTATCCCGGGGAAAGCATGGCCCGCCAAAGCCTAAGCCCGGCTTTAGATACTTTTTTCCAATACGCGTATCCATACCTATTGAGCTTGTAATAATATTAGCGTCTGCTCCGGGAACTTTTTCACAAATCACCGCTAATGAATTAGCGTAAGTAATTTTCATTGTAACATAACAGTTAAGAGATATTTTAGCGATTTCAGCGCTCACCAAGTTCATTCTGTCAAAACGAGGTTTATTCTCGCAAGTATTGTTATAAATTCCTTCTAAAATATCGCCGTCTTTTTTAGTTGCTTCTCCGATAAGGATAAAATCCGGGTTTAAAAAATCACGCAAAACGCTTCCTAAAGCGATAAACTCCGGATTATAAGCTAAGCCAAAATCTTTGCCGCATTTTTTACCGGATATATCTTCTAAAATAAACTTGGCGATATGCTCGGTAGTTTGAGGCATAACGGTTGAAGTAATTACGACTAAATGGTATTCGTTCTTTTCTTTGAGCGCGGCAGCTATTTGCTTTAAAGATTCTTCCAGGTAAGAGTTTGAAAAGGAACCTTCAGCGTCTGAAGGCGTAGCAACTATGATAAAAGTTACCTGAGTATTTAAAATCGCTTCTTTATAATCCATGGTGGCTTTGAGGTTATGCTTATATTTAGCAAGCATCTCGGTAAGCCCAGTTTCAGCAATAGGATTCTTACCCTCATTTATCAAGTCAATCTTAGCTTTATCTATGTCAACGCCAATAATCTTATAGTTCCGGGCAAAACAAACCGCAGAACAAAGCCCAAGTTTTCCTAAACCTATAACCGAAATTGAACTAATTTTCTCCATATTTACTTCCTCCGCTGAAAAAACACTAAAACTCGCTAATATCTCCTATTGTACGTCAACCCTCTTTACCGCCTATTTATTTTCTAATTTGAATCATCCTAAACCAGCCGAAATTTGTCTCCAGCCATCTTTCAATAAATACCGGAATAATCCGGCTAATGGCCTGCCACAAAATCCAGTTTTCTTTATCAATAAACCATAGTGTTGTTTTAAAACTTCTAAACTTATAGAATAACCTTTTTGCTTCTAGCTTTGAATAAACTCTTGCTATAGGACAAAATACGTCATCTGTATTCATGGATATCCACTCATCATTCGTGGGATTGTTTTTAATGGCTTTTATTTCTGCAAGTTTTTTTCGAAATACTTCAAGGCGTGATATTCTCTGTTTGTTAAATAGCATAAACAACCTTTTACAAAAATTATCTTTATGACAAATAGCAAAGAATAATTTTCGAATTATTTTAACCTCAAGCAAATAGTAAAATGACATACGGTTATAAAGCATAATAGTCGCTGTTCCTTGAGGCTTAAGAACTCGATAAATTTCATCTACGATTTTCTGAGGATACGGTGAATGGTGGATGACTCCAAAAGAATACACATGATCAAAGCTTTCATCAGAAAAGGGTAGTTTTTCAGCATTAATTTTCCTTAAATCTCCTGTCTTATTAAATATATTAAATCTATCTTTTGCAATCTCTATGGC
>JBDRIY010000075.1:0-20421 GCA_043815445.1 Candidatus Omnitrophota bacterium
CTACATTTGTCCTTCTATAGTGGGTAGGGGCCAAGCGATAAAGGAATTAAAAAAATATTATAAGACGGTTTCCAAAAATAAAGATAGTAAAGATATTATTCCCCAAGAGGTAAAATTTACTAGTCAGAAGCTAAAAGAAGAAAGAGGGTTCTTTTGGAGGGAATTGGAGAGGGTTTCCGATATATCAATGAGAGAATTTGTTGGAGGTATCCATAAATATAAGCAAGGATTTAGAAGGGAAACTATTAAAAAAATAGGGAAGTTTTTTGAGTCAGAAGAGCTTATTAAGATAGCTTGTTCCGATTTGTACTGGGATAAAATCATTTCTATAGAATATGTAGGTGAAAAACCAACTTATGATTTAGAGATAGAAAATTATCATAATTTTATCGCCAATGGAATAGTCGTACACAATTCGCATTCAACCGCTTACGCGATGATTTCTTATCGCACAGCTTACTTAAAGGCGAATTACCCGATTGAATTTATGGCTGCTCTTCTTACTAGCGAACGTAATAATACTGATAAGATTGTAGAATATGTTAATGAGGCTGAAAGAATGAAAATTAAGGTTTTACCGCCGGATATAAATATCAGTTTTACTAACTTTACGGTAACCAAGGACAAAGATATACGTTTTGGGCTTATGGCAATTAAGAATGTGGGCCGGGCCGCCCTAGAAAGCATTATTGAAACCCGAAAAGAGGTAAAGTTCGAGAATATTTTTGACTTTTTTGAAAAAGTAGATTCGCGAGTGGTGAATAAAAAAGTTATTGAAAGCCTTATAAAGTCGGGAGCTATGGATTCATTTAAACTCAAGCGGGCGCAGATGATGGTTATTATGGAAAGAGTTTTAAGCAAGGGTGGAAAAAAAAGAGATACTTCTCAGTTTATGCTGTTTGAAACTAAAACCATTGATGAAGCTATTCCTGATTTAGAGGAGTGGCCTTTAGCTCAGATTTTAAATTTTGAGAAAACCCTTTTAGGGATATACTTAACCGCGCACCCTTTAAAATCTTTTAATATTGTTAATTATCTTAAGCGTCAGAAGATTTCTTCTTTTTACGAAGAACAAAACTATGGCGATGTTATGGTTTGCGGTGTAGTTGATAAAATAAAAAATATTACTACTCGCAGGAAAAATGAACGGATGGCTATTATAAAACTTGAAGATGAAACTGCCAATATTGAGGTTTTTGTTTTCCCCCGTTTGTTTAAAGAAGTTTCGGATTTTCTTATAGAAAAAGCAGCAGTTGTATTAAAAGGCAGAGTTGAGCCTAAAGAAGCGATTCCTAAAATATTAAGCTCGCAAATCATTCCTATGGATAAAATTTATGAAAGCATTAAAGAAGTAGGTATTCTTGTTGAGAACAACGGTGTATCTTTAAAAGAATTAAAAGACATTTTTATTAGTAATAAAGGAACTATCCCGGTATCTTTTTCTCTGAAAAATTCGCGGTTCACAGGGACAAAAGTAAAAACAGCCAATAGTTTTTACTTAGATTTATCTAGGGATGCTTTAGATAAAATAGCTGCTGTGGTGGGAAAAGAGAATATTTCATTGGTAGTTTAGTTCCAGCTCGCGAAGATGTTGATGAAAATCCCTACGGGATTTCCCTTAACGCTCGCCCAAGTAGGCCTAGCGGTCGGAACCTAATTCGGCTAGAGCTTTTTCTTCCCGTTAGGCCTACTCGGGAAAAAGCTAAGTCTCATTGAGGAGAGATAAATGTCAAACAGAGCTAAGAGTGTATGTGAAGAGTGTGATGCTGCTTGCTGTAGAAATTTAGCTTTTGCCATAATTAAGCCGAGAACTCGCCACGAGATTTATGATTTAAAATGGAAATTGCATTTTGATACAGTAAAGGTTTACGTTTTTAAAGGTAGGTGGCATTTGCTAATAATAAGTAAATGTATATATTTATCAAAGAAAAATCTTTGTAAAAAATATGGCCAAAGGCCCCAAGTCTGCCGAGACCATAAGCCGAGTTCATGCGAAAAAACCGGAGAATGGTATGATAAACTAATATCTACTCCTGAAGAACTGGATATATATTTAGGCTGCCGGTCCAAAACAGCCAAATAACAAAAAATCATATAGGCCGGATTAACCCCTAAAATTGCCTGTTCTCTCAAGGCTTCAGCAAAATTAACTTTACATTATTCATTGGCGTTGATATGCTTAGAACATGAGAAAAAGAGATATAGTACTTAAAATTAGCCGTGATACAGAAGTAAAACAGGCAGTGGTAAGGGAAATCGTTCAAGGGGTTTTTGATGTTATGCTGGAGGCTTTAGAGCAGGGTAAGAGGATTGAATTAAGGAATTTTGGCGTTTTTCTTGTAAAAAATAGAAAAAAAAGAATCGGCAGAAATCCTAAAACTGGTGAAGTCATACCTGTTCCCGAAAGGCGTAGTGTTGTTTTTAAACCTGGATTAGAGATGAAAAAGCTTATAAAATAGCTTTTTTGTTTTAAAATAAGTGAGCCCTCTAATTCCTGCCTTATCTCTAGTTTGCCTTAAGACTATGGGAGGCAATAAATAGTGAATAAAATCTATTCTAACATACGGGGGACTTCTGATTTTTCTCCCCTTGAAAGCCTATTATTTCGCCAGCTTGGCCAAGAAGCAAGAAAAGTTTTTAAAGCTTTTGGATACGAAGAAGTTATTCTTCCTTTTCTTGAGGAGAAAGGTTTATTTAGCAAAGGAGTGGGCGAAGGGACAGATATTGCTGAAAGGCAGATGTTTAAAATAGAGGGTAAAGATATAGTTCTCAGGCCTGAAGGAACCGCCCAGATTATTAGATACTATATTCAAAATGCCTTGTATAAACAAAGCAGTTTTCATAAGTTTTTTTATACTGGCGCGATGTTTAGGGGCGAAAGGCCTCAAAAAGGCAGGCTTCGTCAATTTCATCATATAGGGGCTGAAGCTATTGGTTCTAATAGTATTTATCTTGATGCTGAGATGATTGATTTAAGCCTTAGAATTCTTGATTGCTTAGGTGTTCAAGAAAAAGAACTAAAGATAAATACTTTAGGCTGTGCTTCAGATAAACTTAAATTTTCCGATTACCTTCGAAAAGCTTTAGAGTATGATAAGAGCAATTTTTGTGATGATTGCCGCCGCCGTCTAAACAAAAATCCTTTAAGAGTGCTTGATTGTAAGAATAAACAGTGCAAAGAAATAGCCAAATCTTTAAATTTAGAGCAAACTCATATATGTCAAGATTGTAAAAATCAATTCAAAGATTTACTTTCTCTTTTTGATGATTTAGGTATAAAGTATACCCTGTCGCCTTATCTTGTCAGGGGCCTTGATTATTATACCAACACTGTTTTTGAGATTAGTTCTTCTAAATTAGGTTCTCAGGACGCCATAGGCGCCGGCGGAAGGTATAATAATTTAATTCAATCTTTAGGCGGGCCGGATATTCCCGCGGTGGGGTTTGCTTTAGGTTTGGAAAGAATTCTATTAGCTTTAGATAAACCCAAATTCGTGCCGGTAGTAGATGTTTTTGTCGCGGTGTCAGGCCAGAAACTTTTAAAGAGCGGTTTTGATATTTTAAGAAGATTAAGAGAGCAGGGGATAAATTCTGATTATGACTATTGTGCTAAATCTTTAAAAGGGCAGTTAAGATTTGCTCAGAAAAAAGGAGCGAGGTTTGTAGTTATCGTTGGAGAAGATGAGCTTAAAGAAAAATCAGTTATGTTAAAGAATATGGAGAAATCTACTCAGGAGAAGGTGAAGATAGAAGAACTAATTTATAAAATAAACACGTAATACAATATATCGAATCACATACAGGGTATAATAAATATTGTAAGGGCGGCAGATCTGCCGCCCCTACAAAATTGGTGAAAAATGTTAAGAACTCACACTTGTGGTGAACTAAATAAGGAAAATATAAACAAAGAGGCAATCTTGTGCGGTTGGGTTGCTTCCCGTAGGGATCATGGAAAAATTATTTTTATTGATATCCGGGATAGGTACGGCATTACTCAAGTAGTTTTTCTTCCTAAACCTGATAAGGAAACTTACGAAAAAGCAAAGAAACTGAGTAAAGAAGACGTGATAAAAGTAAAAGGTATTGCCGGGCTGCGCCCCAAAAATACTGAAAATCCTAAAATTCCCACCGGCTTTGTTGAGATTTGCGCTCAGGAATTAGATATTTTAAGCGAAGCCGCTGACTTGCCTTTTAATGTTGAAGATTATACTGAGGTAGGAGAGGAAACCCGGTTAATTCACCGTTATCTTGATTTGAGAAGAGCCTCGGTTTCTCAAAAAATTATTCAGCGCCATAAACTTAATCAGGCCTTTAGGAACTTTTTAAATAGCAAAGATTTCTTGGAAGTGGAAACACCTTTTTTGACTAAATCAACCCCTGAAGGAGCTCGAGATTTTCTTGTTCCTTCAAGGCTCAGCCAGGGAAAGTTTTACGCCTTACCCCAGTCACCTCAATTATTTAAGCAGATTTTAATGGCATCGGGTTTAGACAGATATTATCAAATTGTCCGCTGTTTTCGTGATGAAGACTTAAGGAAAGACAGACAGCCTGAATTTACTCAATTAGATATAGAAATGTCTTTTATTGAAGAAGAGGATATTTTTGATTTAGTTGAAAATATGTTAGCCAATGTTTTTTCCCAAGTTTTAGGAGTAGAGTTAAAAATTCCTTTTATGAGGATTTCTCACGCCCGGGCAATGGAGAAATACGGCAGTGACAAACCGGATTTAAGAAAAGAAACAGGAGAAAAGTATAATTTTTTATGGGTTACTGATTTTCCTTTATTTGAGCGAGATCAAGAGCAAAAGTGTTGGAAGGCTTGCCATCATCCTTTTACTTCGCCCCACCAGGAAGATATTGGCTTTTTAGATAGCCCGGATTTATCTAAGATAAGGTCAAGGGCTTATGACCTTGTCTTAAACGGAGAAGAAATGGGCAGCGGTTCAATAAGAATTCATTCTATACCTTTGCAGAAAAAGATTTTTCAAATTTTAGGCATATCCGAAAAACAAGCTCAGGAGAAATTCGGATTTCTTTTACGCGCTTTTGAATATGGCGCTCCTCCTCACGGAGGCGCCGCGTTTGGCATAGATAGATTGTGTGCTATAATAAGCGGTTCAAATAGTATTCGTGAAGTAATAGCTTTTCCTAAAACTCAAAGGGGAATTTGTCTTTTGAGCGAAGCGCCGTCGGCCGTTGACGATAAACAGTTGAAAGAACTTGGAGTAGAGTTAATAGAACAAGAATAAGAAGGGGGGTTGGTATGGGAAAATTGTGGGTTTTTATAAGTATTATATTTCTTGGAGGGTGCCTTACTACAAGAAGCTACACAGTTGAACAGCCGAGAGTAGATAGGGAAGCAGATGGAAATCAGGGTTTTTTAGCCGGGACTCCTAAAACCGAGGCTAAAAAGAGCAGGTTGGGAGATACTCGTAAATTTTCAGTTATTGAAGTTGAATTTGGAGCGTATAAAGATGAAGTTGAACAGAAAGAGGCTGATTTTACTATAAATAAAAAGCCGGCTTTTAAAAAGGAAATTTTTAACGAAGAAGTTATCATCGATAACGATGACGAATCAGAAATAACTGTTGTCAAAGCTAAGAAAATTTTATCTCAAGAAGGGCCTATAACTTATATTGTTCAAAAGAATGATACTCTGCAGAAAGTTTCTCAGAAGTTTTATAAAACAACGAAAAAGTGGCAAAAAATTTATGAAGCTAATAAAAACACGATAAAGAACCCTGATAAGCTTTATCCGGGAGTAGAGATAACGATTCCTTAAATGAAAATGCAAAAGTTAATTGTCCTTGATGATTTTTCCTGTGTGGAGAATATTTGCGGTATTGAAGATAGCAACTTAAAACTTTTAGAAAAAGAATTAAAAGTCAGCTTAACTATTAATCCGCAGGGCTTTCTTATTAAGGGAAGTAAAACCGCGGTTACATCGGCGTACGAGCTCTTTGAGAAAATTGTGAATTTAAGTAAAGAAGGAATTGTTTTTACTGAGCAAGAATTGAAACAATACCTTGATTCTCAAAATTTTAAAAAAGAGCCGGATAACTTAAAAAAAGATTTACCTAAGAGCGCTTTATCTCAACCAAAATATCAGAGTTTTCCAGGGGTAAAGGTCTTTTCAGCGCGCAAAAAAGCAGTTTTCCCTAAGACTAAAGGCCAACAGCAATACCTTGACGCGATGTCTAAATACGATATTGTTTTTTCAACTGGGCCGGCAGGAACCGGAAAAACTTACTTAGTTATGGCTATGGCTATAAATTCTTTAATAGAAAAAAAAGTGCGTAGAATAATATTAACTCGCCCGGCGCTTGAAGCCGGGGAGTCTTTAGGTTTTTTGCCTGGGGATATGTATGACAAGATTGGCCCTTACTTACGCCCTTTATATGATGCTCTTTATGATATGATGGAGGCTGAAACAATAGAGAATTATTTAGAAACCGGAATTATTGAAATAGTTCCTTTAGCTTATATGCGGGGGAGGACATTTAATGATGCTTTTGTTATTTTGGATGAAGCTCAGAACTGTACTCGTGAACAATTAAAAATGTTTCTTACCCGATTAGGTTTTGATTCTAAAACAGTAATAACCGGTGATATTACTCAAAGTGATCTTCCCGAAGGAAAACCCGTAGGGTTATTAGAGGCGATAGAGATTTTGAAGGATATAAAAGGTATAAAATTTATTAATTTAGGCAAAGAAGATGTAGTCAGGCACCCTTTGACCCAAGAAATAATTCAAGCTTATGAAGATTTTGACCAAAGGAATTCCAGCTAATATCAGTAATTTCGTTATTGGCGCGGTATTTTTTATTGTTATGGGGTTTATATTTTTTATTTACGCCATAGATTTTCCTTTGTTAATTCTTGCTTATCTTCTTTTTCTTTACGCTAAGTTTTTAAGGAAATTGGATAATCTGCCTTCTTATGTAGATTTAGCTATATTAGGCATAACAGCAATTTTAATACCTCTTTTAACTACAGTTACTTTTAAAATATCAGGATATGGAATCGCGGCTATAGGTTTTGTTACCTTAATTACTCTTTTGTTTGACAGCTTAGAGCTTTCTTTTCTTTTTGCCTTTTTTATTTCATTTTTGAGCGCCAGTGTAGATGGCGGAAATTTTAATCTGGGGATTAGCTTGTTTGTCGGCTCTTTGACTTCGGCTATGCTTGTTTTTAGAGTTCGAAGGCGTTTTCAGGTAATAAAAGCCGGTTTATTGGCAGGAATCATACAATTTATTGCCGCTTTTATTATGGAAAGGGAGCAAAGCTTTTTTGTGCTTTCCGGGCCTGACCTTAATCTTTTAAAAATTTGCCTGATTAATGGGGTTGTGTCTTCAGTTATTGTTTTAGGAGTTCTTCCGATATTTGAGTATATATTTAAAGTTGTTACTAATATTTCTCTTCTTGAGCTTTCTGATTTTAACCACCCTCTTCTTCGCCGCCTGATTTTAGAAGCTCCGGGAACATATCAGCATTCTTTAGTAGTTGCTAATTTAAGCGAAACTGCGGCTGAGGCAATAGGCGCCAATTCTCTTTTAGCAAGGGTGGGAGCTTATTACCATGATGTTGGAAAACTTATTAAACCGGATTATTTTGTTGAAAATTTAGTAAAATATAAGGATATGCATAAGAAATTAAAGCCTTCAATGAGTAAACTTATTATTTTTAATCATGTAAAAGAAGGCGCTGAAATAGGAGTTAAATACCGCCTTAACCCTAAGATTATTGATTTTATAACTCAGCATCACGGCCGCAGCCTGGTTTATTATTTTTATCAAAGAGCTAAAGAGCTGGAGCCTGAAGGAAAGCATGAAGAAGAATATCGTTATCCAGGGCCTAAACCGCAGAGTAAAGAAATCGCTATTGTGTCTTTAGCTGATACTATTGAAGCCCTGTCAAGGACGCTGGAAGAGCCTAACCCTTCCCGGATAGAAGAAATGGTCAGGGAAGTAGTTAAAAAAAGGTTTATGGAGGGAGAACTGGATGAAAGTTCTCTTGCTTTAAAGGATTTAGAAAAAATCACTCAAAGTTTTACCCGCATACTAAATGCTGTTTTTCATACCCGCATTAGTTACCCTAAGAATGATCGTTGAAATATTAAATCAGCAGAAAATTAAAAAAATAAATTTAGGCGAGTTGCGAAAATATTTAAGTAAAATTTTTGCTCTTCTCGGGCTTTCTTCCAGAATATCTTTTCTTTTATCTGATAATAGTTTGATAAGAGTTTTGAACAGGAAGTATTTCCAAAAGAATTACTCCACTGATGTCATAGCTTTTCCTTTAAAGAATGAATTAGAATCTGATTATTTAGGAGAGGTAGTAGTTTCAGTGGAGCAAGCGGTTAAAGTAAGCAAAGAGCTGGGTTTAGGCTGGAAAGAAGAGCTTACCCGTTATCTCGTTCATGGAATTCTGCACCTTGTAGGTTATGATGACAGGACTAAGAAGCAAAGGACGGTTATGGAGAAGAAACAGGATGAGATTTTGAAAGAGATTTTCCGTAACAGGTAGCACAATGCATGGTATAATAAATGTCGTAAGGGCGGCAGATCTGCCGCCCCTACTGTTTTTTAAAACATGATACGTAGATATGATTAAAAAAGATCTTGGTTTTGTTTTAAAAAGATATAATTTTAGAGAAACAAGTTTGATCTCGACTCTTTATACTTATAGGTTTGGTAAAATAAGGGGAATATTTAAAGGATTCTATACCTCAAAAAAGGAATTTTCATCTGGCCTTGACATATTTAGCCTTAATGAGTTTGTTTTTTATCCTAAGAAAAGCGAAATTTGGCTTGTTTCTCACGCTGATTTAATTTCGGATTACTCTTTTTTAAGAGAAAACCTATCTAAAGCAAAAATAGCAGGCCGTTTTTTCAACCTTGTGGATAAAACTACTGAACTTTGGGATAGCAACCTTGAAATTTTTACTTTGGTTAATAGTTGTTTAGGCTTATTAAAAGATGAAAAAGATTTTAAGATTTTTTATATTTTTTTTGATTAAATTTTTAACCTTATCCGGCTTTAAGCCGGAGCTTCAAAACTGTGTCCGTTGTAAAAAAGCCATTAATTCCGAGCAGGGCTTGTTTAGTATTTCAAAAGGGGGGTTAATATGCCGGAATTGTTCAGCAAAAAATAAAGATACGCGAAAAATAAGCGGCCAAGCCTTGCAGTCTCTTCTGTATATTCAAAATACAGGATTATCTTTGGCCTGTAGGCTGAGTTTAAGCCCGCGTTGCGAGAAAGAGCTTTTTTCTCTTTTAAAGGAGTTTTACTCTTACCGTTTCGGATTTGACGCTGGTTTAGATATTTAAGGCGGCGCTTGCCTCTGCCCGTATAATGGTATAAAATACAATCTATAAGGTTAGATATGTATGAATACGCGTACGGGCGGGTTGAAACCCGCCCGTATAAATACCCATGATTTATAAAAACAGAAAACCTATTCCCATTGAAGAAAAAGCCAAGAAGACCTCTGGCAAGCTATTTTTAGTTAAGGATATAGATCCTACGATTTTGCAGGTTATTAAGTATGAGTATCCTAAAAATAGAATTACTGTAGAGTTAACCAGTGAGGAGTTCACTTGTGTTTGCCCTTTTTCCGGCCTGCCTGATTTTGCTTTGTTGACTATAAAATATATTCCCCGTCAAAAATTAATAGAACTTAAATCTTTGAAGTATTACCTTTATTCTTTTCGCAATGTCCGAGTTTATAATGAACATGTTATTAATAAGATTTTAGAAGATTTAAAAAAAGTATTAATCCCTTATGAAATAATAATAACAGGAGAGTGGACTTCTCGGGGAGGGATAAGAAATAGAGTTATCGCGCGGTATTGTTCAAAAAAATAGATATTTATGGATAAATTTATTAGCTTGTCGCCAGATAAGAAAAAAGCGCCTTTTATTTTTTGTATTTTAGCCTTTAGTTTTTTTTTATGCTCCTGCGCTCAACCTTTGCGTAAAGATACTTTTGTAATTTCAGGAACTTATTTAAAAGTAACTTCTCCGGACAGCCGAGCCGCTAAGATTGTTTATGAAGAGTTTAAACGCTTAGATAAGATTTTTAACTTATATGACTCTGATTCAGAAATAGCCCGCCTCAACCGTAGTCAAAATGCTTCTTTTAAAACGTCTAAAGAGCTTATTGAAGTTTTAAGTTTATCAAGACAAACCTATTTAATGAGCAACGGTGTTTTTGATGTGAGTAACGGTGCTTTATATAGTTTTTGGAAAGAATTAATACAAAAGGAAGATGTTGAAAGTTTTCCTTTAGCTGAGGAGATAAATAAGCTAAAGCAATTCGGGGGAATGGAGAGTATAGAGCTTAACCTTGAGGAAAATACAGTCTTAATTAAAAATAAGGGGCTAAAAATTGATTTAAGCGCTATCGCTAAAGGTTATATGGTGGATAAAGCGGTTCAGAAATTAAAACAAGCCGGCATAGATAGCGCTCTTATAAATGCCGGAGGAGATATATATTGTTTAGGAAAACCGGAATCCTTTAAAAAAGAAAGTATAAACCCTGTTAGAAGCAAGCCGCCTTGGGCGGGTGCTGCGAAACGGGCTTCTAACGGGGTAAATAGTTTTTGGAGAGTGGGAATAAAAGATCCGGGAGAATTAGCTGGAATAATAGAAAATCAAGTTTTGTTGAACGAAGCTATTGCTACTTCAGGCGATTATGAGCAGTTTTTTGAATTTAACGGCGAAAAATATTCTCATCTAATTAACCCTAAAACCGGTTATCCGGTTAAGAATAATATTTTAAGTGTTAGCGTGGTTACTCAGAACTGCACAACTGCTGATAGCTTAGCTAGCGCTTTTTTTGTTATGGGGCTGGAAGGAATAAAAGAGTTTCTTTCAAAAACTCCTTCTACAATGAGAATATTTGTGGTGTTTTTAGATGAAAACAATAAAAAGAGCATTCGTGTTTTCCAGTAGATTTTATAGTTTGGGTGTGTGTTTTTTTTGTGAAGGGTTTATTCTCAACCCGAGGTTCTTTGAATTTAAAAGCTAATACGATTTTGCGCTCAATATACACGCGGGCCCTGTCTTGGATTGTGGACGCAGAAGCGTTGGTTTTTCCTCTGCGAGGAAAAACTTCATCCTTCGATTATGCTCAGGATGAACCCTGAGCGCAGTCGAATGGGTTCACTCGGATTTTTTCCCTCGCTTTTTTTTGCCTTCGGCAAAAAAATCCATGAGTGTCTGTGCCCGTGAGGGTGCTTGGGGAAAAAACGTTTTGCGGAAAACAACCCAAGACAGGTTTTGCGCGAAGATTTAAATTGTTATGAACAAAATAACAACAGAAGATATTAAAAAGAAAAAAGGCAGGGGTAGGGTTACTATGCTTACTTGTTATGATTTTTCTTTTGCTAAGGTTTTGGATGAGGCGGGTTTGGATATGATTTTGGTGGGGGATTCTTTGGCTAATGTGGTTTTGGGGATGAGTGAAACCCGCAAAATTAGTATAGCTGAAATGTTAAACCATACCAAAGCAGTTGCAAAAGCGGTTAAAAATTCTTTAGTAGTCGCTGATATGCCCTACAAAGCTTATCAAAAAGACCCTCAAAAATGTGTTTATTATGCTAAGAAGTTTATATCTGCCGGGGCGGAGGCAGTAAAAATAGAGTGGTTTAAAAATTGTCCTCAGGTAGTTAAAAAAATAGTTAAAGCTAAAATTCCGGTTATGGGTCATATTGGTTTAACTCCTCAAACAGCTCATCTTTTAGGAGGGTATAAGGTTCAGGGTAAAAAGCCGGAGGAGGTTACTAACTTGCTCAAACAAGCTAAAATTCTGCAGGATTTAGGGATTTTTAGCCTTGTCTTAGAGTGTATCCCTTCCCAAGTATCCCGCCTTATCACCAAAAGCGTCCAAATGCCTACTATTGGAATCGGAGCTGGAAAATACTGCGATGGGCAAGTTCTTGTTTTATATGACTTTTTAGGCCTTTATAAAGGTAAAAAACTTAAGTTTGTCAGGCCTTATGCTGATTTTTTCTCTCAAACAAAACAGGCAGTTTCTAACTTCATAAAAGACGTCAAAAAAACCAATTTTCCCGCCAAAAAAGAGAGTTTTGATTGACTCTGAATTAATGTTCTGATAATATAATCTTTTCAACTAAAATGGAGGAAAAAGGATGATTGAGAGATATAGCCCGGCTGAAATAAGTAAGGTTTGGAGTGAAGAAGAGAAATTTAGGCGGTTTTTAAGGATAGAAGCTTTGTTGTGTGAGGCTTTGGAAAAGGGTAAAAAAATACCTAAGGGCGTAAGCAAGGCTTTTGATAAGGTTAAAATATCGCCTAAGGCAATAAGAAGAATAGAAGAAAAAACCCATCACGATATTGTCGCTTTTTTAAAATATATATCCGGCCAATTGGGCAGTGCCGCCCAATACCTGCATAAGGGTTTAACTTCTTCCGATCTTTTGGATACTACACTTGCCTGGCAGATAAAAGATGCCACAACAATTATCTTAAAAGACTTGGATTCAGTTATAGACGAAACCAAGAAAAAAGCCCTTAAGCATAAAGATACTCTTTGTATGGCAAGGACCCATGGGGTTCACGCTGAAATTTACAGTTTTGGTTTAAAATTCTTATACCTATATAATGATTTAAAAGAAGAAAGAAGGCTTCTTGCCCAAAGCCTTGATTATACCGCCTGCGGAAAAATCTCCGGAGCTGTGGGCACTTTTGTTTATTTTGAGCCTGAAGTTGAAGAATATATTTGTAAGAAAATAGGTATAAACAACGCTAAGATTTCTACTCAAGTAGTTTCCCGGGAAAGAATTGCTTACTATTTGTTTATTCTTTCTTTAATAGGGTCAACTACAGAGAGATTTGCTACTGAAGTTAGACACTTGCACCGCACTGAAGTTGATGAGGCAAAAGAACCGTTTTATAAGGGACAGAAAGGCTCTAGCGCTATGCCTCACAAACAAAATCCTATAATTTGTGAGAGGCTTTGCGGCTTATCAAGGCTTTTGCGTTCAAATACGTCCGCGGCCTCGGAAAACATAAACCTTTGGCATGAGCGGGATATTTCACACTCATCAGTTGAAAGGGTGATTTTACCTGATTCTACTATTACCTTAGATTATATGCTTCAAAAGCTTAGAGAAGTAGTAAAAAATCTAAATGTTAAGCCTAAAAATATGCTTAAAAACATTGAGCTGAATAGAGGCATAGTTTATTCGCAGAAAATTCTTATTAAACTTATGGACAAAGGTTTATCACGGATAAAAGCTTATGATATAGTTCAAGAAATAGCTTTAAAAGTTATAAATGAAGGCTCAACTTTTCAAAAAGAAGCTCTAAAAGACAGCAAACTTAAAAAGCTTATAAAGAAAGAAGAGCTTGAGAAAATATTCAATCCTTACGCCTACCTGGCTAATATTGATAAGATTTACAAAAGATTTGATTTTTCCTAATTCCCTAAAATTATTTAAAGTCCGCAAAAATAGGATAATATTATGGATGATACTAAGAAAATAGAACAAAGAATAAAAGATTTGAAAGAAATCGCGATTGCGATTGACACTTGGGATGATATTTTTTCGGATTTTGACCCTCAGCCGCTTAATCGGCGGACTGTTTCAAGTGATTTTATAGAAGAGCTTAAAAAACGCTATTTTGAAATTCTCAAAGGAAATTTTGCAATAACATTTTATGCTCCCAAATTTTTAAAAAACGAAGAGTCGGAAAAAATGATTGTTCAAAGATTAAAAAAACATTTTCGGCATCGGTTTTTACAGATAAAAAAAGGCCTTATTCATAAATATATCTGGGGAGTTGTTTCTATATGTGTAGGGGTATCTTCTTTAAGCTTTCTAACCTTGGCCGCGTATTTTAAGTTTTTAAGCGAATTAACCAGAGAGCTTATCGGCATAATTCTTATGCCTCTTGGCTGGTTTGGTTTTTGGGAAGGACTTTCAAAACTTACTGACGCTTCGCCTATTTTTATTCATGAAGAAAAACTTTTTGAGAAATTATCAAAAGCAGTTTATAGCTTTAAGTATATTGAGCAATAAGCTCGAGGATAGCGGCGCTTTGAGATTTATTTAAAAAAAATTTCTAAATCCATTGACAACTTTATTTTTAAGAGGTAAAGTATAAATACAATTAGGTTCAAGTCCCGAGTTAAGAAGGGCTAAATCCCGGACTTTAAAAAAGTAAAACCTTCACCGATAAATTATATTGTGTGAAGGTTTTTTTATTTTTAAAGTAGAAAACAGGTATAGTTCCGGCTCGCGAAGATGTTGATGAAAATCCCTGCGGGATTTCCCTCAACGCTCACCGGAATTCAATTCAACTAGGGACTTTCCCGCGGAAAGTCCAAGTTTCATTGAGAGGGAGTAAACGATGGCGGAGTTAAAACAAGTTGAACTTTGCGAAACCGGGATAAAAAATTGGCCTAAGGATGACCGCCCCAGAGAAAAACTAATAAAAAACGGCGAGCACACTCTTAGTAATTCTGAACTTTTAGCGATTTTACTGCGCACCGGTGTCCAAGGCCAAAGCGCTATGGATTTAGCCAGAAATATACTACAAAAATTCAAAACCTTCCGTAATCTATCACACACCGATATATCCCACTGGAAAGAATTTAAAGGTTTAGGTGAAGCAAAAATCGCTCAAATCAAAGCTGCTATTGAAATTGGCAGAAGGTTTAAAGAAGAAGAAATAAAAGAAAATAATCCTAGAATAAAATCTTCAAAAGACGCCGCCGAAATATTCTTAATCAGAATGAGAGATTTAAAAAAAGAAGTATTCAAGGTATTATTACTAAACGCTCAAAGCAAAGTAATCAATATTGTAGAGTCAACCCAAGGAACAGTAAACCAAGCTAACCCGATAATAAGAGAAATCTTCCAGCAAGCTCTTCAGCATTTTGCCGTTTCAATCATCTGTGTCCATAATCACCCTTCAGGCGACCCAACTCCCAGCCGAGAAGACAAAGATTTCACCAAAGAACTATGTCAAGCCGGCAAAGTCCTGCAAATAACTGTCCTAGACCACATCATCATAGGAAATAACACCTATTTCAGCTTCACTGACCAAGGCCAAATGGGGGATAGTATAAAAGGAAGATGAAAACATTAATTTCTTGCAAAAAATATTAAAAGATATAAAATTCAATTACATATAAATAACTATAAAAATTACATAAAGCAGGTTTAAATTGTTATTTGGAATTTAATTAAATTTTTGACAGAACCTATAATTATTCAAGGAGTATCCGATGAAACCAATGAAAATATCTTTTTTACTGACCAAAGAAGAGCTGGGGTTGTTGAAGAGTGTTGTGTATTTAGAGCCTTTTTTGGATGATAATGTTAGAAAGGCGAAAGCTGAAGGCAGTCATTATGTAGTTAAATTTGACCCGGAAGATGTTGAAGATGCTTTAAACGCGCTTTCATTTGAGCCTGACTGCGTGGAATCTCAACTTGAAAAAGAAAAATATTTTCAATTATTTGAGAAAATCAAAAAAGATTTTATCCGCAATCGGCGCCAACACCGCGCCAACATCGAAAATCAAATCCGTAAAGAGCTTGGCGATTAAATAGATTGGAATTTTACTATTGCCACATCTTTCTTTTGCCGTATAATAGGACAGTGTTATTTTTATTTTAACCAGCAACATAATTTCCCACCATAAAAATGATTTGGAGAATAGACGTATTTTCTAAGAAAAGGCAGCCTTGTCCGAAGCTTTTTGCTCAAATAAGAGATTTGGGCCGGTTTAAGGATTTTAAGGTTTGCTTCCGGAAAACTTACTTTATTGATTCAGATTTAAGCCGCGAACAAATAGGGGATATAGCTTCTCAGCTTTTGATTGATCCGGTAATTGAGAATTATTTTTTAACACAAGGGTTTTTCAAAGAAAAACCGGATTCCTGCCAAATACTTATTACCCATAATCCCGGAGTTAGTGATATCGCGGCTATGTCTTTGGAAAAAGCTATTAAGGATTTATCTTTGATTATTAAAAGTGCCAAAACCGCTAAGTTTTATGAATTTGAAGGTTTAAGCCGGGAAGATATAGAATATCTTGCCCCTAAGGTCTTGTTTAACCCTTTAATTGAGCATATTTTAGAGTATGAAAAAGTTAAAAATAGTAATACTCTTGATGAGTTCGCGGGCAAAGCTTATAAATTCAATTTAGTCAAGATAGATATACTTAATTCAAGCGAAAACGAGCTTATTAATATTTCTAACCAAGGATGTTTGTCTTTAAGCTTAGATGAAATGAAGATAATTCAGGGTTATTTTCAGGATTTAGGCCGCGGCCCTACTGATTGCGAGTTAGAAACTATAGCCACCCTTTGGTCAGAACATTGCGGCCATAAGACTTTCAGGGGAATCATTGAGTATGAGGAAAAAGACTCAGAGGGTAATTTGATAAAGAAAGAGGTAATCAACAATCTTTTGAAATCAACTATAATGAAAGCCACTAAAGAAATTAATTCTTTGGAATGCGTGTCTGTATTTGATGATAATTCAGGCATTGTTCGGTTCGACAAAGATTATAATATTTGCTTTAAGGTAGAAACTCACAACCATCCTTCAAGCCTTGAACCTTACGGCGGAGCATCTACCGGAATTGGAGGAGTGATAAGAGATATTTTAGGAACTGGCTGTTCAGCTAAGCCTTTTGCTTCCATTGATGTATTTTGCTTTTCTCCCTGGGATATAAGTTACGATAGCTTGCCTCAGGGGCTTCTTCATCCCAAGAGAGTCATAAAAGGTGTTGTAGAAGGCGTAAGGGATTATGGCAATAAAATGGGTATTCCTACTGTAGCCGGAGCAGTTCTTTTTGACCGGAGATTTTTAGGTAATCCTTTAGTTTACTGCGGAACATTAGGGATTCTTCATAGAGATAAATCGTTTAAAAAGTCTAAACCCGGCGATTTAGTAATTTTAGCCGGAGCTAAAACCGGGAGAGACGGAATACACGGAGCAACTTTTTCTTCTAAAGAGCTGGATGAACAGACAGTGGGTTTAACCAGCGCGGTGCAGATAGGCAACCCTATTGAAGAAAAAAAGCTTACGGAAGCAATATTAAGAGCAAGAGATAAAAATTTGTTTAACTCCATAACTGATTGCGGAGCAGGAGGGATTTCCAGCGCGATAACTGAATTAGCGCGGGAACATGGAGTTAAAGTTAATTTAGATAAAATTCCCCTTAAATATAAAGGTTTAACTTATACTGAAATATGGATATCTGAGTCTCAGGAAAGAATGGTATTTTTTACCCAAAAAGAGAAACTACCGGAGTTAAAAGAGATTTTTGACGAAGAGGATGCGGGCTTAACAGTTGTAGGGGAAGTTACCGCGGATAATAAGCTGAAGCTTTTTTACCAGGATAATAAAGTTTGTGAGCTTAATATGGATTTTATTTTTCATTTACCTAAGCTGAAGAAGAAAGCAGTTTGGATTGATAAAAAAGAAGATGATTTTAAGCTTAAGGAAAAAAACGCCTATAATGATGAGCTAAAAAATATTTTATCCAGCCCAAATATCGCTTGTAAAGATTGGGTTTTAAGAGAGTATGACCATGAAGTTCAGGCTGCCTCAGTAATTAAATCTATTTATGGTATAGAAAATACAGGGGTAAATGATGCCGCTGTTATACGCCCTGATTTAGCCAGTGATAAATGCGCGGCTGTAGCCATAGGCATAAACCCTTTTTATTCCGATATTGATCCTTACCATATGGCTTGTTTGGCCATAGATGAAGCTTTAAGAAATATCCTTTGCGCCGGAGCAAAACTTAATAAAACTTTTATTCTTGATAATTTTAGTTGGGGCTCGCCTTTAAACGAAGAAGTTTTAGGGGGATTAGTCAGGGCTTCAAAAGCCTGCTATGATTTTTCAACTTATTTTGGAGTGCCTTTTATTTCCGGAAAAGACAGCCTTTATAATGAGTATATGGTTGGGGATAAGCATATTTCTATTCCCGGCACGCTTTTGATTTCAGCAGTAGCTATTATTGATGATTGGCGTAAGGTAGTAACCGCTAATTTTAAAAAAGCGGGGAGTTTAATATATATTATTGGTTTTACAAAGCCGGAGTTAGGCGCTAGCGAATATTTTAGAAATTTGAAGATAAAAACAGGTATAGTTCCTAAAGTTGATAGAAAAATGGCTAAGCCGGTTTTTGAAGCCTTAAGCCGGGCTATGGATAAAGAGCTAGTTAGCTGCTGCCATGATTTATCAGAAGGAGGATTAGGCCTGGGTATTGCTGAAATGTGTATAAGTTCAGATTTGGGCGCGAATATATTCTTAGGAGAAGTTCCTCAGTCTGAGCAAATGCTTAATTACGAACTTTTATTTTCTGAATCGCCTTCAAGATTTATTGTGGAGGTAGACAAAGAAAGAAAAGCTGATTTTGAAAAAGAGCTAAAACAAGTGCCTTTAGGCCTTATCGGCTGTGTTAGTAAAGAGAAAAGGCTGGTTATTAACGATAGTGAAGGCAAGGAAATCATTAATCTAGAAATAGAAGCCTTAAGAAAACCATGGATGGATACTTTCAAGGAATTTAGATAATAAATATAGATACTCGATACACGATATTTGATAGCTCGTAAAATATCTAGCATCGAGCATCGAGTATCTATCATCGAGTATCGAGAATCAAGAATATGAAGCCAAAAGTTTTAATTATCAGGACTGCCGGCACAAATTGTGATAAAGAGTCGGAATTTGCTTTTAAGAAAGCGGGCGCCCAAACTTTTCTTTATCATATTAACCGTGTAAAGAACGAAAAAAATCTTTCTGATTATCAGATTCTTTGCCTGCCCGGAGGTTTTAGCTACGGCGATGACTTAGGCGCGGGAAAAATACTCTCCTTAGAATTTATTTATTGGTTAAAGGAACAATTAAAAAAGTTCATTGATAAAGGAGGGTTAATCTTAGGTATATGTAATGGGTTTCAGGTTTTGGTTAGAACAGGGATACTGCCGGATTTAGACTTTAAGCAAAAGGTCACTTTAACATTTAATGATTCAGCGCGGTTTGAGGATCGCTGGGTTTATTTAAAAGTGGAGTCCAAGAGCATTTGGTTTAAAGGGCTGCCGGAAATCATAAATTTGCCGGTTGCTCATGGAGAAGGAAAATTTTATACAGAAAGTGATATTTTGGATAAAATAGAAAATAAGGCTCAGGCTGCCTTGAGGTATGTTCGCGAAGATGCTAAGCCGGGACAGTATCCTTTTAATCCTAATGGGTCATTAAATGATATTGCCGGTATAACTGATTCTTCAGGGAAAATTTTAGGGCTTATGCCTCATCCTGAAAGGTTTATTTTTAGGCATCATTCGCCGTTTTGGAAAGACCAAGAAGTTTTTCCTTTTGGGTTGAAATTTTTTGAAAACGCGATTACGTATTTTAAATAGTATTATTTGAATAAATAGTATAAGTATTGTTCCGGCTCGCGGGGGATGTTGATGAAAATCCCTATGGGATTTCCCTCAACGCTCGCCGGAATTCAATTCTCCGCCTAAGGCGGATCATTGAGGAGGTAACATGAGTGGAATATTCGGAGTTATATCTTCTAAAGGCAGCTGTACTCAGGATTTATTTTACGGGACGGATTATCACTCGCATATGGGAACTGAATATGGAGGGATGGTAGTTTTAGGAAAGAGTTTTACCCGTCAGATTCATAATATAAGCCAGTCTCAATTTAAATCAAAATTTTATGAAGATAGTACGCGTATGGAAGGCAACAAGGGTATAGGCGTTATCAGCGATTTTGATGAACAGCCGGTTTATTTGAATTCTAAGTTCGGGCCTTTTTGCATAGTTACCTGCGGCCTTATTGAAAATAAAGAAGGCCTTACAGCAGGCCTTTTAAAACAAGGAATATCTTTTAGCGAGGTGACTGCTAAAGGCGGGGTAAATGTAACTGAGCTTATAGCCAAATTGATAAACCAGGGCAGTAATTTAACAGAAGGGATAGAAAAGGTGTTTGAGGCTATAGATGGTTCCTGCTCTCTTCTTTTACTTACCAAAGAAGGAATTTACGCGGCAAGAGACAGATTGGGCTATACTCCTCTTATAATAGGTAAGAAACAGGGAGCTTGGGCTGTAACTTCGGAAACAAATGCTTTTTCTAACCTTAATTTTGAGATTGAAAAGTATCTTGCTCCGGGAGAAGTAGTTCTTTTGAACGAACAGGGCTTAGTTCAAAAACGGCCAGGTAATGGTATCAACCAAATATGTACATTTCTTTGGATATATACAGGTTTTCCAGCATCCAGTTACGAGGGCATTAGCGCTGAGGTTGCCAGAGAGAGGTGTGGGGCATGTTTGGCTAAAAAAGATAAAGATATTGAGATAGATATAGTTTCCGGAGTGCCTGATTCAGGAATAGCTCATGCTTTAGGCTATGCTATG
>JBDRIY010000076.1:0-10548 GCA_043815445.1 Candidatus Omnitrophota bacterium
TTATGCATCGATTACCTCCTGATTTGTTGAGCTTTGGTAACCCAACTATATCAGGTTTCTGTATGGTAATCGATGTTTTTTTATTTACCCCTCTCTAACAGGTACTTATGTATTTTCTATCAACTCGGATAAGAAAGAACCAAAAAAAACGTTTGACTTAGCTTAGAAATTATCAGGCATCCTAAAAGGATGCCAAAAAAAAATACCCCGACATAATTGCCGGGGTGCACCCTGATTTCTTGGCCCGCGAATTTAGACTTGTAACGCGCAAAATCTAAATTTCATTTTTTCAGCAGGTCTTCTGACTTCCCTCCTTTATCAGCCCCTTCCCATTCGTCTTAGACGAATAGTGGGCCAAAACACCAACAAAGTTTTTAAACACAGCTAATCACAAATTTTCATCCGCGTGAATCCGCGTTTCTTCAAATCCGTGTATATCCGCGTCTAACAAGGATTACAGCACCGGGAGTGTTTCCGATTTTCACGGAATTCCCTATTAAGCTTTGCAGCACTGAAAAACATATCTTGATTTAAAGAACAATTGTATTATAACCCTTCTATAAATAATGTCAATTTTTCTTCCCTCTCTAATATCACTTGGTAAAGAGCGTAAAACGTGCGCCTGGGCCGACTCGAACGGCCATTTCCAGCTTAGGAGGCTAGCGCTCTGTCCTGCTGAGCTACAGGCGCGTACATAACACAAAGGACAGAAAAAAATGTCAGTATTTGATTGAAGAAAGGACAGGATAACCTTGAAGTTTCTCTCGGCCCTTAAGAGCTGTTAATTCAATGAGAAAGGCTGCCGCGGCAATTTTGCCTTTTAGTTTTTCGGTTAACTTTACTAAAGCCAAAGCAGTTCCTCCTGTAGCCAACAAATCATCTAAAACTAAAATGCTTGATCCCTCAGGAAAAGCATCTTGATGAATTTCTAAAGAATCTTCTCCATATTCCAGTGAATAAGAATGACTATAGGTTTTATAAGGAAGTTTACCGGGCTTTCTTACCGGGATAAAACCGCACCCTAATTTATAAGCTAAAGCTCCGCCGAAAATAAATCCTCGGGACTCAGCAGCTACGATATAATCAATATCCTTGTCTTTTAATAGCTCAGCAAGCTCGTCTATAGATTTTTTATATGCCTGAGTATTACTTAAAACAGTAGTTATATCGCGAAAAAGAATACCTTCTTTAGGAAAATCAGGAATATCTCTGATATGTTTTGCTAAATCCATTATAACCTCCAATCAATGATCCGCCTTAGGCGGAGAATTGAATTCCGGCGAGCGTTGAGGGAAATCCCATAGGGATTTTCATCAACATCCCCCGCGAACCGGAACAATACTTATGCTATATTTCTTCTTTCTGATCTGCTAAAGCTATTTTTCTTAGCTTCCCTAAAGCTTCCTTTTCTATCTGCCGGACTCTTTCTCTTGATATCCCCAATTCTAGGGATACTTTAGCCAAAGTACTGGGCTTTCCATCAGTTATTCCAAAGCGCTGATTTAAAACATCCTTTTCTCTTTCGCTAATAGTATTATTATCAAGCAAATCGTTTACTCTTTCTTTATTAAAAATTCTTTTTATCTCAGTAGAATGGCCTACGTGTTCTTCTTCGCCTTTAACAAAATCACTTAGCTGTGATTCACCGTCAGTGCCTACAGGAGCATCAAGAGAAGATTGCTTTTGCGTCCATAGCTCAACCTCACTTATTTTGTCTACTGTTGTTCTCAAGTGTTTGGCAAGTTCCCCTCTTGCAGGCTCTCTATGCAGCTTCTGACGAAGAGCTTCCTTGCTTTTTCTATATTTCGCGATAAACTCGCTCATATAAACCGGAATACGAATTGTTTTACCTTGATCAATCAGAGACCGGGTTATTGCCTGGCGTATCCACCAGGCAGCATAAGTGGAAAAGCGGTATCCCCTGCTGATGTCAAACTTATCAATTGCCCGCATAAGCCCTATATTGCCTTCAGCAATCAAATCCATTAAGCTAAGGTTGAAGCTAGTATAATGTTTAGAAATGTTCACTACAAGCTTTAGATTAGAGTTGATAATCTTACGCCGAGATTCTCTATCTCCCCGTTTAGCTTTTCTTATGATAGTTATCTCTTCGTCTTTTTCAAGTATAGGCAGATCTTTGATTCTTTGTATATAAGCTTTAATTGCTTCCATAAATTTCCTTTTTTATGTTTTTAATAACCAATCACCAAGATACAAGATACAAACAAATTCCAATCACCAATATTCAATAATCAAATAATTTCCCTTTTTGGTTATTGTAATTTGATTATTGGTTATTGCTTGGTTATTGTTTCTTGTATCTTGGTTATTTTTCATCTTATTAGTTTTTTCTCTTTTATTACTATCTGCGCGGCAGCCAGCCTGGCAACAGGAACTCTGTAAGGCGAACAGCTCACGTAGTCAAGGCCTATCTTGTGACAAAACTCAATAGATTTAGGGTCTCCGCCGTGTTCGCCGCATATACCAAGCTTAATATTTTTTCTGGTTTTTCTTCCTAGTTCTACTGCCATCTGGACTAACTTTCCTACGCCGTTAATATCTAAGGTTTGGAAAGGGTCGTCTTCATATATTCCCAATTTAACATAATCGCCTAAGAATTTTCCGGCATCATCACGGGAAAACCCGCAGCCCATTTGTGTTAAATCATTAGTTCCAAATGAGAAGAATTCAGCTTCTTCAGCGATTTCATCCGCGGTAACCGCTGCTCTGGGAACTTCAATCATTGTTCCGATTTTAACCTCAAAAGGAAGTTTTTCGATCTTCTTTTGCTTCTTTATTTTTTCAATAGTCTCAAGTATAATTTTTTTCTGCAAGGATAACTCCACCACGCTGCCTACAAGAGGAATCATTATTTCAGGATCAACCTTTATTCCTTTCTTAGATACATTAATCGCGGCTTCTATTATAGCTTGTGCCTGCATCTGGGTTATTTCCGGATAACTAATCCCCAGCCTACACCCCCTATGCCCAAGCATAGGATTTGATTCCTTCATTGATTCAACTGTTCTTTCGATTTCCTTAAGTTTGACCCCTAAAACTTCTCCAAGTCTTTTTTGGCCGCTGGCGTCATGAGGCAAGAATTCGTGCAGGGGCGGGTCAAGAAGCCTTATAGTGCAAGGATATCCTTTTAAAGCTTTAAATATTCCTTCAAAGTCTTTACGTTGAAGAGGTAAAAGCTCTCTTAGCGCCTTTAAATATTGGGATAGAGGCTCCTTAAGCTTTGTTTCCCACTCTTTTATCTTTACCTTATCACTTTCTTGCTTAATTATATCTCTTAATTGTTTTACTTCAGGAGCAACTACAATCATTTTTCTAAAAGATACTATTCTATCTCCCTCAAAGAACATATGCTCTGTCCTGCATAATCCAATACCCTTAGCGCCAAAGTCAACCGCTGCCTTCGCGTCATGAGGAGTGTCAGCGTTAGTTCTCACGCCTAACCTTTTAATCTCATCAGCCCATTTTAAGATTATTCCAAAAGGGCCGCTCATTTTAGGCGGAATTAATTTTATTTTTTCAAAATAAACTCTACCTTTATTCCCATTGAGCGATATCCAGTCCCCTTCTTTAATTACCGCGCTGCCGGCATACATCTTTTTCTTAGGGCTGTCAATTGTTATATCGCCGGCTCCGGCAATACAGCATTTTCCCATTCCTCTGGCTACAACTGCCGCGTGAGAAGTCATTCCGCCTCTCGCGGTTAAAATTCCGCTTGAAGCATGCATACCTCTTATATCTTCAGGCGAAGTTTCGAGCCTGCATAAAATTACTTTTTTTCCGTCAGCCTTCCAAACTTCCGCGTCTTTAGCGGTAAAAACCGCTTGGCCTATTGCCGCTCCCGGAGAAGCTGGAAGCCCTGATTTAGAAAAAATCTTGGCTTTCTTCTCCTCAGATTCGTCAAACATAGGATGAAGCAGCTGGTCTATTTGTTCAGGCGCGATTCTTAAAAGCGCTGTTTCTTTATCTATGAGTTTTTCCTTAACCATATCTACGGCGATTTGAACAGCGGCATGAGCTGTTCTTTTTCCTGTGCGGGTTTGAAGCATATACAACTTTTTACTCTCTATAGTAAATTCAAAATCTTGCATATCAGCGTAATGTTTTTCGAGCTGAAGCCTTATTTGCTGAAGTTGTCCAAAAACTTCTTTATTTTCTTTTTTAAGCTCTTCAATAGGAAGAGGCGTGCGTATTCCGGCAACAACATCTTCACCTTGAGCGTTCATAAGAAACTCGCCATACAATTCATTAGTTCCTATTGAAGGGTCACGGGTAAAACCTACTCCTGTCCCTGAATTTTCGCCCATATTCCCGAAAACCATAGCCTGAACATTAACTGCTGTTCCTATGAGCCCTTTAATGTTATTAATCTCTCTATAAGCGATAGCTCTATCATTGTTCCATGAACCGAAAACCGCGGTAATAGCAGCCATAAGTTGTTCTTCAGGATTTTGAGGAAATGTTGATTTCTTATACTTTTTATAAACCGCTTCATAGCGGCGAACTAATTCTTTTAATTCATCTACGCCCAGGGCAGTATCGGGAATTAGCTTATTCAAGGCTTCTTGAACTAAGGATGCCGCGCCTTTAATACCTTTCTTTTTAGCTAAAGACCTTTTTATTTCCTCAAGTTCATGCTCAAAGGCGTGATGAGGGACTCCCATTGCTACATCTGAAAACATTTGGATAAATCTTCTATATGAGTCCCAAGCAAAACGGGGATTTCCGGTAAGCTTAGCTAACCCTTCTACCGCTTCAGCATTAAGCCCTAAGTTTAAAACAGTATCCATCATTCCCGGCATAGAAACCGCTGCTCCGCTTCTCACGGAAACTAAAAGCGGATTATTTTTATCACCGAACTTCTTGCCTAAAGTTTTTTCTAATTTTTGAAGGCTTTCTTCGATCTGGCCTTGTAACTCTTTAGGATAGTTTTTTTTGTTTTCATAATAAATTTTACAAACTTCGGTTGTTATTGTAAAGCCCGGAGGAACCGGCAAGCCAATACTGCACATCTCGGCTAAATTCGCTCCTTTACCCCCTAAAAGATTTTTCATTGCCGCGTTACCGCTTGCTTCTTCTTTACTAAAAAAATACACATATTTTTCCGCCATTTTTTTTGTTCCCCCTTTAAATTCTTTTTTCTCGTTTACTGCCGTTTCTACCTGCATGAGTCAACTCCCTTTTTTATTTTGCTCTCAATAAATTCTAAAATCTTATCTGCTTCAATCCTGTCTTGGCGCATAGTGTCTCTATCTCTAATAGTTACTTTTTTATCTTCAATACTTTGGACGTCAACCGTTACGCAAAAAGGAGTTCCTATTTCATCCTGGCGGCGGTAGAGTTTACCGATTGCCGCAGTATCATCGTAAAGAGCTGACATTTTATCTTTTATATCATAAAAAATACTTTTCGCGAAGGTTACTACTTCCGGTTTATTTTTTAATAAAGGAAAAACCGCGGCTAAATAAGGCGATAGTTCAGGTTTTAATTTTAAAACCGTACGTTTTCTTTCTCTCACCTCTTCTTCATAAAAAGCATCTGATATCACCGCGAAAAAAGTACGGTCAACACCGGCTGAAGGCTCGATAACAAAAGGCGTAAATTTCTCTTTTTTATCAGTATCAAAACAAGATAAATCTTTCTTGCTTACTCGAGAATGTTCACTTAAATCAAAATTTCCTCTGTTAGCTATTCCTTCCAGTTCGCTCCAGCCAAAAGGAAAATTAAATTCAATGTCGGTACAGGCTTTAGCATAATGAGCAAGCTCATCTTTGTTATGTTCCCTTAATCTTAAGTTTTCTTTAGCTATGCCCATTTTTTCTACATAAAAATTAAATCGTTCATTAACCCAATATTGGTAAGCTTTATCCGCGTCCTTAGGGTTAATAAAATATTCTATTTCCATCTGTTCAAACTCTTTCATTCTAAAAATAAAACTGCCGGTAGTAACTTCGTTCCTAAAAGCCTTACCAATTTGAGCTATTCCAAAAGGAAGCTTTTTGTTAGTTGTATTTAAAACATTATTGAAATTGACAAATATTCCTTGAGCTGTTTCCGGCCTAAGATATCCGTAGTGAGGATCATCTTCAGTGGCACTCATATTAGTTTTAAGCATAAGGTTGAATTGGCGGGGTTTGCTGGTTTCGATATCAATAGTTTCATTACATCCAGGGCATTTATGTAAATTTTCTTGTGTTTTTTCAAGTTTGTCCAAACGAAATCTTTTCTTACAGCTAGGGCAGTCAACCAGTAAATCAGTAAATCCCTCTAAATGCCCTGAAGCTTTAAAAACTCCTTCATGCATGATAATACTGCTGTCTAAACCGGCAATATCCTCCCTTTTTTCAACGTAGATATCCCACCAGATATCCTTTATCCGTTTTTTAAGTTTAGCGCCTAAAGGCCCATAATCCCAAATACTGGAAAGCCCGCCGTAGAGTTCTGACCCCCCAAAAACAAACCCCCTGCGCTTGCATAAAGAGACTATTTTAGCTAATTTATCTTTTATCATATTCAATGAAACTTAGCTTTTTCTTTGAAAAAGCTCTAGCTGAATTGAACCCTGAGTACTCGAAGGGTCTCATACAGATTATCCGATTATACCTTTTCAATTATACCTTAAAAATCAGATTTTTTAAGTATTTTTTTAAGACTCCTCTATCAGTTCCTCTATCAGCATTATAGGCATACCGTCTTTATTCTCAGATAGTTGATGATTCTGTTAAAGGTTTACTTAAATTCCAAATAACAATTTCCAAATCTCAAATAAATTCCAATATTCAATGATCAAAATTCCAAAATAATATCGAAGAATATTGATATTTTTGAATATTGGAAAATTGGAATTTGGAGTTTATTTGTTATTTGGTGCTTGGAATTTGTAATTTTCATATAAATTTTGATATTACCCGTTTGATGAGCTGTTTTTTTTAGCTTCGACATAGATCATTCGCAGATTGAATAAATAATCATTTAACAAAGTTTCTTCTTGAGTTGTAAGATTATTAATTGTTTTATCCTTGATGATTTGAAGAGTGTCGATTAAAAAACGCGTTTGTTCAAGGCTTACTTCTTTTTTACCGCTCAAAGGATTGTCTATCTTTCCCGCAGCGATCATTGCCTGTATGCTTAAGGAGGACAAAAATACAGTAAAGGTAGGCTGATGGTATGCTTCTCCTTTTTCCAATGCTTTTTGTTTCTCTTTATCTACTTGCTCTTCCCAGTTCTTGTCTACATTTTTAGCTTCTTCATTCATTTTATAATCACCCCCGCGTAACCTACAACAGAATTATAATCGCCGCAAGCATCCCCGCTAGTTTGATAAAGCGCTACTTGGGCTTTTCTGGCTCCTAATTTTTTAAGGCATAAAAGTAACACTACTGCCGGTGCTAATCCGCAAATACTTATATTTTCTCTATAAACTTTTTCCATAAGGCTTTGTTCATCTAAATTTATAATAGCTTCAAGTACTATTCTATCCTTTTTTCTGGCAGTTGAGTCCGGTTCATAATGAGTTAAATCAGTTGAAGCGACAAACAAAATTTCATTTTTAATATTTTTTACAGCTTCAAATATTTGGTTTGCTGTTTCTTGATATGCTTCTAACGCTGATGTTTTACAAGATATAGGAATAAATTCAAATTTACCAAAAATATGCTGAAGAATAGGCAACTCTACTTCCAGGGAATGTTCAAATTCATGAGCTAAATAATCTTCTTTTACGCGGCTGCCTTTAGATAATATTGATTGGGCTAAAGCTTCATCAATTTTAATTTGTCCTGAGGGTATTTCCCATGACCCCTTTGCCCAAAGGCTGAAATCCTGTCCTGCTCCGGAATGATTTGTTCCTAAAAGTATAAGCTTCTTTTTAGGAAGAACCTTGTTTACTGTTGTTACAGCTACTTTACCGGAATAAGAATATCCGGCATGAGGAAGAATTATACCTTTAGCTGAGATTTTTCCGCTTAGGCCTACTCGGGAAGCCTCACAAGAAAGGTAAGCCTCAATTACTTTGCTTAATTCTTCTTTATCTTCAGGATAAAACTGTCCGCTTACTATAGGTTTTCTTATCATTTCAATGAGACTTAGCTTTTTTACAGAAAAAGCTCTAGTCGAATTGACCCTGAGCGAAGTCAAAGGGCCTCATAAAGGTTATTAATTCAATAAAACTTAAACAAATTTAGAACTTATAGTTTATGTCTTAGCTCCTGTTTTGTCAATTATTTTTAAAGTATATGGGGATACTAAAATACAGCTTTGAATATTCATTTAATTTTACCGGAAAAATAGGAAAAGGCGCTGATTTTTTTATGCTTTCTACGGCTATTTTCCCTAATCCATTTTCAGCCTCTGAGCTAAGTTCAACGTTGCTCAATACTCCATTATTAAGTATCACAAAATTAACAAGGACTTCGCCCTCTTCTTTACTATCATAGCCGCGATAAGCGCTAGCTCTGATTTTTTCACGTATAAGACGGTAATAATTCATATAAGCAGGGTTTTTTCTAAGGGTTTTATCGATATTTTTAGGAATTTTAGAAAATAATATTTCTTTTGTACTTTTTTCAATAATCCGCGGTTTTTCCAAAGAAGAAAGATTAGTCTTTTTAATTAAATCACTTAAAATATTTTCCGTATAAGGAAGCGGAGCCGGGTTGTTAAATTCTTTTAGCGGTTTTTTTATTATTTTATCTATTTTTTCAGGAATTATTTCTATCTCTTTGTTTTTTTTCTCTAAGGGGTGGGGTTTTTTCGTAAAAATTTTATTTAATAAATTAGACGGGCTAACGAAAAAAACCGTATGCAGCAATAAGGATAGTATTACTGCTAAGTTCCAGCCACTTAGGCCTACTCGGTAATTTTTCATTTTCTTAGGGTGCTGTTGTTTTTTGGTTTAAGCCTGAGGAATTGAGCTTAAGGCTGGAAAAAAAATCTTTTAAGATATAGAATGATTTTTTAGGAATTCTTTTGTCCGCGCCGCCGTCAATATCATTCTGTAAGGCTACAATACCAAACCATTCTTCATTCATATTCAAGTTTCCTTTTGCCCTTATATCAAAAAAGTATGAACCTTCCGACCACCCTGCTTCTTTGTTGTGAATACTCCATCCGGCGCTGTAACCTTCATCATGTTTCCACCACTCATCGCTCCATTCAAAGGTAAATCCGCCTAAACAGTTACCTTTTTCATTACCGCTCAATAAAGTATTTTCATATAGATCTTCCCACTGAGAAAGTAAAAATTCCCCTTGAATTTCTTGATTCTCTTTATCATTATAAGCGTCATAAGAATCACAGCCGAATTCAGAAAGGACTATAGGCTTATCAAAAGTTTTTCTAACCCCGTTAAATAAGTTGCCGAATTTTTTACCACGATAGGTAATTATTGATAGTATATCAATATTTTTACAGATTTTCTCAGCTGTGCTTAAGAAGCTGGCATCACCATTTCCCAAGGCAGTAGGATGAACAGGGTCAATTTTTTTAATTTCAACGGATAGATCGTTAATAAAAGAATAATAAATTTCCGCTTTTTTAATTTGTTTTTGAATAGGTTCTTCTATTTCTTCAATTTCCGGAGAAGTCCAAAATCCAATTTTTCCTGAAAAAGTATAATTATTCTCATTACCTAAGATCCACATAAAAAGCCCTTCTTCGTCTTTTAAAGCTTCCACTATTTTTAGAATTCTTTGCTTAGTTTTTTCTCTAAACTCATTATCAGCGTAATTTGCTCTTGGCCATTCCCATAGGCCTATCCAATCACTCACAGCGGTATAAATACCAAATTTTTCATACATATCCCGCGTAAACTCTTTTACTTTTTCTAAATCATCTCCTGTTGAGTATATTCGCAGACAATTTATTCCAGCTTTTTTCATAAGCGGGCCGTCAACAAGCCAAGGTTTGTTTTTGTCAGAGAAAAAATTATAATCATAGCCCTTGCCTACAGGGGTGGGGTTATAACCCACCCCTTGTATTAGAAAAGGCTTAGCGTTTAAAAAAAGTTGATATCCGCCTTGTTTTGTCCGCTGAATTTTAATTTCCGAAGCAAAACAGTTAGCAAGCCGCGGACAACAAACCGCTGATAACACGCAACAGGCAATAATCAGTGTTTTCAAAAACGAGTATCCCCGTAAAACTTCGCCGCGGGGCAGGCGAGCATCGTGCATTGAGTATCTAACATTTTTATTACTCATACCTAATTTCATCTAAATAAAATACCACACCTTCAGGATCATTAACGTCAATATTAGTTGCCCAGCCAAAGCCGCCGATCATATAAGAAAGGTCCCTGCCCCTTAAATCAATTTCGTATTTTTGCCATTCTTGAGATAACTGAACCGGGCCTATACTCGCGCTGTCAGAATCAATATATTCTCCGCTGGAAATACCGCCGACTTTGAATTCGTTCACTATTTCTGAACCTTTTTCTCCTCTTGCCCAAAAGGTAACTTTTTCCGCTCCTTGTAAATCATAACCGGCATCAGGTATAGCCCCCCAATTATTCGCCGGCTGCTGCCAGTAAATTCC